>JAUZOQ010000005.1 GCA_030706385.1 Bacteroidota bacterium | reverse complement strand
CGTGCTACGGCAAAGGACTAGATAGGGAATTCACAAAGGACAGTCTTTCCGCTTTTCAAGATGGTTATGATCCCACTCAGTTACCGCCGCTTGATTCTCTTGGACTTGGCATTTTGTTGACATCAGATGTAAAATCTCAAACCTCTCAATTTTCGAGCGAACACATCGCATCTCTCACCTCAATTCCGAATCCCTTCACGAAAGAAACAACGCTAGGATTCACGTTAAACCGAACGACCTATACTACCATAGAAATCTACGACGAACTTGGACGACTTATCTGGGGAGATGGCATAGGCTTATCACTCGAAGCAGGGACGCATTCGATAACCGTTGATGGAAAGAGTTTGCCACACGGTACACTCTATGCGAGGATCTCGACAGGCTTCGGAGAGGTGAAAACGGTGAAGCTGGTACATGACTAAAAAAACGCACATGATGCGCTGCGGAAAAGCTTCGATGTAACTTTAGCTATTTCGAGGCGTTAGTTCAGAACACATGAAACACTTCTTCTTTGTTGCTATTCTCTTTAGTGTACTGCATCCCTCTGGGCTCTCTGCGCAATGGGTTCAGACGAATGGGCCTTATGTAGCGTACGTCCGGTGTCTTGCATCGAGCGGATCAACTCTCGTCGTAGGAACGACATGGGGATTATATCGTTCAACCGATGATGGAGAAAGTTGGAATCATGCTCAACACATGCCCGGTTCGGGTATCTATGCGCTGGCTTCGATCGATTCTTTCATCTTCGCCGGCACCGATGGTGACGGAGTCTATAGCTCCATCGATAGCGGCGCAAACTGGAGTCGGGCAAATAGTGGATTGATTGGGAAATACCGGATGACATGGGGCCTCGCCGTTAGCGGCACGACCCTCTTTGGATTCTCTCAGTTCGGAGGAGCGGCGCGCTCGACTGATTTTGGTGAGACATGGACAGAAGCTGATTCCGGAGCTTCAAGCGCCCGATTCTATAATATCCTCACCCTCGGTTCGACGCTTTATGCAGGGACGGGCAGCGGCTTCTTTACCTCTACCGATAATGGGATCCATTGGTCCTTGTCAACAGATAGTCCGAAGAATCTTACCATTAATGCGCTTGTCGCAAGCGGCTCGTATTTCTATGCAGCTACAAATAAGGGCGTCTTCCGCATCGCCGATAGCGGCAGAACGTGGACACAATTGAGTGATACTAATTTTGCAGAGCTAATTGCCACGAGAGATTCGACTCTCTTTGGGGGAACATGGGTCGGCGGTGTTTCTCGTTCAACCGATAATGGCCTGAACTGGTCAGCTGTCAATAATGGTATCTTCCATCCTCGCGTTAATGCTTTTGCCGAAAGTCCCACAAGTCTATTTGTCGGCACTTACGGCGCTGTCTATCGTACACGAAATAACGGCGATAGTTGGGAAGTTGTAAATCATGGACTACAACTTGCAGGGATAGGGACCTTTGCTACAAGCGGAGCTGATCTTCTTATTGGCGGCAGTGGCGGAGTATTTCGTTATGCTGCGCCAGGCAATTGGGATTCCGAATTACGCACGACGGGATTTATCCAGGCCCTGGCAGTGGATGGCAATATGTATCTCGCAGGAGGCAACCTCGGTTCTGCATTTTGTTCGACCGATGCAGGTACTACCTGGTCATCAAATACTACAAGTTTAGCAGATGTGAACATTACTTCTGCTGTAGTGATCGGCACGGATCTGTTCTTAGGAACGGATCATCGAGGCATTTTTCGTTCTTCCGATACGAATCGAAGTTGGGCGAGCGTTAATCATGGATTGTCCGATACGTCGATTCGAGCATTAGTTGCTCTGGGAACAAGACTTTATGCCGGTACTGCGGCGAGAGGTATCTTTGGTTCACTTGATAGCGGCATGACGTGGAAGCGAATGAATAACGGTTTGGCGGATTCCCAGATCTATTGTCTCACTGCAAACGGTTCGACACTCTGGGCCGGAACCGGCAACGGCGTCTTTTTCTCATCCGATCTTGGCTCAAGCTGGTCATTGACGAATAAGGGTTTGGCTGATACTATCGTTTTCTCGCTTGCCGTTAGCGGTACGAATATCTTTGCCGGAACGGGATTTGGAATTTTCACTTCAACGCTCGGCTCAGATGGATGGAAGAGTGTGAACGATGGTGTAACGTTTTTCGATGGCCGAACTCTTGCAGTAAGCAACTCAAATCTTTTCGCAGGGACTAGCTCTAACGGAATTTGGTGGCGCCCGCTCTCCGATCTCAGCGCACCGACGGAGAAAGCCGATATGACTTCAGACATCACCCTTCATCCAAATTTTCCGAATCCTTTCTCCACGGCGACAACGATTTCTTTTTCAACTGCTAAACGCGAGTATATCGATGTGAAGATCTTCGATCAGCTCGGCAGCGAGTGCGCTCATCTAGTCTCAGGTGAATTCGATGCCGGTGATCATGTATATCAATGGAATGCATTGCATCTCTCACCCGGTGTTTACACGTTTGTTCTAAGGACAGGTTTTGGAGAAGTTAAGACGGTGAAGTTGATACGTGAATAATTATGAGAGCATGCTGTCAAACCATAGGCACGATAACGTTGCCGGCAATGCTCTTAAGGTTGTCATCTCGAACGGAGCCTGACGCGAGTGAAACGAGCGGCAGGCGGAGAGAGAGATCATTTAATAAAGATAAGTCCTTAGATCTTCAGGCGAAGCAACCAAGACAATGTTTGGAGAGAAATATGGATTTGCTTTTTTATTGCCAGATTTCTCCCTACGCTATTCGCTCCGGTCGAAATGACAATGTATGCTTGAGAAATGATGATGTTTGTAGGGGCACGCTGCGCGTGCCCTGCTGAAGTTATGCATATCCAGAGATATTTAGAAATCGTCAAGAGGGCACGCGTCCGTCGCGGCGGATGCCCCTATGGACATTGCATGATATGAGAACAAGTATTCAAATCGGTATCCTCTATTGTGCAATGTTTATCTGCGCAACATTGGCGTATGCTCAGGGGTACGACACATGTGCCTATTTAGCTGCATGGGAAGATGTCAAGCCACAAAATGCCATGCAAGCTCAGCAGCAATATGACTCTTTGAAGTTCTATATTAAACTATGTGCTTCTAGAGATAATGATTCATGGCTGGCATTCACGCCTCTGGCCGGTGCTGTCAAACTTCTGAGCAATGATACGAATCGATATGATCAATACAGATCGTGGTTAATCTCTGTTATATACTTTAACGCGACAAATCCTGCATATTTCTGCGCATGTTTAGGTGCAATTGCCGGAACATATCAATATGGAAAGTATAGCCCGCTTGGACATTTAGCGGTTCTAAACTACGTACGTCGGCAGCATCGGGAATGTTGGGGCGCGAGTGGAGATGAGGAATATGCTCAAGATAGTGCTTATGACGCAGATATGGGATATCTAGATGATGTCGATCATCTACCGTCTCTTGACTCACTTGGATTAGGTTTTCTCTTGGCTCGTTCGAGTGTACCCAATCCGGAAATTGGGCCTTCGGACCAATACTTTTCTTCGTTCACTTCAAGTCCGAACCCTTTCGTCAAGGAAACAACGCTTGAATTTAACTTGAAACGCATGATGTATACTTCTGTAAAAGTTTACGACGAACTTGGCAGACTTGTCTGGGGAAACGGCAAAGGCTCTTCACTCGAAGCAGGGATGCATACGATAACTCTCGATGGGAAAAGTTTACCACAAGGTACACTATATGCAAGGATCTCGACAGGCTTTGGAGAGGTGAAGACTGTGAAGTTGATACATGACTAGAAATGCCAAGATATTAATCATCTGCTGTGCAATATTTATTTGTGCACCATCCGCCTACGCTCAGGGATGGCCGGATACTTGTGCCCATCTGAAAAGATGGGAGGCCGGTACGCCGGAAAATGAGGCGCACTATAAACTACAATACGATACGCTTCGATTATACGTGACAACATGTGCCGCCTCGGATTGTAGTGTTGCCGGTGCATTCGGCTATCTTGATGGTGCAGTACAGTTCATGAGCGATGATCCTGCACGATTTGATGACTATCGAGCGTGGCTGATTTCAGTGCTCGATGTGAACAAAACTTGTGAGGATTATTTTTGCTCTTGCGTCAGCGCGATGTCAAGTACATACCAAAATGGGAAGTATGTGCCTTTGGCGCATCTCTCTGTTTTGAATTATTTGCGTCAGTATCATCCTAACTGTTGGGGTGCCGGAGATGACAAGGGTTACGGATATGATAGCGCTGCTGATTCGCGTGTCAACATAAATGGGTACACCGTCAACAATCTTCCTCCCCTCGACTCTATCGGCTTAGGATTTCTTCTTGATAAGAGCAAGGCACCTCATCCAAGCGAGTCAGTTGCAAGCGCATCATTTACGTCGAGTCCGAATCCATTTACAAACGTTCTAACGCTTGCTTTCACACTCGATCAAGTTGAGCATGTTGATCTAGCGATCTACGATATTCTTGGTCATGTTGTTTGGGGAGATGACAATGGCTTACCCTTCGAAGCAGGGACGCATACGATAACCGTTGATGGAAAGAGTTTACCACACGGTACACTCTATGCGAGGATCTCGACGGGCTTTGGAGAGGTGAAGACGGTGAAGTTAGTGCATGAATAGTATATTCAAGATATTTCTGATCAGTTGCATAATGTTAATCTGTGCGGGATCGGCGTCCGCTCAGGGATGGCCAGATACTTGTGCTCATCTAAAAAGATGGGAAGCAGGTACGCCGGAAAATGAGGCGCAGTATAAACTACAGTATGACACATTACTATTGTACGTACAACTATGTGCTCCGTCTGATTGCTCGGCCGCGGACGCGTTCAGTTTCCTTGATGGTGCAGTACAGTTCATGAGCAATGATACTTCTCGTTTTGACCACTATCGTGCGTGGCTTATTTTGGCGTTAGATCTCAATAGAAGTTGCGAGGATTATTTTTGTGCCGTTGTAGGAGCGATTGCCAGTACCTATCAGTATGGAAGATATGTTCCGTTGGCCCACTTAGCCGTACTGAATTATTTGCGCCATGAGCATCCGAACTGTTGGGGCTCCGGAGGAGATAAAGAATATGCTGCCGATAGTGCTGCCGATGCCTTTGTGAATATCGATGGGTACACCGTCAAGAATCTTCCTCCTCTCGACTCTATCGGCTTAGGATTTCTCCTTGATAAGAGCAAGGCACCTCATCCAAGAGGGTCTTTTGAAAGCGCCTCACTGACATCGAGTCCGAATCCATTTACAAATGATCTGACACTTACGTTTACACTCAGTCAAGTTGATCATGTTCAACTTGCGATCTACGATATTCTTGGCCATGTGGTGTGGCAAGATGCCAAAGGCTCACCCCTCGAAATCGGAACGCATTCGATAAGCATCGATGGCAAGAACTTGCCGCACGGGACGCTCTATGCAAGGTTCTCGACTAGTTTTGGAGAAGTTGAGACTGTGAAGTTGATTCATGAATAGTAGATTCAAAATACTTCTGGTTTACTGCACGATGTTGATCTCCACAGGATCGTTGTATGCTCAAGGTTGGCCGGATACTTGTGCTCATTTACGAGAGAGGGAGGCAGTGAGTCCAGGCAATGAACAGGAGGCGAAGCTTCAGTATGATACATTACGGTTGTATATTCAAGTATGTGCAGTTAGTGATAACACATCTTGGCGTGCATTTCTTCATCTCGATGGAGCCGTACAATTCATGAGCAATGATACCACTCGCTTCGACCGATATCGCTCATGGTTAGATTCCGTATTGTACTTGAATAGAATCCAGCCCGAATATTTCTGCGCATGCATGGGAAGTATTGCCGATACATATCAGTATGGAAAATATAGCCCTTTGGCACATCTCTCAGTCTTAGATTATTTGCGCAAGAATCATCGGGAATGTTGGGGTAGCGGATTGGACAAAGGCTATGCCACTGATAGCGCTGCCGATGTGTATGTGAATATTGACGGCTACACTGTAAACAATCTTCCTCCACTTGATTCTATCGGCTTAGGATTTCTCCTTGATAAGAGCAGGGCACCTTCTCCAAGTGAGCCATTTGCAAATGCATCATTTACTTCGAGTCCGAATCCATTTACAAACGTTCTGACACTTACGTTTACAATCAATCAAGTTGATCATGTTGATCTTGCGATCTACGATATTCTTGGTCATGAGGTGTGGGCAAATGGCAAAGGCTCGTCGTTCGAAGAAGGAAAACATACAATAACCGTTGATGGAAAGAGTTTACCGCACGGCACGCTCTATGCAAGGATCTCGACTGGCTTTGGAGAAGTGAAGACGGTGAAGTTGGTGCATGAGTGAGAATTGGAAGACCGTTAAACCTATCCGAACCTTAACCTCACAAATGAGAGTTCTCTCTTGTATGGATAAAGAGAGAAGATATAAAAGAACTCAATTGATAGCGAGAATATCGATCGGTATTCTTACTGCCATAGTACTTCTTTATCTTCGGAAAATATGATATTGAGGTTAAGACGGACAAATCTCCAACTTCCCGATAACAATATCACGATGATTGCATCCGCCTGCCGTTGAAGAAATAAGGACTTATTTTTTATTGCCAGATTTCTCCCTACGCTGCGCTCGGGTCGAAATGACAAGGTTGTTTCAAGGTTTAGAGGGCATTCAGTGGAACGCCCGCCACGGCGGGTTAGTCCGTTCTGCGGAGCTGACTTTGTCGGACGGACTGAGAGTCCGTCCCACTGGAGACAGTTCTCGGTTAAGATTGCTTCGACCCGCTGGTGCCGGTCTCGCGATGACCGGGCGAGGCAGAATCGCCCGAATGTTGCGAACCATTTTCCTCGAATCCAGCTCATTTTGGGCAGTTGTGTTTTTCTTCTATTTTATTGTTTTTCAATAAATTATCAGGAATTTAAGGGGACTATTGTCAAATTTTGTACTTGTATTCGGCATTTATATTCCGTATTTTTGTATTCAGAAGTTCGCTTCAACGGTTTTCTTTTGTGCTTTTATCTGGATGGCAAACAGATCGCTCTTGCGAGAGTGTCCTGCCGGTAAGGGAGAGAGTATTGTTTGAAGTGAGCTTTGGCGAAAAGGGGACTGCGGTGCGAGTAGGCAGTTGACAGTATGCAGTTAGCAGTATGCAGTGGTAGTCCGTCTGGGGTAAGTCCTTTATCTCAGGAGTTATAATCCGAAGAATCCGTTAATCCGACGAATCCGAGTTCTGATGGCGGGCTGACTCTGTCGGACGGACTGAGAGTCCGTCCCACTGGAGACAGTCACAGCGTCTACCAGCTACCAACTATTAGCTTTCTTCCGAAACGATTAGCTTCTACCAGCTACCAGCTGTCAACTACCAGCTATCGTTTGAACTACCAGCTATCGTTTGCATCGACTATCGACCATCGACTATCGACAATCGACCCCTTCCCCTTCCCGTCCGTTCATTGACAACTTGAAAAACTAAAACGCCAGGATCTTCTCGATCGCCTTGGCGATCTCTTCTGCTCCGGGAAGTACGGAATTCATTAAACCTACATTGTAGGGAATCGGTACATCGGGAGTTGAGCGGCGCTCGACAGGTGCATCGAGATATTCAAATGCTTCTTGCGTGATAGTGGCGCAGATCTCGGCAGCGAAATTCGATGTCCAATTATCTTCGCAAAGGATAAGGGCGCGGCTTGTTTTCTTGATCGATTCCAATACCGCTTCTTTATCCCAAGGCATGATCGTTCGGAGATCGATGATTTCTATCGACCATCGACCATCCGACATCGACGCAGCACTCACCGCTCTCTCGACCATTGCTCCCCAGGTAACGATCGTAAGATCTGTTCCTTCCTGAACAACTCGGGCGTTACCGAAGGGCAGCATGAATTCATCTCCGGGATAATTTCTTCTTCCCGGAGGTGTATCGAGTAGTGCGCGATGCTCGAAGAAAAATGTCGGGTCATCGCCGCGCAGCGCTGTGCGCAGAAGGCCGACGGCATCTTCGGCATTAGATGGAAAGGCAATTCGCCAGCCAATCTGATGCGCGAAGACTGCTTCGCCCGAAACCGAATGCCACGGATCGCCCGTCTTCTTCGCATATCCGGCCGGTATGCGAACGACCATCGGAGCGGCGAACTGCGATTTCGATCTCCAGCGCACCGTGCCGCAATCGTTGATCTGCTCGGTCGCTGGATCGGCATACTTGCGGAATTGAATTTCCGGAACAGGCATCAAACCTGCAAAGGCCATGCCGACCGATCTTCCGATAATGCCTTCTTCCGAAAGCGATGTATCGAAGACGCGGTCCTTGCCGAACTTCACTTGCAGATCGACTGTGGCGCCATGCACTCCGCCCTTGGCTCCGACATCTTCTCCGAATATGAGGAGCTTCGGATTTCGTGCAAGCTCGACTTCCAGAGTCTTGCGGACGGCATCCTGCAAATTCATTCGAACGCCTTCATCGCGCGATGAATTTATTTCAATAGGCTTCGCCGAAAAAACGTGATCGAGAACGGTCGATGTATCGGGCTGCGGAGAGTCAAGCGCCCGATCGCGCGCAGCATTTACTTCTGCTTCAACTTTGCTGACCAAGCTATCCCAATCTTTCTTGGAAAATATTTTACTTGCGATAAGATATTTCTCCAATTTCAGAAGGGGGTCGTTGGCTCGCTCAGTTTGAAGAAGCTCCGGAGATTTATAGCTCTGCGTATCGACGAACGAATGGCCTTCAAGGCGCGGAACAGTAAGCCGAATCAGCGCCGGGCCTTTCCAGGAACGGGTGTATTCGACTGCTTCGGAAATATTCTTCGAAGCAATTTCGGGATCGGTGCCATCGACATCCCAGATCTTCAGATTTCCGAACGATGCAAGATTCTTTGCAATGTTCGCTCCGGGAGTCTGGAAATCGCCGGTAACGGAAATGCCGTAGCCATTATCTTCGATGAAAAAAAGAAGCGGAAGCCTTTGTGTTGTCGAAGCATTGAGCGCAGCCCAGAATCCATTGGCTGCAACCGATCCGTCACCGCCAAGAGCAACGGCAATGGCGCCTTTATAGGAATCGTCTTTCAAGACATTCGCATAATAAAGGATCGACTGAGCCCAGCCGATGGCCGGAGAGTACTGAGCGCCGACATCGCCGGAAGCCGGAAGCACGGTGCCGCGAAGGCGGGGACGAAGAAAGTGGACGACTCCGATGTCGCGCCCTCCGTGAACTCCGCCCGAACGAGCCATCGAAGCTGCCATCGATTCTTCGGCCGAGAGGCCCTGGCCAAGGACGAACGGCCGCGATCTATAATAGACCGTTGCGCCGTCATGTTCGTGGTTAATGCATTCGGATAGAATTGCCTGGATCATATCATGACCACGGGCAGAGAACTGATAGGTCACCAGGCCTTTCGGAACAAGCTCTGTCTCCTCGATCTTATCGATGGCGCGCGATGTGAGCACGGTCCGGGCAATACTTTCCCAATCAAGATTCGCTGGCAATTTCGTCTTCGGCATCAGTCCTGGTAAATGAAGTGCTGAAAACACAAGTTCTCTATGGGATAATTTCACCTAAAATTCTGCGATTTCAGGCGAAAACCCGGTAATTGGCGGATTAAAATATTTTACGGACTAGCCGTGAACTTTTGGAGATCACTTTTTGTAAGATTCGGGTAGTGTTGTAGTTTAGAAGCATCAACAACCGGAATTCTCTTAATTCCTGATTTTCTTACATCAAACCTAGAAACAAACAATGAACATATTCACTGCCAGAGCGAAATGGATTATAACATTCGCGTTTGCCGCATTACTTATCACTGGCGTCTATACGGGCTGTCAGAATAGTGGAAGCGGATCGAATCCCAGCCAGAACCTTCCGACCTCGGTCAACCAGCATGCACTTTCCGCATCTGATCTCGGCCAGACCATTGCCATTCAGAACCGTCACACCGATGAGCTGATGGCTATCGATGGCGTTATCGGAACCGGTACCGGAGTCAACGATGATGGCTCACCAGCCGTCTATGTATTCACCAATCGTCCCGCTGTTGCAGGAATTCCTTCGGCAGTTGAAGGCGTTCGGACACGCGTCGAGAATATCGGAGAAGTGAAAGCTTTCGCATTTACCGGAACATATCGCACACCGATGTATAGCGGCGTCAGTGTCGGTAATGATAAGGAATGTGCTGCAGGTACGATCTCCTGCGTCGTTAGAGATAGAGCGACCGGAACACATCAGTACTTGCTGAGCAACAATCACGTCTTTGCCCGCGTCAATGCAGCAACGATCGGTGAGCGCATCGATCAGCAAGGCCGTTACGATGCTATTCCGCAATGCGCACAGACCGGACAGGTAGCTTCGCTTTCGAATTTCATTCCGATCAACTTTGCTCGGAAGTCGACGAACCGCGTCGATTGCGCCATCGCTGAAATTTCAGGCGGCATCGCGGCGACTTCAATGAGTGCTACGACTAACTACACTCCGACCAACACAACGCTTGCTGCAACAGTTGGAATGCAGGTCAAGAAGACAGGACGCACGACGGGCTTTACGCAGGGCGCTATCAGTGCCATTAACGTAACGGTCAGCGTATCGTACGGTCAGGGCAAGACGGCAAAGTTCGTCGGTCAGATCTATATTACCTCAACGACATTCAGCGCTGCCGGGGATTCGGGATCGCTCATCGTTGAGAATTCCTCGAACGACCCGGTCGGCTTGCTCTTTGCAGGAAGCTCGAACTCGACGATCGCTAATCCGATCGGCGATGTTCTCAATGCATTGGCTATCGACATTCAGCCAAACTAATAGTTTAGTACATAACAAGGTAAAGGGCAGCCATTACCGGTTGCCCTTTTCTTTTTAAGGCCATGGCCTATCTCATTACTCTTCTCTTATCAATATCGATTTCCGGAGCCGGTACGCACGGACCAGCTTCTGCAATGCGGGACTCGACTTCAACAAAAGTGAGGAAGCATAAGATGACGATCACCGAAGTCCTTAAGAAATATACCGATAAATGGATGGAGATTCCGGGAGTCACAGGTACAGGCGAAGGAAAGTCCCACGGCAAACCATGCATCATGGTCTTTATCGAACGCCGAACCGCAACCATTGAAAAAAAGATACCCAAAACGGTAGAGGGGTATAAGGTCGTCCTGGAAGAATCGGGGAAGATCGAAGCCCGATAGGGACGGTCCCGTTAGCCTTAACGGAAAGATAATATATTTATATGGTATCCCATGTAACTTTTTAGCAGCCCTTCGCGTAGTCAGGCAAGAATTTCCCCCGAGATTTAAATTCATTTGCCCTTACCATAGATGTGGTTTGTTGAACTTGCTCTGCGTCGGCCGTTTACGGTAGCCGTACTATCGTTTCTGCTGCTGATTCTGGGAGCACTCTCGCTATCGACCATGCAGGTCGATATTTTTCCGACCATTGATATTCCTGTCGTCGGTATAGTCTGGAATTATCCGGGGCTCTCGACCGAAGATATGGAGCGGCGCGTAGTCTTGATCGATGAGCGTGCCATTTCAGCCACGGTGAATGGTGTTGCGAAGATCGAATCCCAATCGATCGCCGGCATCGGCATCCTGAAGGTCTACTTCCAGCAAGGCGCCGATATCGGATCTGCAATTGCACAGATCACTGCCGGAGCGAATACGGCGCTCAGGCAAATGCCGCGCGGAATGAATCCGCCGACCATCCTGCAATTCAATGCATCGAATGTGCCGGTCGCCCAGCTTACCGTGACAAGCAAGACCATGCCGGAAGAGAAGATCTACGATTACGGCCAGAACTTCATTCGCATCGGCCTCTTTACTATTCCAGGACTCTCGACTCCATCTCCTTACGGCGGTAAGCAGCGGCAGGTATCGGTGAATATCGATCCGAAAGCATTGGAAGCTCGAGGTCTTTCGCCAACCGATGTTGTCAATGCGATCCAAAGTTCGAACGTCACGGTTCCGGCCGGCACGGCACGAATAGGAACGACGGAGTACAACATCGAAACGAATTCCAGTCCGGCAGCCATTGATCGCTTCGCGGAAATTCCGGTCAAAGTCGTTAGCGGCCAGACGGTTCTCTTAGGCGATGTGGCGCAAGTGGAAGACGGCTTCAAAAAGCAGGCGAATATCGTTCGAGTCAATGGAGATCGGGCAACCTATCTTGCGATCCTGAAGAAATCCGATGCCTCGACTCTTGCAGTGGTTCAAGCAGTTAAGGACATGATTCCATCGATCAAAGCTGCAGCGCCGAATGGTATTGACGTGAAACTCGATTTTGATCAATCCACTTTCGTCAAGGCTTCGATTAGTGGAGTAGTACGGGAAGCGATCATTTCCGCCATACTAGTTTCACTGCTGATCCTTCTCTTCCTTGGTAGCTGGCGCAGCGTTATCATCGTTGCCACTTCCATACCGCTAGCCATTATGGCATCGATCATGGCATTGAAGCTAACCGGCAACAGTATTAATATTATGACGCTCGGTGGTTTATCGCTTTCGATCGGTATGCTTGTTGACGGAGCGACTGTTGCCATCGAGAACATTCATCGAAATCGATTGCTTGGCAAGCACTTGACCGTTGCCATTCTCGATGGGTTGAAGCAAATCCTTGTTCCAACCGTTCTCGCCATTCTTGCGATCTGCATTGTATTCTTTCCCGTCGTTCTACTCACGGGGCCCGGACGGTTCTTGTTCATTCCGATGGCGCTCTTTGTCGTCGTTGCCATGCTGGCATCGTTCATTCTGACCTTGACGGTTGTGCCGATGCTCTCTCGTGTTCTTCTGCCCGGGGAAAAACACCATGACGACTCCTTCATCCATCATGTAGGCGAACCGTCAACGACGCTTGGAAAATTCGGGATGCTCATCAAGCGACTGGATAATAGGCGAGATAATCTCTTCCATAAATTGCAGAACGGTTATGGAAAAATGCTGGAGACAATCATGGATCGTCGTGGATTCGTCCTTGCAGTTGCGGGCGTCATTCTCATCATTACTCTTTTTCTGCCGGGAATTATCGGAACCGATTTTTTCCCAAGTACCGATACGGGCTTGATGAAGATGCACATGCGCGCTCCCGTCGGCACGAGGATCGAGGAGACGGAAAGAATCGTCAGCGAAGTCGAACAAGCGATCAGGACGCAGATCCCTCCGGAGGATCTGGAAACGCTTAACGATATGATCGGCGTACCGTCGAATTCCTACAATCTTGCATTCATCAATACCGATAATGCTTCGGGAATGGATGCCGATTTCCTGATCTCGCTGAAAAAAGAGCATCAGCCGACAAGCCTCTATATGCAGAAGCTGCGGAAGGTGCTGCCCGAGAAATTTCCGGGAACATCGTTCTATTTTCAGCCGGCCGATATTATCAGCCAGGTCCTGAACTTCGGGCTTTCCGCTCCGCTCGATGTGCAGATACAATATGCCAATCTTGATAGCGCTTATGAATTCGCCCGCCGGCTTCGCATTGCAATGAAAAAAATTCCGGGTACGGCTGATGTACATATCTACCAGGCTCTGAACTACCCGACCCTTCGATTGAATGTCGACCGGGTAAGAGCTTCGCAGATGGGATTGAGCGAGCGAGATGTGATCAGCAACATGCTGGTATCATTATCATCAAGCACGCTGCTTGCACCTTCGTTCTATGTCAATCCGTCGAATAATGTCAACTATAACGTCGTCGTGCAGACACCTCTTGATAAGGTATCTTCCGTGAACGAGCTTCTCCGGACGCCGCTCACGGCAGCATCACCAACGAAAGTGGCAGCGCATGCAAAGACAGCCTACGAAGAACCGCATGCTCCGGTACAGACACTTGGCAACATCGTTTCGCTTACAACGGAAGTCACACCAAACCAGCTTAATCATCACACTGTACAACGGGTGCTTGATATAACTTCCAATGTCGAGGGCAGGGATCTCGGATCGGTGGCAGGCGATATTCAGAAATCGATCGCAAGCCTCGGAAAATTGCCGACGGGAATGACGATTTCAGTACTCGGCCAGAATGAAGTGATGAATGATTCGTTCAAAAGCCTCGGTCTGGGAATCGTGCTGGCGATCATCTTAGTTTATCTTCTGCTGATGATTCTGTTCCAGTCATGGGTGGATCCCTTCATAACGATGATCGCAGTGCCTGGCGCAATGATCGGAATTCTCTGGATGCTGACTCTTACCGGTACAACGATCAATGTCGTTTCCCTGATGGGTTCGATAATGACGATCGGTATTGCCGTATCGAACTCGATCTTGCTGGTGAGTTTTGCCAACGATATTCGGGTTGAAAAAAATGTCAGTGCCTTGCAAGCAGCGATCGAAGCAGGCAAAACGCGCATGCGGCCGGTTCTGATGACGGCTCTTGCAATGATCATCGGTATGATTCCGATGTCGCTGGCGCTCGGAGAAGGCGGTGAACAAAATGCACCGCTTGCACGCGCCGTGATCGGCGGCTTGATCGTTGCGACGATCGTAACGCTTTTTGTCGTGCCGATCATGTATTCTATCTTACGCAAGAAAATGCCTTCAAAGCATATTTTCGAACTCCGTTTCCAAAGCGAGAAGCAAGGATTTGATTATGCAGGAAGTCACGATAATGATATTATTGAAGAAGAACCTGGCACTCAGCTTGGAGCTGCATAGATTTCGGATCAGTTAGTAACGATATGAAAACCAAGAGCGAAACCACACCGAGGAAGAAGAGCGCGAAAGCGCTGTATATATCTTCAGCACTATTGATCGCCGGAGCGATCGGCATCATTATTGTTATCTCTCATTCGAAAAATTCATTTGTCGAAGATGAGATCAAGATGCGGACCAAGGATGTCGAAGCAGGACCGCATGTGCAGATCAGTTCTGTAAAACACTCTTCGGATGAAAGCAGCATTAAGTTAGAAGGCGATGCCATGCCGTATGCGAGTACGATCATTTACTCGAAGATCGGCGGGTATTTGCGTGAGATCAGAGTCGATAAAGGGGATCATGTTAAAGAAGGGCAGATCTTGGCGATCATTCAGTCACCTGAAACCGACCGGCAATTCCTAGCCGCTTCGGCAGATGCAAAGAATAAGGCGAAGATCGCTGCCACCAATAGAGAGCTCTTGAAAAAGGGACTGGTCTCAGAACTCGCATCAGAGCAAAGCGATGCCGATGCCGAAGTTGCAAAACAAAACGTCGCAATGCTTGAGGTGCAGAAAAGCTACGAGATCATTCGTGCTCCGTTCAGCGGTACCATTACTGCGAGGTATGCAGATCCGGGTGCCCTTATTCAGAATGCCGTGAATCAGGAAACAACGACATTGCCTCTGGTCTCCGTCAGCCAGGTCGATCATTTACGCATCAATGTATTCCTCGACCAACGATACGCAGGATTTGTGAAGATCGGAGATCCCGTTGAAATCACCGTACCGGAACGCCCGGGTTTCAGCGTAAATGCTACCGTAACACGATTCTCCGAACAGCTGGACCCGCAGACACGAATGCGCCTGATCGAGATCGATGTTCCCAATACCGATGGGAAGATCGTTGCCTGGAGTACCGTGAATGTCGAGTTGAAAGTGAAGGTTCCGGTTCAATTGGAGATTCCCGCTGCTGCGCTTATCGTAAAAAAGAATCGATTCTTCGTTCCGGTTATTAGTGATGATAATAAAGTGGAATTTCATGAAGTTCATATCGGAGATAATAACGGAAGAACGGTGAAGATCCTCGACGGACTTACAGGCGACGAAAAGATCGCAACGAACCTGAATTCTTCCGTTATGGAAGGTTCACGAGTTCAGCCCGTCGGCCTTTCGACGAATCCGAAGCTCTGATCTACAATCCCTTCGTGTCCGCATTTTTGTTCGAACCTGTTGCAAGGCTCTGAATATTCCTTCTTTCCATCAAAATACATAACTCCCTTTCCTGCGTAAACGGGCTATTTTGAGCCGTTTGAGTTTTGATAATAATTTGATAATATAGGGGAAACATGGACAAAATGTCCAAGTGGCATTTTTGCATCCTATAGTTGACATGGATTTTTATTTCTTACCAATCTACCACAATCGGAAATCAATATATGAAACATATTCTAGTAGGAGTTGTCTGTTCGTTACTTTTTGCTTGCCTTGGGATAGTTGATTCCTATGGACAGACAGTCTCGGCCGGAGAAGTGGATTCCACATTCAAACCCTCAGGCACATTCTGGGGTCAGTTCTTCGGTGACATTTCAGTGAAAGTTCATGCAGATTCCTTAGGCCAGAGCAATGCGGCCAATGGCAGAGGCAATAGCGAGTATTCAACATACCAAAAAGCATTCGCTAATGAGCAGATCCGCCGCGTCTACCTCGGTTATACCTATAATATTTCCAAGAATTTCACCACGCAATGGTTAGCGGCTTACGAAGAAGGAACCGGCGTGGGCGGCGGCAATCTGACGCTTGATTTTGGTAATGAACGCTCATTCTATATGAAGCTTGCGAACATCCAGTGGAAAAATATCTTCCCGAATGCAACGTTGATCTTCGGAGCTCAGGCAACCCCTGCCTTCGTGCCTTCTTCGGAAACACAATGGGGATACCGCTCGATCGAAAAGACGATCACCGATAAGTACGGCATTATTAAATCGGCCGATCTGGGTTTAGGCCTTTCGGGTTCTTTTGACGATGCTCACAACTTTGGATACGATATCTTGTATGCCGATGGAAGCGGCCAGAAGCTTGAAACCGATAGATATAAGAAGGTGTATGCTGATCTCTGGTCATACTTTATGGAAAAGAAGATCTATGTTCAGCTTTATGGAGATATCAACCGCGTCGCCGGCGAAGTACCTTCGAAGGATGCAACCATCCTCAAGCTCTATGTTGCTTATACAACAGTACCGCTCACGGTAGGCTTTGAAGGATTCATGTATAACACGACCAATGGAATTGTCGATACGGTCGTTGCAACGAAGACGCCCGAAACGCATGATATAAAAACGATCGGACTCTCTTTCTTTGCAACGGCGCAGATCATTCCAAACTCGCTAAATGCTTTCGCAAGATATGACATGTTTAATCCGACCGGCGGTCTTCCATTTACCGGAGTTATTTACGCAAATGCTTCGACTCCGCTCGGATTCATCGGCTCGGGTGCAGCGCTTTCGACGAAGGAAAACTTCTTCGTCGTTGGACTTGATTATACTCCGTATAAGAATGTTCACATTATGCCAAACGTCTGGTATAATTCGTATTCCAGCCAACCAGTGGGCAATTACTCCAAGTTAGTCGGAAGTACGGCACTCAATTCCGATTTTGAACTTGTTCCGCGTCTGACCGTATTCTACAAATTCTAAATACAATTTTTACCACACGATTACAATCTTCTTATCAATGAAAAAAAGAACAAATACAATATCGCGACTGCTGGTTCTGGCATTGGCTGCAATGACGTTGAGCACGTTCACGATGTGCAAGAGCGGCGGCAAGTCCGGCGATTCGACTGCAACGGCACCGATGACGATCCTCGGCGCAGGCTCTACGTTCGTCTATCCGCTCTTCTCGAAGACATTCAATGAATATAATACGAAGACCGGCGTGAAAGTTAACTACCAGTCGATCGGCTCGGGCGGTGGCATTCAGCAGCTGACGAGCAAGACCGTCGATTTCGGCGCGTCCGATGCATTTTTGAACGATGAGAAAATGGCCGGTATGCCTGCTCCCGTCATTCATATTCCTGTTGCAATGGGAGCTGTTGTGCTAACCTACAACATTCCCGGAGTTACCGGACAGTTAAACATGACGGGAGAAGTGATTGCCGGTATCTATCTCGGTAAGATCAAGAAGTGGAACGATGCAGCGATCGCAAAATTGAACTCTGAGGTAAAGCTTCCGGCAACGGAAATTATCGTCACCCATCGTAGCGACGGAAGTGGCACATCGGCCATCTTTACTGACTACCTCAGCAAGGTGAGCGACGAATGGAAAACAAAAGTAGGAGCAGGCACTTCCGTTAACTGGCCGGCAGGCTTGGGCGGCAAAGGTAACGAAGGAGTCTCCGGCATCGTCAAACAAACGCCTGGCTCGATCGGATACGTCGAGCTCATCTATGCACTGCAGAACAGCATGAGCTATGCGAAAGTCCTGAATAAATCAGGTGCAAACATCACGCCGTCTCTGCAATCAGTGATGGCAGCAGCTAATACCAAACTGCCGGATGATATGCGCTTCAGCCTGACCAATACCGATGTTGCCGAAGGTTATCCGATCTCCGGAACAACGTGGGTGCTGCTCTACAAGGAACAGAAATACGGAAGCCGCTCGCTCGATCAGGCTACGGCTCTGGTAAAGCTCCTGTGGTGGACACTTCACGACGGACAGGCATATAACGAACCGCTTAATTACGCAAAAGTACCGGCATCGGCAGTTGTGCAGTGCGAGTCATTGTTAAAATCCGTGACGTACGACGGCAAGCCGATATTACAATAAAGTTACCTCATAAGTTACCTCCCGGATAGATCAGGCGCAAGCTCTAAAAAGCGGGCGTCTGATTTTTCCGTGAAATGAAATGAGTAGCCAGTGAGCAGGAAGTGTCACTTTTTTGAATTGCATTTCACACATCAATTGTGAATCAGGAAAAGACAAGTTACCATAAGCCGCATAAAGAGGGAGGGATCTTCCACAGGATCCTTGTCATCTGTGCGTCTTTTCTCGTCCTTCTGCTCGTTGGAGTTTTCGTTACGCTCGTAGCCAAATCAATTCTTAGTATCAAAGTATTCGGCTTCGGGTTTATTACAGGCCAGACGTGGAATCCGGTAACAGGAATGTTCAGCGGGCTGCCGTATATCGTCGGTACCGTTGTAACTGCAGTTCTGGCACTTGCAATTTCTTTTCCATTTGGAATGTCTCTTGCAATCTTATTGGGTGAATATTACCGGACCGGCTTCCTGGCCACGATACTAAAGAATCTACTCGAGATGCTTGCCGGTATTCCGTCGGTAATTTACGGTTTTACAGCGCTATATTTTCTTGTTCCGATCATCAGAAATTTCGAGGTGTCACAGAATATTCAGCCTGCATTCGGAGTGAGTATCATTGCCGCAACGATCGTTCTCTCGATCATGATCATTCCATACTCCGCTTCCGTAGCGCGAGAGATCATTCAGCTTGTGCCGTTGAATTTGAAAGAAGCGGCGTATGCAATGGGTGCTACACGATTTGAAGTTGTCCGTAAAGTGATCCTGCCGTATGCGCGGTCGGGTATCGGCGCCGGATTTCTCCTATCGTTCGGAAGAGCTGTCGGTGAGACAATGGCTGTGACAATGGTGATAGGCAATTCGAACACGCTTGCTAAAAGCCTTTTCGATCCATCGAATACCATGGCAAGTATTATCGCCAATGAATTCACCGAGGCAACGACAGAAATTTATCTTTCTTCGTTGATCGAGATCGGACTTATGCTTTTTGTTCTGACCGTACTCTTCGATCTCCTCGGAAGATACATCATTAAGAGGATGGCAATGCAATGACAAACGCAGCTCTGAAATGGCGTATTACCAAGAACAAGCTTTTTGTCTTGTCCTTATTCCTGTTTGCCGGACTGACGGCAGTGCCGCTTGTGCTCATTCTATATTATATCATCAGCAACGGAATTTCCGCGATCAATTGGGATTTCCTGACGCAGCTTCCGAAACCTGTCGGCGAATCCGGCGGCGGCATTCTGAACGCCATAGTCGGCACGATCATGCTGATCGTCAACGCTACCTTGTTTGCCGCACCGGTCGGAGTACTTGCCGGAGTTTATCTTTCGGAATATCCGAATACGCAGCTTGCAAAGATTGCCGGATTATTTGTCGAGATCTTGCAGGGCATTCCCTCCATCGTCATAGGAATCGTAGCCTATGTGTGGCTTGTCAGCCCGATCGGAAATTTTTCGGCGCTTTCGGGAAGTGCTGCTCTTGCCATCATGATGTTGCCTGTCATCGTGCGGACAACGGAGGAAACGATCAAGCTCGTACCGAATTCGATGAAAGAAGCATCGCTGGCTCTTGGCATTAGTACAAGTCGGACGATCCTTCGAGTGATCATTCCAAATTCGCTGAGCGGCATCATCACAGGAGTTACGCTTGCTGTTGCACGCATAGCCGGCGAGACGGCTCCGCTCCTCTTCACGGCATTCGGAAATCCGTTCTTATCGTTCAATGCACTGCAACCCGTGCATTCGCTTCCCTTGCTCATCTATAATTATGCAACGAGCCCTTACGACGACTGGCACCGGCAAGGCTGGGGAGCTTCGCTCATCCTCATCGTCATGATACTCATTCTCTCAATAATCTCAAAATTGTTAATCAAGAGATGGAAAGTGCAATTTTAGAGTCAAAGAATTTTAATGCATATTTCGGAGACCATCAGGTGCTCAAGGATATCTCCATGCAAATTCCGCGCAAGAGGATCCTTGCAATGATGGGTCCTTCGGGTTGTGGAAAAACGACCTATCTCCGATGCATAAATCGTATGCATGAGCTTGCGCCCGGAGCACGATCAAGCGGAGAGATGCTACTTGATGGCGAAGATGTCTATGCGATGAATGCGATGATGCTCCGCCGCAGGATCGGAATGGTGTTTCAGAGGCCAAATCCTTTCCCAAATCTTAGTATCTATGACAACGTCATCGCCGGATATCTTCTCAATGGAATAAAAATGAAGAGACCGGAAAAGCATGAGATCGTCGAAACCTCATTAAAGAAAGCTGCACTCTGGGATGAAGTGAAGGATAGCCTGCATAAGAAGGGAGCCTTCCTTTCGGGCGGCCAGCAGCAAAGGCTTTGCATCGCCCGAGCGATCGCAATGAAACCGGAAATGATCTTGCTCGACGAACCTACTTCTGCGCTCGATCCGATCTCGACATCGAAGATCGAAGAACTGATCTTCGAGCTCAAAACGAATTATACGATCATAATCGTTACGCATAATATGCAGCAGGCAGCGCGCATCAGCGATCGGACGGCATTCTTCTATCTGGGCGAGCTTATCGAGATCGGAGATACGCGAGATATGTTCACGAATCCGAAGATGAAGCAAACCGAAGATTATATTACCGGAAGATTCGGCTAAACGGTCGTACACAGACCCGTTACAAAACTTCGCCAGTAACAGTATTCAATAGCATAGAAAAACGTATGGCTACATTATCAACTACTCCGCGGATTCATCGTCACTTTGAAGATGAGCTGGAAAAATTGCGCGCCTTGCTTATTCGCATGGGCTCACTTGTCGATGAGCAAGTCGAGCTTGCTACTCGGGCAGTGCTGCAGACCGATATGGAAGCGGCTCGCTTCGTCCTGAAGCGCGAGGCACGCGTGAACGAATACGATCTGATGGTCGATGGCTTATGCCAGCGTATCCTTGCTCTGACGCAGCCTGTGGCTATCGATCTGCGCATGCTTATCGCTGCAATGCGTATCGATAGCGAGTTCGAGCGGATCGGCGATATTGCAGTCAATCTTGCCGAACGAGTCGAGCCGCTTGCCGGATATACAGAGATCTTAGAGCGTGTCGGTATCAAGAACATGATCGCAGAAGCAACGAAAATGTTTCGCGATGCCTTCGATGCATTTATCAATAATGATGCAGAGCTTGCCCGGTCGCTATTCGATCGTGATGATACCGTCGACGAGATCGCCCGTCAGGCATTCGAAAAATTGATCGCCGAAATGAAATCCGATCCTGGCCATATCGAACCTGCAGCTCATGCCATGGTTGTAATCCGACATGTGGAGCGTCTTGCCGATCATGCGACAAATATTGCCGAAGATGTCGTCTTTATCGTCGAAGCAAAAATGATGAAGCATCACCTTCCGGAAGATATTAGCCTCAAAGATGAAGACTAGGGTCCCTGATTGCGTTGATTAAGAAATTCTGAATCAAAGAGTTGCCCGGCAATCATTCGGAATTGCCTGCATGTGCGTCGGAATGGGAAATTCCACGGAATCCCGAAAATGCGGCTCGGACTCCGTTTCCTCCTTAATTTTGCCTTAACAATTTCGTAATATCACCGCACAATTATGGGCTTTGCCAACTTTATCCGATCGATGCTCCCCAAGGAGAACAAGTATTTCGATCTTTTTACGGCCAATGTAGGGAATATCCAGTCAGCTTCGACCGATCTCCGTCTTCTTTTGGACGCCGGCTCGCCCGCCGAGCGGAAGATCCTGATCTCAAAGATCGAAGATGCGGAACACCGGGGAGATATCATCACCCATGATATCTTTAATGATGTTTCCCAAACCTTCATCACTCCGATAGACAGGGAAGACATTTATGCCCTTGCATCGATCTTGGATGATATTCTTGACCTGATGGAAGATACGGCCTTGCGTACGGTACTCTATGAAGTCACGACCTTTCCGAATGAATTCCGCGATCTTACTGATACGCTCTGCAAAGCCGTCCATAGTCTCGCTCAGGCCGTGCCGATGCTATCGAACATGAAGAACCGGGAGGAGATCCATCGCCTTTGTGAGCACATCAATACCTGCGAAAATGCCGGCGATGATATCTATCATAATGCGATCGCGCGATTATTCCGCGAACAAAAGGATCCGATCGAATTGATAAAGCTTAAAGAGATCTTAAGCGATATCGAAGAGGCCATTGATAAGTGTGAGCACGTCGCAAACGTCATTGAAGGCGTCGTCATCAAGTACGCATAAGAACTCTCATTCTCACTTCTTCGTGCACTGATCATGACTCTAATTTATATCGTCATCGGCATCGCGCTCATTTTCGATTACATCAATGGTTTTCATGATGCTGCCAATTCTATTGCAACGGTCGTTTCTACTCGTGTTCTGACTCCCGGACAGGCAGTGATCTGGGCAGCATTCTTTAATTTTGTTGCTGCCTTCGGATTCGGAACCGGCGTTGCGAAAACAATAGGATCGGGGATGGTGGATATTTCTGTCGTTACGACTTATGTGATCCTGGCCGGGCTTGCCGGAGCTATTGTATGGGATCTGATCACATGGTGGCTCGGGCTACCGACAAGCTCGTCTCACGCTCTCATCGGTGGTTATGCCGGAGCGGCTATTGCAAAGGTTGGCGGATTCAGTGTCATCATCGTATCTGGCTGGACGAAGACTGTACTCTTCATCGTGCTCTCTCCACTGATAGGTATGGTGTTGGGATTTTTTATCATGCTGATCGTTACATGGGCTTCGCGCAGGAGCACTCCTTTCGGAGTCGATAAGTGGTTCAGGCGTGGTCAACTATTTTCTGCTGCGGCATATTCGTTGGGGCATGGCACGAATGATGCGCAGAAGACCATGGGTATCATCGCTGGATTACTCTTTGCCAATAAGATGATAACGAGTTTTTACATTCCCTTCTGGGTTATCCTTGCAGCCCATGCTGCGATCGGGCTTGGCACACTATCGGGAGGATGGCGAATTGTCAAGACGATGGGTATGCGGATAACAGCTCTGAAACCGATCGGAGGATTCTCGGCTGAAGCGGCAGCAGCCGTGACGCTATTAGGCTCGGCAGCGGCGGGCATTCCGGTATCGACCACTCATACAATAACAGGCGCGATCGTCGGAGTCGGTTCGATCAAGAGGCCTTCGGCTGTTCGTTGGGGAGTTGCTACGCGGATCATCTGGGCATGGATTCTGACCATACCTGCCTCTGCAGGAATTGCAGCCGGCGCCTATTACCTGATCAAGGCATTGGGATGGGAATAGAGGTCTTTCTTCCCTCGCTCCAGGTTCTGATAATCACCACTGCCAGAATAATGGCACCGCCGGCGATGGCATACTCTCCGGGTGTTTCACCGATTCCGAGATAAACCCACACAGGATTGAGCACGGGCTCAAGCATCGAGATCAGAAGCGCATCCAAAGCGCGTACATGATGAATCCCTTTTGTAAAGAAAGCGTAAGCAACTCCGATCTGCACGATCCCTAAGAAAAGCAGCTTCCCGGCCTCACCAATATTTTGGGGCACAGCAAGTGCATTTCCTGTCAGAAAAAGAAAAAGCATGATAATGACAATAATAACATGCCCGACGATGACCGATTGCCACCGCATGGCTTCCGTTGTCTTTTCGTGCTTGAGCAATAAGGCGTAAGCAGCAAAACATAGTCCGCTTGCAAGCGCAAGAATATTTCCAAGAACCGAAGATGTATCGAACTCACCGATGAAAAACAATCCCATGGCCGCGATCGTGATGAATACGGCAATGATAT
Source organism: Bacteroidota bacterium (assembly GCA_030706385.1). GTDB lineage: Bacteria > Bacteroidota > Ignavibacteria > Palsa-1295 > Palsa-1295 > PALSA-1296. The sequence goes on along the minus strand of JAUZOQ010000005.1, from coordinate 52,041 downwards.
CGGCAAGTTTGATCTTTGTCCGCGAGATAATGGGATCGAAAAATAGAACGTAGATCGGCGCTGTGTACTGTAGGAAAATCGCATTCGCGCTTGTCGTCAGCTTTGTTGCCATCACAAAAAGTATGAGCAGTGCTGCGTAGACCATCGCTGTTGAGACGGTCCGCAGGGAATACCATTCTTTCCGTGAAGGAATTGGATCGAGACCGTTCTGTGCCGATGGATTCGATCTCTTTCCGAAAAAATTTATGCGGTAAAGGATATAGAGTGTGATCGCCGCAAGGCTTGAGCGCCACAAAGATATACCGAATGCATCGAGAGAAACCGATTTGATGAATAACCCACCCGTGCTCCAGAAGAGCGCTGCCAGTACGATGAAGAGCGATCCGCGCCGATTAGCGTGATGCATGGCAAGTAATGAGAATCGAGAAGTAAGATAACATTTTTTTAGTGCGTCGCTATAGTGTCGTGTTCGGAATTAGTATTGTGCATGAGTTTCGTGAGTGCGATCACCTCTTCACGGATCTTCTCCGTGATCGCAGCATCGAGGATCCCACCGGAAGGGCTGATCTTCTTTCGCGTAGCGCCAATGCAAAGCATGTTCTCATTTGCACTTCGTGCTCCCAGAGCCTTCAACACCATGCGCAACTCCGTATGCGCATATTCGCCGCCCGGTGGCAGAGGAGAAGTACTGATAGATAGAACAGGCATTTCATTCATTTCGCCGCTTGAGACGATCCACTCCAGAGCATTCTTCAGAACACTGGGCATACTGAAAGCATACTCCGGCGTGCAGATGATCACTCCATCGGCTTCGCGCAGCAATATTCGAAGCGCCATGACTGCCAAATCTGCCGGTTCCGTATCAAGATCGGGACTGAAGTGCGGCAGTTCGAGCAGCGCTTCATAGATCGTGAAGTGTTGGGTTGATCCGAGAAGATTTCCGGCCACATTCAGAATTTGTGACGATACCGATCCAGGGCGCGGGCTGCCGGAAATAGCTACGATGTGCAAGAAAGTATCGTCTGATGAAAGTTAAAACTTCGGTTTCGATTCTTTAGTGTTTCGACCATCCAAGTCTATCGCCTTCTTCGAGAACGGCCTTCAACTCATCGACGGAGATCTTCTTGGCCTTATCGAAAGAATCGATCTGCGCTTGTGTGATCCCGGGTTTACGGATCGATTTGAAATCGTGATAAATATTAACCACATCATAGACTTCGAAGCGCTGCAACAGAGCTTCATGTTCCGGAGAGCGGAAGCGTGCCTGATCGATCAGGAGTCCACTCGCCGTATCTTTCTTCTGGGCCTCGGGTATAGGATCAACCGTCATCGGCTTGGATAGCAGGCTGTCGCTGGCATTAGCCGGCTTGTCCTCTTTCTTCGAACATGCCGAGAGTAGAATTACAAATGATAGAATTGAAAGGTAACGATTCATAGATGTAAGACAATTGATGCAAATGAAAAATACCCGCTCAAAATGTATTATTTTTACACTCAGTTCCTTATCCATCGGGGAATTTCTTCTCGTTTATCGGGGCCGAAAGCGGGAAATTCTTGCCAAAGCCCGCAACTTCTTTCTTCTACACATCAACGATACATTCATGAAACACTCTATTCTTTTCGCATTCGCAGTTGCTTTCTCTGCCCTCACACTTTCAGCGTGCGGAAAAAAATCCGACACGTCAGCACCATCCGATTCGACAAAAGCAGCCGCAACAACCTCGCAACCAACTGCCTCGAGCCCAGGAGCAAACCCCATGGCGGGGAAATACCCTGTCAAATCCGGTATCATTCACGGAGAGACCGAAACAATGGGGATGAAAGGGACGACAACAAAGTATTTCGACGATTATGGCGCAAAGATCTGTGAGGAGAATTCTAACACGATCAGCTTTGGCAAAACATCGGTGAAAACAACCCAAATGAAGATCATTAAGGACGGATGGCTCTATTCATTTGACATGGATAAGAAGACCGGCACAAAGATGAAGTTCGCCATTCCTGCAAACATGGATTTCAAGAATATGGGCGAAGATATGAAGAAGGAAATGGGAATCAAGGAAGAAGGCACGGAAACGATCCTCGGTAAAGAATGCAAGGTTTATGAGTATACGGGTGGCTCGAAGGGTATGGGAATGAGCGGGAAATCCTGGATATTCTGGAACGTCGAGCCAATGAAAATGGATATGACGATGGGGAAGATGTCGATCAAAAGTCACGTAACTTCGATCGAGGAGAATCCCTCGATCCCTGCGAGCAAGTTTGAAGTGCCGGCCGACATTAAGATCCAGGAAGTTGGGATGAATATGCCCTCTCCCGGAATGGGCAAGTAAGCAGTCATCAATTTTCTCAGGTCAAGGGCATGTTTGGGCATGCCCTTATTGTTTATAGCGAGTTACCGTATTTTTGTTTATTATTCAAGCACACCACCGATGAAATTCGTAACGTTCAAGGGCTCCGTACAATCTCCGAAATACAGCGCTGCAACTTCGTTCAAGGGCACGCTCGGCGATGCATTTTCCGTGTGGAACAAAGATGTCCATCATCCGCTTGCGCCGATAGGGCGACTGGGATTTCTCATCGGCGATCATATTGTTGATGTGGAATCGGCCTCCCTCAACTACGCTATGCGTATGGAGGAAAAACAGATTCGATCAATTCCTTCCGATATCATCACGCTCCTTGCTCTCGGAGAGGAAGCATTGCAACGGGCAATAGAAGTGCATGAATGGTGCAGCAAGCGGAGTTTTGATGAACTCAATAACGGTTACCAGATAGCATGGAAACTCGGCGAGGCTCAGCTCTATGCTCCCGTGCCTCGGCCCACTTCGATGCGAGATGGCTATGCCTTCCGGCAGCATGTCGAAGCTGCCAGGCGCAATCGCGGAGTGGAGATGATCCCGGAGTTCGATGAATTCCCCGTCTTCTATTTCACCAATCATCAGGCCGTCATTGGTCCGGGCGAAATGTCAGTGATGCCCGAGCAACTGAAAAAACTTGACTTCGAACTTGAAGCGGCGATCGTTATCGGCAAAGAAGGACGTAACATCAGCGCAGAACATGCGGACGAGTATATCTTCGGATACATGGTGATGAACGATTGGAGTGCACGCGCATTGCAGATGGAAGAAATGAAGCTTTCACTCGGACCGGCCAAAGGAAAAGATTTTGCAACAGCGATCGGGCCATACCTGGTGACGAAAGATGAGCTTGTATCGCGAAGAATTCCAGGCCCGAAAGGTGAACGCTACGATCTTACGATGACATGCCGGATCGGAACCGAAGAAGTCTCCCGTGGCAATCTTAAGGATATGACATGGACGTTTGCACAGATCATCGAACGCGCAAGTTATGGTGTGACGCTCTATCCCGGAGATGTCATCGGTTCCGGCACCGTCGGCACAGGCTGCTTCTTAGAACTAAACGGTTCGAAAGTCTACGATAACCGATGGGTCAAACCCGGAGAGGAAGTAACGTGCTCGATCGAAATGCTTGGCGATCTGACGAATCGGGTGGTGGCGGAGAAATAGAGTAGACTAGCTATGGGTCGAAGTGCGCTCGAAATTCAAAAAGTCTCGAAAGGTCGATATCCGGAGATAGCCGCGGTGTATGAAGCTATCGGATATCATGGCGGTATTAAGGATGAAGATGTTTGTTTTTTAGCGAGTGAAGGTGGGAGACCCATCGGTGGAGTTAGGCTTTGCCTTGAAAATGGAGTTCTCGTCTTGCGGGGTATGATGGTTCTTCCCGAGTTCCAACGACAGGGGATCGGTAAGGCATTGCTGGGATTACTTGATGTTGAGATCGGAGATACACCATGCTATTGCATTAATCCGCCGCACCTGGCATCGTTTTACGGAAGAATCGGCTTTCACCGAATAGAGCTGGTAAAAGCGCCTATGTTTCTTGTCGAAAGATTAGAGCGCTATGGCAGAGAGCAGCATGAATGTATAATGATGTTTCGTCACACGAGCCGTCTTGAAGCCCGTCTGGAATTTGATATCGATCTGCGATAAAGTAATTACTTCGCTTTGCTCTGTAAGATCACATCTTTCGTGATCTTTTCTTTGCCGCGCAGAACGCTTATGCTAATGACTTGGCCCGGTTTGGCAGAAGAGAGCTTCTGAGAAAGATCATCCGCACTTGCTATTGGTGTTCCCCCTGCTGCTACTATCACATCTCCATTGACTAGGCCTGCTTTCAACGCAGCACTAAAGTCCGACTCCCGTTCGATCTCCACTCCTGCAGTAGCTGTCCAGCCATAGACTCGAGCAGTATCGACCGGAAAGGGACCTGGATCGATTCCCAGCGACCCAACGCGCTCTCTGCGGATATAATCGGTGGGCAACTCATCTCCGGCCTGAAGAGTAGCGGTGAGTGGTAGCTCCTTCTGATCGCGCCAGACTTTCAGATCGATCTTATCGCCGATAGCATGCATGGCCATCATGCTTTGCAAGTCGCTTGCATTGCGGATAGGAAAACCGTTAACACTGAGGATAACATCCTTCGCCTTCAGCCCTGCAAGATCGGCTGCACTTCCTTTATCGAATTCATCGACCTGAACGGCACTTGCCCGATCGAGCTGAATTGCCTGGCATTTCATTTCAGTCAGATCGGATGCACCGATTCCCAATGTTGCACGCTGGATCTTTCCATCGGGAATAAGATCTTCGATAACATTGCGTACTAAATTTCCCGGAATGGAAAATCCGTAACCGAGAAAATATCCCGTGTTCGTCCATATTCCCCAGTTAATACCGACGAGTGCTCCATCAAGATCGAACAGCCCGCCACCGCTATTGCCCGGATTGATCGCTGCATCGACCTGGATGAAATTCCGGATCGTCTTATCGTCATCCTTCTTCATATTAGCATCGCGGTTCAGCGCGCTGACAATGCCTGTTGTAACGGTAGAATTCAAGCCGAGCGGACTGCCGACGGCAACAACCCAATCGCCGACCATCAAGCTATCGCTATTAGCAAAAGAAACGTAGGGGAAATCTTTTCCATAGATGCGGAGAACGGCAAGATCGGTAGATTTATCTGTTCCAAGAAGATCGGCATAATACGACCTTCCGTCATTGAGAGTGACAAGAATACTATCTTCGTAGACATCATCGACTACGTGATTATTTGTCACGATATATCCTTCCGGAGAAAAGATCACTCCAGAGCCAATCGACTGATGTCTATATTTATCGATATCGATATCATCACCGAAGGATTTGTAATACTGCTTGTAGTATTCCAAACGCTTCTCGCTCGTCTTCGACATCGGCACAGTGATGTTTACAATTGCAGGTACGACCTTTTTCCCGACGAACGAAAAATCGGCAAAGGTATGCGCTCCGTTTGGCTTCTTAGTCGGAGCAAGCGTAGTTTTCTTCTGCTCTGCGAAGAGATTCATTGAGCACAAAGAAGCGAAAAGGAAAAATACTGCGGCAATACCGATGGCGCGTGGCAACACTCTGGACTGGTACATAATTGAACTGAAGATGAATAATGATCTGCAAATATATGAATGATTCGAAGTGGAGTGCCGATTATTCATGCAGTTTTTCTTCGATCTTCGAATTTTATTTTCTAAATTTGTAAGAGACAAAGATAATTATTATCTATATTTGTAAGCGTTCCTATGCATTGGTAGGAAAGAGTTGTTAGTCGGATTTCTTTTAATGTTAGGGATACCATACAATTAACCATCCCCGAGAGCCACATGAAGATAAATATTCCCCGGCTGCTTATAGCGGCATTGTTCGTCTTAACCTGTTCACATGCCTTAGCGCAAAACCCAAAAGACAAATACGACATTAGCCCTGAAGATTGGAAGACTTCCTCTCTTCCGACGCCGTTCGGATTTATCGGCTCGTTCGGATATCCCATTGTCGGAGGACCGAATGCCAACATGGGCTTTGGTGATAAGATTGCCTTCGGTATCGATGCCTATTACGATGCATGGTCGCTCGGCTATCATCAGACGGAGCATGGCGCCGGATTCCGGATCAGTCCACGTTCCATAAGCAGAGATATGGCAAGCGGCTGGTTCTTTGAAATAGGATCGAGAACCTATAGTCATTTCACGAGCACATATAACTCAATCCTGGATCAATCGGTCAATGATACAAGCCGGGTCTCAGCTACGACGTATGTATTCGGATATTATGCTGAGAAAGCAGTAAACTCCGCTACAGTCCCCCTTATGGGTGGCTATGGAGTTAATCTCGGATATGCCGTCGGTGTCGGAGATGATCACTTCTTCATTGCTGAAGCCGAATACGATGTCGGAGTTCGGATCCCAATGGCAAAGAACGCCCTGTCGATCTATGCGCGCATCTATGGTGGCGGCGGATTTCCCGATATCGATAGCCCCGTTGCCTCGGATTCCAGCGATCCCAAACCTCACGGATTTTGGGGAATAAAACTTACGACGCAGTTCGCACTTAATTTTGATAATCAATAATCTTCAGCATTCACTTCCTATGAAAAACAAATTATCCATCTTCGTTCTCTGCACAGCATCGCTACTGCTCTCATCCTGCAGCGGACTATTCGTCGGCAACAAAGGCGACTTTTTCCACACCTCATTAGGCGATACATCTGAAGTTCACCAGATGAAATCGGTAGGTGTCTATGTATTCTCCAACGGCGAGACACGTGGCGGCGTCTACAACTTTCTCGAATCGACCTCCGTATTTCCTGATGAAGTGCAGCAGGGTGCGAAATTCTATCCCGATACGGCCAACAGCGGTCCGAGTCTTGAATTGGCGAACGCCATTACGAAAGAGCTGCTCGATAGAGGATATACGGCTCATGCTTCGACCAATCTGCCACAGGGAGAGAAAGTTACTCTGGAAGATTGCATTGCCGATGCAAAGAAGCAAGGCTATGACGGAGTATTCATTGCCTACTATACCGGGTTCAATCAGTGGTCAAAAGTCGCCGGTGTGACCTACGGATGGAATACGCGGACGACGCATATCAACGTCTACGAAGGGTATATGTATATTACCAATTCGGGATTCTTCAATGTATCGAACGGAGAAGAACTCTGGAAGAATTCATATTATGGAGTCGTCGAAAATGCTCATGTGATCAATTTCTACAATGAGCCTTTTACAATCGCCGTTCCGAAAGCACTCTACGAGTGCTCGGGCGATAGTTATATGGAAGCAGCTTCTCATGCAGCGAAGGTGATCTTCGATCCGCCGATGTGGCATGACAGCTTCAAGGAATTTCCCTCGAAAGGCGAGAAAAAGAAAAAACGTCTCTGAGAGTCTCGCACAACTATTCAACATGTAACATGAAACTCGCTTCAAGAGGATTTCTCGCAGCATTAGTATTGCTCATAGTCTGCGGTCATCTCGTTGCTCAAACGCCGAACGAACGAACTGTCGATCAATCGGAAGGCAACCCGGAAACATGGAAGACGGCATCGCTAGCACTTCCCTATGGTTTCGTGTTTTCTGCAGGATTTCCGATTATCGGCGGTGCAAATGCGCATGATGGTTTCATCGATAAGGCGAATGCAGGATTTGATTTTTACTACGATGCATGGGCTTTAGGAATTCATCAGACGCAGCACGGAGATGTTTTCCGTTTCGGTCCGCGTTCGCTCAGCCGTGAATTATATGGAGGATGGTATTTTGAAGTAGGCACGAGAGGTTTCAATTACTATAAGAATTACAACGATTCCGTGTCCAGGTCGGGATCGCTTGTTATCCTGGCTCTTGGTTTTGGGAACAAGACAAACTATACGAGTCTCTCCAAGGTCGCTCTCATCGGAGCGTACCGAGTAACGCTTGGTGATGCCGAAGGTATTGGCAGCCACAATTCATACGGAATCATCGAGTTCGAATACGATATTGGCCTCCGCATTCCGCTAGAAAAGAATTCGCTCAGTTTTATGCTTGGATTCAACGGAGGGTTGGGCCTGCCCGATGTTTCAAGGATTCCGAATTACTACAATGACGGTACATTCGGTCATGCAGGGCTGATCCTCACTGCTCAGTATGCGATCAATCTGGATAAATACTAAATCCACCGGCACTTGCCGATTACGTGACTATTTGCTCCTGCACTCTTAGAAGAATCTTCCGAACTGGAAATGTGTATGCCAGCCGCTGACCGGGCCGAACGGCACGTTGCTATCAAATCCGTAACCTAGGTCAATACCGATAAGTCCGACAGCCGGGACTTGAACGCGGGCTCCAAATCCTGCCGCTCGTTTCAACGAGAACGGATCGCTATTCGAAAAATCTGCCCAGACATTTCCTGCTTCGGCAAAGGCCTCAACAAAAATCGGAATCGGTTCGCGCGAAATCTGGAAGCGAAGCTCAGCGACGTAACGATTATAGAATAATCCACCCTGAGAATATGTCGATCCGGGCGCAGTCTGAATGCCGATCGATGCGTCGTTATATCCACGCAGCGGAACAGTATAGAATCCGGTCGCTAAACCCGAACCGCCCATGGTGAAGCGTTCCTGCGGAGGAACAAACGGTGCACCGCTGATGCCGCCAAGCTGACCGACATCGGCTACTGTTGCAAGGACTAATTTATTAGTCGGATTGAACTGCGCAAGTGTTGTATAAAACTTCAAAGTGAAACCGACTTTATAATAATTTGCCGGCTCGTTCGGCGGAATCGATTTCGTCGGCAGATAAGCGATCTTCGTAAGGAAAGAGAGATCGGATCCTCCGGCTGGAAAGAGCGGATCATCGGTGGAATTCCGGGAGATCACCTGTTGCAAACTGATTTCGTCATGAATTCCGGGAGTGTAGATACCGCCTCCGGAAGTAATATCGGAATGCTGGCCGAGCAATGTCCAATCGCCGCGGAAGAAATCATCGGGCACACGGAAGCGGCGTCCGATCGAGATCGTGGCGCCCGTGCGAACGATGCTGTAATAGATATTACTTTGCTGGTTAAAGATCGAAAAACCCAGAGCCGTCGGCTCTTGCCAGAGCCAGGGCTCGGTAAAGCTGATCGAAAGCGTGCGGTAATTAAGCTGTCCGAACTCAGCCGAAACACTTGCGATCTGGCCGGCTCCGCCATGAAGCGGATCGGCGATATCAAAATTATTGAAGGAGACGCCGATCGATCCGGTTAGTCCCAACGAGCCGCCATATCCTAATGAGGCATTAAAGGTATCGCTGGATTTTTCTTCGACATTATACGTCACATCGAATTCTGTTGCATCGGCAACAGGCTTCACATCGGGCACAAGTTTTTCCTGATTGAAATAATTCAGCTGCGCAAGCTGCCGAAGCGAACGGATGATCGCTGAGCGGCTAAATGGATCTCCAGGGCGCGTATAGAGCTCGCGGCGGATCACATAATCTTTCGTCTTCGTATTTCCGGCGATATCGATATTCCGCAGATAATGTCGCTTGCCTTCGTTGATGTGGATGGCAATATCGAGAGAATCCGGGCCGGTATCGCCCTCTTTCTTCGGGACGATACTCTCAACCGGTTCGATATTGACAATATACCCTCGGTCATAGTAGAGCGAACCGACATCGATAAAATCCTGCGTCGGGCCTTTCAAGTTCAACTGAAATTTCTCGACATTATAAACATCGCCCTTCTTGAATCCGAGATTGGTTCGGATCTCAGCCTCGCTGAACACTTCGTTGCCGATGATGGAGATATTGCGCAGGTAATACTGAGGGCCTTCGTAGACATTGATCAGGATATTGAGATCTTCCTTATCCGTGACCCAGATCGAATCGCCCAGAATAGCTGCATCGCGATAGCCCTTCGTCCGGTAAAATGCGAGGATCTTCTGCTTATCGTCCGCAAGTTTCTTCTCATCGAACGTACCGCTATGGAATATGGCTTTGAAGGAAGGGAAGTGAGGTTTTTCATGCGTATCATCCATCGCTCCTCGCAGATCGCTCGAAGATACATTCGTATTCCCGGTAAAATCGATATGGCGGATCGTCACCTCCGTGCCTTCATTGATGTGCAGATACAGATGAACCTTCCCTGTACCGTCATTAACGGGCTTTACCTCGGAAGTGATATCGGCGTATTGATATCCTTCTTTGACATAGGCAGCTTTGATCTTCTCTTTGATATTTGCAACTTCCCATGGGCGGAGGAAATCGTTCTTGTAGAAGGTAAAAGTCTTTTCAATATCGGAAAGTGAAAGGTGTTTGTAACCATCGATGATAACGGAATCACAATGGCGGAATTCCTTAACCTTGATCGTCAGATAAACTCCGAGCGTTCCGCCATCTTGCGGAATGATCTTTGTAGCCTCAATATTCACATCGGAAAAAATATTCTGCTGCCATAGCCTTGTGATGGCACGGCGTACCTCATCCGAAGGGATGGTAACCTTATCACCTTTCCTGATCCCGCTTTGAGCAATTATCGTCTCGGCACTTCCTGACTCATTCCCCTCCACACTTACGCCAAGTACAGTGTATTCTTGCTCCCCCGGTGTCTGCGCGAAGGAGCTACTCTGAAAGCATACAATAAGCATGGCTATCGCACATATTGCTCCAATCGTGCGAAGAGCCTGAAGCAAGCTTTTGCCTTTGTCGGAGAGATTACTTTCCAAGGAGGAAGCGGATGCCTCGCGATGACATTGTAAGAGTGATGTGTTCATTAAACAGAAATTGTTAGATCGTCCCTTTTGTGAGAACGCGAACGATATCCTTCACGTACGATGAATGGGCCTGCGGAACATCTTCCGAATTCTTGATCTGCGCTCCCGTCATACCGAAGCGGCGTTCGCGCTTCTGGTACTCACGAATCGCTTCGTAAAGATGCTCTCTACGGAAATCGGGCCAACTTGTTTTCGTCACATAGATCTCGCTATAGGCAAGCTCCCAAAGCATGAAATTCGACAAGCGTACTTCACCCGAAGTGCGGATCAGCAGGTCGGGATCGGGAAGCTCGGCAGTGGTGAGATAGGAAGCAAGCATTTCATCATTAATATCTTCCGGTGATACTTTACCGCGGCGTACATCGAGTGCCAGAAGCTGCGAGGCGCGGACGAGATCCCATCTGCCGGAGTAGGACAACGCAAGAGTCAGCGTCAGGCCCTTATTATCAGCAGTCTTATCGATGGCAGCAAAAAGATCGTGTTGCACTTCCTTTGGCAGGGCATTCGTCTGTCCGATCGTATTCAAGCGAACGCCATTTTGGCTCATCTCCTCAAGTTCTTCGTGCAGCATCTTCCTCAACAGGCGCATAAGCATTCCGACTTCGCGGCGCGGACGTTTCCAGTTCTCCGTGCTGAATGCATAGAGTGTCAAGTGAGTCAATCCAAGTTCTCGTGAGGCACGTGTAGCATCCCTAACACTTGCGATCCCTGCTTGATGGCCTGCAGCCCGCGGAAAACCTCGTTCTTCAGCCCAGCGTCCGTTGCCATCCATGATAATAGCCACATGGCCCGGCAGCGGGCCCTGCGCAAGCAGCTCTTCCTGAACGAGCTTATCCTCCTCGCTTTGCGAGTAGGGGTCCGGTTTGAAAAGATGACGAAATACTGACGGCAAGCGGTTTTTCTTTATTATCCGTCTCTAAAACTAAAAGGAAAGGAGTTTAGGTTCGGGAAAAATGGAGGGCCAAGCACATATCGATGAACCCAGGAAACACAAGGTTCCCGGGTGCTCATTGCAGAATGCTTACTTAAGACTTGCTTTGTCCTGTGAACTACCGATCGAAGTTGGCGCAACAGTAAAATCCTTGCTCATCTTGATCGTACTATCGGTAGCCGGAGTTTCGATAAGCTCATCTTGAGCGGCAATGTCCTGGCCCTCGATGTGGATCACATATTTTTTGTTCGGCTGCAATACCAGGAGGTAGTTTCCGGTTTCGCTGTTGGAGCGGGCTGCGCTGATCTCGGCATCTTTATCTTCGGCAAGACGGAGGCTGACCTTCGCCGAATATGCCTTGCCGCTCTGATCCATGCGAACGGTGCCCTTAAGAAGTACAACTGCTTTGGAAAATTGTGCATCGGCTCTTTGAGCACCGAAGGAAAAGATCATGCCGATTGCGGCGATAAGAGCGAGTTTCATAATTTGAGTAGTCATTGGTCGTGAAATATATGCTATTATTTTTAATGTATATACTCTTAACGACTGGGAGGAAATTCGTGTGACAAACCAGGATAAGGAATATTCCCGTAGGTCGATAACCTATTGATAATTAGTGTGTTAGAGGATAATATTGTTACCCGACAGATTCTGCGCTATACCTGGCGATCAGCCCATTCTCAACAGCATATCGATAAACCCGGGAGAACGTCCAATAAGCGAGAAGGATGTAGAGAATTGCAATACCTCCTCCGATGAGAACCGGTGTCAGGGCAACGGTCCGGTGTGAAACGACATCACGCATACCTTCGAATACATAGCTTGCCGGAAGAATTCGGGAGATGTACTGCATCCATTCCGGAAGGGTGGAAACGGGATAAAATACTCCGGCAAATGGTGCAAGAATTGCCGGTATCGGCCAGATAAACCATTCCGATGCAGGACCAAGACGTAGAACTAAGGCACAGGCGAAGATCCCGAACGCAATCCCGAAAAGAACGAGGACGAGAACAAACGGAATAAACATCAGCCCGTAGGAGAAAAATGATAAGCCGAATGCCGCTGAAGCCATGATAAGCATTGCCGCAAGACCGACAGTGCTGGTGATCGTCGTCGTTGCAACCAGTCCGGTTAGATACTCCGAGATCTTCATCGGCGTGGAGAAGATATTCAAGAAATTTCGAGACCAGACATCTTCAAAAAAAGTTGTCGTAACTCCTTGCATCACTCGGGTGAAGAAATCCCAGAACAGCACTGCTCCTAGCAGCATTGGGACGAAGTCGATCTCCGATGTTGCCACGCGGTTCAGGTATTTCGTGATGAAACCCCAGAGCACGATATCGATAACACTCCAGGCAAATAGCGGAACAATACGCGTCGCGCTGCCTCGCAATAGATATGCGTACCTAAGAACGATGGCGTATGCACGGCTGAACTTCATGACGGCTCCACAACATGTTCGAGCGAAAGCGGTTCGCGCGCAACGGTGATGAATAATTCTTCCAGCGTCTTTTTCCCATGCTGCTGCGGAAGGAGTTTCGGATCGCCTTCAAGAAGGATCTTGCCTTTCGATAGAAAAAGAACTCTATCGCAAATATGTTCGACTTCATACATATTATGCGAAGTCAGCAAGATCGCAACGGATCGCTCACGGGCGAACTCACGAATGAGTGTGCGGATCTCCAGGGCTTTCGAAGGATCGAGCGATGCAGTCGGTTCGTCGAGAAGCAGAAGTGTGGGATCGTTGATGAAAGCTTTCGCAAGGCCGACACGCGTTTGTTCGCCTGAAGATAGCACTCCGCATTTTGTGTTACGGAATGCGGTGAGATCAAACATGGCAAGCAGCTCTTCGATCTTTTCCGTCAGATGCGATACGCCGTAGAGTAATCCGAAAATTCTTAGGTTTTGCGCAACGGTCAGATTTCCTGGAAGCGGAGCATAGACTGCTGCGAAGTTCGTGCGTTCCAAGATTGCACTTCGGTGGTGAACGATATCCTTGCCGTCAACGGAGATCGCTCCGGCTGTGGGTTTAAGGACTCCAAGGATCATGTTGATCGTCGTCGTCTTTCCGGCGCCGTTGGGGCCTAAGAGACCGAGTATTTCGTTCTGCCGAAGTTCGAAAGAGATGTCATCGACGGCAACGGTACTGCCATAAACTTTTCTCAAGCCCGAAACGACAAGGGTTGGAATTGAGCTTATTTGTTTCGTCGGTGAGACTGCATCCATGCCGTTGCTGTCGTCAATACAGAGGAATCATCGTATGGGATTATTGCGCCCGCTCTAAAATGCTTTCCGCTTCTTCCTTGGTCGGCGCTTCGGCAATTAGCCGGATAATAGGTTCGGTATTCGAAGCCCGGACATGAAGCCAGCTTTTCTCAAAATCGAATCGAATACCATCTTCTTCATTGACCTTCAAAGCCTCAGGCGACATCTTCGCTCGCACACCGGCGAGAATAGTAGCGACCTGCTCTTCGTTTTCCAATGCGATCTTCGATTTGACGATCTCGTATTGCGGCAAGTATTTCTTCTTTTCCGAAAGGCTTACATTACTGAATGCAAGATTGTTCAGGACAAGTGCAATCGCAACCAAAGAATCGCGTCCGGTGTGAACAGAAGGGTAGATGACCCCGCCAGAGCCCTCTCCGCCAATGACGGCACTGATCGATCTCATTTGCTTTGCAACATTGATCTCACCTACCGGTGTCCGGTAAACGGTTGCGCCGAATTTTTCGGCTACGTCCTCAACACTTCGAGTCGTAGAGAGATTGACAACGACGGACTGTCCCTTTTCACTGTTGCGCAGGACTTCTTCTGTAGCCAGAACGATCGTATTCTCTTCAATAAATGGTTCGCCATTATCCATGATGAGCACGCATCGATCGGCATCGGGATCGACGGCTATGCCGAGATCGGCTTTTTCCCTTCGGACAGCTTCGCATAACTCCGTAAGATTCTGCGGAACAGGTTCGGGACTGTGCGGAAATACTCCGGAGCCATCGGCATGAAGCGGAATAATATCAAGGGCTCCGAGCGCCGTGAGTAATTCGCGGACAATGAATGATCCCGAGGCATTAACGGCATCGAGAATGATCTTGAAATTCCGCGACCGGATCGCTTCGATCGAGAGAAATGGTATTTGCGAAACACTATCAACATGTTCGATCTTCACCTCATCTCCCGGTATCAACTCGCCCGATGCTCCATTATGATTCTTAGGACCGCCATCGACAAGAGCCCAGAGTTTCTCGTTTTCGGTTTTATCCAGAAAGAGTCCGGTCCGGGCAATAAACTTCATGCCGTTCCATTCCTGACCATTGTGGCTTGCAGTAACAGAAATACCGCCTTTGACCGATGTATGCGTTTCAACTGCAAACATGACCGTAGGAGTCGGGACCATCAAAAGCCCAAGTACATCGCATCCGGCATTTCGAAGAGCTTCGGCAATGATCTCGTAGTATTGTTTGCCACCCTGTCTTCCGTCATAGCCCAATGCAACGAGGCCGTTATTACCAAGCATCGCGGCGAAACTTTGCGCATAGAGCGTTGCGACTTCTTCAGTGAAGCCATCAGGAGCAGAGGTGATTCCGCGTAATCCGGATATTGAACGAATGAGCATTATTCAATTCGTGATCTGTGATAATTGATCATATGTATCTTACAGGTATGCATCCATTGCACATTGACCATCGAAAATTGAAAATTGATCAAGCATTTCCTGTCGTTGCGCTTCCGCCAGTTGTTCCCATTTCCGGTGAAGCACTTTCGGCAATGGCCTTCCTCATGCCCGTATCGGCCTGGACATTCTGCATATTGTAGTAATCGAGAACTCCAAGTTTTCCGGTGCGGAAAGCTTCTGCAATAGCCATCGGGATCTGCGCTTCGGATTCAACAACCTTTGCGCGCATCTCCTGCACTCGTGCCTTCATTTCCTGTTCGAATGCAATAGCAGCAGCGCGGCGCTCTTCGGCTTTGGCACGAGCAACCTTCAGCTCCGCTTCGGCCTGATCGCTCTGAAGTTTTGCGCCGATATTCTGTCCGATATCGACATCGGCAATATCAATGGAGAGAATCTCATACGCCGTTCCGGAATCGAGCCCTTTCGCAAGAACAGTTTTAGAAATATTGTCGGGGCTTTCGAGCACTTCTTTATGCGAATTACTCGAACCGATCGTCGTCACGATTCCCTCGCCGACTCTGGCCAGGATCGTCGCTTCTCCAGCTCCGCCGACAAGGCGCTCGAGATTGGCACGGATGGTGACTCGGGCCACGGCCGTCACCTGAATACCGTTTTTGGCAACGGCAGCTACAGGCGGAGTCTCAATGACTTTCGGATTAACCGATAGCTTTACGGCTTCGAGCACGTCGCGACCTGCAAGATCGATAGCTGCGGCACGATTAAAATCGAGATCGATATTAGCTTTATGGGCGCTGATGAGTGCATTAATAACTTTCGGCACGTTTCCGCCGGCCATGTAATGTGCTTCCAATGACGGAATATCGATACTAATGCCTGCCTTCGTTGCCGTGATCTTCGAGCGAATGATCACATCTGGCGGGACTTTGCGGAAACGCATGCCAACTAAGTCGCCAAAGATGCGGACTTTTACTCCGCTTGAAAGTGCGGTGATCCAGAGGCCGAGCGGCACCATGTACAGCAGGAAGATTAGGAAGAACAGACATGCGACGATGACGGCGATCGAAAGTCCGGAGATTGGATTCATAGTGGTATTCTACAATTGTAATTCGGACTACAAACTTACGCAAATCGCGCTTAGCTCTTGCTCTTTTGAGCAATGTAGTCCTCAATTCTCTTTTGGGCTGCGGGATCCGGATAGCGATTGAAGTAGAGGCGCTTAAAGGATTCGTAATCCTCTTTGACCTGTTCGACGGGCAGGGAGGGCATTGTTGTGTTGAGATAGAGAGGCATGATCATTTCGTATTTCGGCAGCATGGCCCGAATTCCTGCTGCCCGGAATCTCCGGAACAACTCATCCATGATCGGTTTATCGTAAACAAATACTTTTGCGATCTGCCATATTCCATACTCCGGAATTTCAAATGCTGCCATATCCCACGACCGCTGTTCCGGAAGTTTTTGCACGACGGAGAAGAATTGAAGCTGAACTCCTCGCTTGATCAGATATTCTTCCGGCGCCATCTTTTCATGTCCGATCCTTCCGCGGCCTGTGATCGGCATGTGAGCGATGAATTTATCGGTGAGTCCGTATTCATTGATACATGTATGAAAATTCGCATAATAGGCGATCATATTCTGCGCGCCGGTGATGGCAACGGTAACAGGCAGGCCTTCGAAGAACGGCTCGTAATATTTTCCGATATCGCAATATACATCGAGCGAACCACGCTCAACGCCGTTGAGCAGAAATCTCTTTCGCATATAGACCCAGCGCTCATCGGCTATTCCATGCGTCTCGCCGCCATCGGGACCGTCCCAATTGCCGGCAAGCTGACCGCTCTTCTGATCGAAGTGGAACAAGACTTTCTCACGAAGTCCGGTCTCCAGTACTACGAAACAGATCAACGCAATCGGAACAGCAAACCTGAACTTTGGAAAGAGTGCGAGACGGTTTACTAAGGATTCGATAAGATAGTAGATAAGCGGCAGAACGGGAATCATGAATCGCGCGAACATGAAATCTCCACCAACTCGCGCAACATTCAATACGAGATAGATAACGATCGCGGTTGAGGCGGCGATCACAGGAGAGCCGCCAGTCATAAACTTATCTGCGCTACTGACATCCTTCGAAGTATGGAATCGGATCTTTCGTACGATAGCAAGAGTGCCGAGGATCACTAATGCAATGCCTGCGGAGAAATACACGCGGAAAAACAGCCAGATGTAGAAGAAGCCTTGTCCGAAATAATTTTGATCGGCAGATTTCGCATAGTATGTTGTCGGGAAGATATCTCCGTAATAACTATACTTCCAGAACAGATAGGGAATGCCGAAGGCAAGCACAGGCAAAACGAGAAGTCCGATCGATCGGGCGGTGATGGCAAATGAGATCTTTTGCTTCAATCCCATTACTATCAACAATCCAAAGGCTGCGAGAATAAAAAGCGCTCCGTCCGGACGCGTAAGTGTTGCCAGAAGTAAAATGCATCCGGTAGTAAGCAATTTCTTTTTAGTCTCAAGCTCGGTATAGAACCAGGTGAAGAATGAAAGAGAAATAAGGAAAGTATAGAGCGCAGTCTCAAGGCCGCCGCTTGCCCAGACGGCCATGTCATAATTCAAGGCGAGAAGGAGTGCAGCCAGCGGAATGAAAAATGAATTCTGTTCAGAATGCGAATTCCTTTTTTGTTCTTTCCTCGAAATAATGAGGAAGAGAATCAAGATTCCCGTGTATGCGGCAATACCAAGCCACATACTTGCATCGACGGGATCGAGGCCGATCGCCTTCGCTACCGATAAGATCAGAAGCCAAAGAAAATGGGTATAACCTTCGACATATTCACCCGGATTGTAAACAATACCATGGCCTTCGACGAAGTTCTTTACATAACGATAGGTGATGAAGGCATCATCGGAAACCCAGCGTAATCCAATTGCTTGATAGAGCCCTACGCAGAGTACTACGATTCCTGCCAATAACGTCAGGAATTTGTTCCGGCCGGCAGGAGGTGCAGCACGCTTCGAAACCGGTGGGGATGACTTCGCTTTTTTTGGGGACATGCGCTCTCAGCTATCGTGTTCGATGACCCAGGCCTCTTCGTATGTCACTTGTTTGACTGTAGGCAATTCGCGGCCTAAGAATCTTTCACCGAGCGACTGGAATTTGCGTGGAATATCGCTTACGAAGAATACGTGATCGGATCGTTTTGCTCCGGCATCACCTTCGAGGATCTTTACTTCCTGCGCTGCGATCGCACCGGAGTTTATCAACGTTACGCCTGCTCCCATAACGGTTTGAATGACATGAGAGAGAACCGGGTAATGCGTGCAGCCTAAGATCAGCGTATCGACTTTTGCTTCGTGCAGAGAGTGAAGATATTCGCGCGCAACGAGTTCGGCAACTATTTTTTCTTCCCAGCCTTCTTCGGCAAGCGGGACAAAGAGCGGACAAGCTTTGGCGAACGTCTCGATCTCTTTCCCCATTCGCTTGGCCTCGTTCCGCAACTCGGTTTCATATGCTTTGCTCGAGATCGTCGCATCCGTACCGATGATGCCGATCTTCCCGGAAGCAGAAACGCGGATCGCCTCTTTGCATGCCGGCTCGATCATTCCGATCACCGGGATTCCATTTGCAAGTGATTTGACAACATCGAGTGCAACGGCACTGACGGTATTGCAGGCGACGACGATGAGTTTCGGATGATGCCGAAGAAGCAGTTCAGTATCTTCGCGGGCATAGCGGCGGACAGTTTCTACGGATTTCGAACCGTAAGGGACTCTGGCAGTATCGCCGAAATACACGATGCGCTCATGCGGTACGCGGGAAAATAATTCTTTAACGACCGTCAGTCCGCCGATGCCGGAATCAAAGACACCGATACTTTGCTCCGCACTCACTGCTTCGACGGCGGAGGTGTTGCAAGCGAATCGATAGATTTGGGCAGGCCACGCTGCAAACTTTGCACTCTCATCATTGAATCTTTGCTGGCCGCATTTCTTTGATCGAAAACATCGATCGTCGCAGGTGCGGAAGACTTAGGCAGTTTATCCTGTCCATCTGCTTTGCGCTTTTGGGGCGGGCGTTCTTTCTCCATTTTTTCATGAGCTGCCTGGCGTATCGGAGTGAGGTTCAAGTTGATCGTGCGCGCAATGTACATTGAAGATTCTGTCGTAACGCGCTGTAAGTTCTGCCAGACATCGGCAATATGCTTTCCTTCCGGAGTCTTGATGAATTCGGCAAACTTCTTCAATTCTTTCGCAGTCAAATTTCTGCGGTAGGTATCAAAATAGATCTTCTCTAGCGCTTTTTCGTCAAGGCCCTTGAATGCCACTTTCGCAGCTTCGGCTGAATCGATGCCTTGCATGGCAAATCCGCGCGATAAACTATGGAAGTATTGCTCGGCCTGCTGTTTCAGCGTTTTTTCAGGTTTGTTCAGGGCATAGTATTCCTTAAATGCTTTTGCAAACTCCACACTATCGGGATACGATTTCGGTTGAACGGGCGCCATTGTTCTTCCGGGTACCATGGCCGGAGTCGGCTTATCTTCTTGGGAAAATGCGGCGCTGCAATAAAGCAGGACGGATACTACGACGATAAATTTCATATGTGTTGATTAATAGCTCAATACCACGCTCTGTAACGAAGGTGAAGGGAATAAAAGTTTTGCCTGGTCGCTTGGATCGGTGGCCAGGGTCACAACGGCGCCGATGCTAACTCGACCCACTTGCCTCCGGAGAAATATTCGAATTTCGTGAACGGATGGATCTCCCAAAGCGAGCCACGAGATTTGCCCACTTCATCCCCGTGTTCCTGGTCCCAAAGCAGCCAGCCTGTTACCCGGACTTGTGCTTGCCCAGAAGCAAGTTTTTCAAATGTGCTTAATCTCCAGGCCGGAAATTGCTCCTTCCAAAAAGGAGTCGCTTCGACAATAATCCCCTGATTCTTATTTTCACCCGGCGATTCGGTGATCCAGATATGAAAATCATGATAGATGTCGTTCTTGCCGTTGCAGGATTCCGCGCCGGATTCTTTTGCATGAGCGAGATAACCTACTACTTGAATTCCCCGAGACTCACTTGCAGCGGCCTGAGCGCGCGCTGCCTCGCTCCATTTGCTGCGTGATTCTTTTCCCATGAGCGAAAGATCATCATGAGGCAAGCCGATGACTTGGCTTACAGTCATTGGCGTAACATCGATTGGAGCTACCCACCGATTCTTTTTTCGATTGAGATCGGGATCGCCACCTGTGCCTTCGGGAGGAATGCCATGAAAATCCTTCGGTGCAATTCCTGAAAACGATGAAGCATTCTGCTCTGCCTGCTTCGGTGATTCGCCTTTTGGAATTGCTATATAGATCAGGGCACCCGAGATCGCAATAGCTGCAGCGATGAGAAGAGTCTTACTCTTAGAAGGAGAATTTCTTGTTGAAGGCATCGGATAATCCTAATGCCAATCGATGGCGATCGCAAAGGCGAGAAAGAGGAACATCAGGAAAACCCAGATCGCAATGCCGATGGCAAGGCGCCGTTTGAATTTCGGATTGCGATCTATTTGCTGCGGATTCTCATCCACCGTTAAAATAGCCAATGAGGCTGGAATGTCCATTCCATTGCTAGCATAAAGATCAGGATCGAAGCAACGACAAGCGGTGCGTACGCAATGATGGAAAGGAATTTTGCATCATAGTGCAAATGCATGAAATACAATGCAACAAGTCCGGCTTTTACCAAAGCGAAGGCAATCAGCAAAACCACCATCGGAGTCTGCGGCATGCCGCTCTGCGAGATGATGACTTCGATGATCGTCAGAACAGCTAATGCACCGAAGATCTTCAGGTATGTTTTAGTATGGTTGGTTTCAGTATGTTCCATTATATCAAATATACCAGCGTAAATAAGATAATCCAGATCAGATCGACAAAATGCCAATACAGGCCTACAACTTCAATGTCATCACCCTGCGTATAGGCCGGACGTTCGCGAAGCCATTTGACGCTTCGAATAATGATGTACGGTACGGCTCCGGCAAGGATCGAAACAAGAACATGCGGAAGAGGCGGCCATTTGTGTAGCGGTCCGAACCATAAATAGAGCGGGAGCCCTATTGCTATAAGCCGCATGATCGTCATAACCCATCCGTTCTCCGAATGCGGTTTCGGTCCGAGTTTCGTTGCGATCACAACGCAGAGAAGATAAACAACTCCGCTGAAAACGTGCAGTCCGTGGAAACCGGTAAGGCTGAAGAATGTGGCGTCGAAAAGGCTTTTCTCCATTCCCATGCCGTCTTCACCGATCAAATGACGGTATTCATAAACTTGAACGGAAAGGAAGATCGCACCACCGAGCGCAGTCAGAAGCAGCCACTTAATGAGGCCTTTCTTCGATTGCGTGCGTGCAGCCTGCACGGCCATAACCATCGTAACGCTCGAGCAGATCAGGATAAACGTATTGATTGCCGTAAGATTGATATCGAGCGGATAATGCTCCATTCCCGGCATGTGTGCAGAGTTCGGCGATGGCCACAGACTGGACTGCCCGATACGGACGGAGATATAGGCTGCGAACAAGCCCATAAACATCAGCGCATCCTGGCACAGGAAAAGCCACATGAAGACTTTTCCCATCGGCGTTCCGGTGCTCGTATAGACGGGCGCATGATGTTCATGCACTTCGGTTTGGTGTGATAGTGCTATTTCTGACACGATTTTCCTGAAAATTGTGAATATTTCCTATGCAAATATACTCAATAATTGTCAATTAGGAGCCGAGAGCGCAGAAAAGGGAATTTCAGAGAGTTCGGTTTCCCCAGATCACCGACAAGAGAGTAACTATAGTTGAACATTTAAAACTTCGGCAACTTATGCTCCAGCTTCTCATGCAGCGGCTGGATCAGAAGGGCGAGGAATCCGGCCAGGAATGCGCTTGCCATATCGGTCTCAATATGGATAAGCGTTGCGATCTCATGTTCGATGAAGTGCTCGACGAAGCTGAAGAGGAACACGACCGATAAGAATATCGCACTATAAACGATCGTACCGCGAACCACAAGTCCTGAATCAAGGAATCCGGAGAAGAACACTCCCATCACGAGCGATATGCAAACCGTCGCTGCCGTCAGTGCTGCCAGAACTTGATAGATGGCCTGAGGCGCTTCCGGATAGAAGATCCTAACGACAACTTCGACCATTGTCAGCAAAAGCGTAACCACAACGCCCCAAATGATCCAGGCAAGTCTGCTCCGATCGGCTTTCCCTGCAAGATTGTAACTTATCCGGAAATAGATCAATCCGCAAAAGATAACGACGACATTCACGATCTGCGAAAAAACTGCTGAGGAAGTAACTGTGACGGCAATGCGCAGTCCGATAAGCACAGGAAAAAAGATTAACCAAAATTTTTTATCATCGGTGAAGAAGAGCACCGGCCTTTTATAGAGCGGACGCCTACGTGCAAGGTAATTCTGATATAATTCTCTGGCAGAAACTCCGGGATATTTCATCATCGCATAGACGAAGCTTGCTGAGGTCAGCGACCACGAAAGAGCTCCGACAAGCCAGAACACAGGATTAAAGCTCAACCAGGAATTGAATCCGAAGTTCACCAGGAACAGTGCGAAGAATATATGCTCGTTCGCATGTGGCAGCTTGAAGGCGATAATGAGACCTACTGCCATCAGGATAGCACCGCGAATAAGAAATACCCAGGCATCGAAGGGCAGCACCTCGCCAAGACGCGGAATCATGAGAAGGAGAAATACTGCGATGAATGCGAATCCTGTGGCGATCACTGCCAGCCGTAGGAGCCGGTAGTATGATGTCTTCATAAATGCAATAATACGAAAATCCCATCGAGGCGCTGGGGATGAAAACTCCGGTCAATCAGCTTCCTGAGAACATTTTTTCGGTTTTGTGCGTAGTTTTGTACTTCATTCATCATCTTCACCAAAAGGGACGAACGTGGTACAAGGCGAATTCTTTGATGTGTCGCATGCGAAACCGGGCGATGAACTGCCCGATATGCCATCTCCGCAATCGGAGCGTTCGAGGCGCGGCCTGAAAGATTTTACGATTCCGAAACTCTATCGGGCGATCAGTGAAGTCAGCGCACTAACCGGAATCGAGCAATACGTCCTTCGCTATTGGGAAACGGAGTTCGACGAACTGCGGCCGCATAAGAACCGCGCCGGCAACCGCATCTACTCCGAGAAGGATGTGAAGATCGTTACTCGCATCAAAGAACTTCTGCGCGATGAGCGATTCACGATCGAAGGAGCAAAGCAGATATTAAAGCAGGAGCGCGAAGCCGAGAAGCAGGCGCAGACTGCCGAAGTTAAAGCACCAGTCGATGAAGCGCAGCTACCGATCATTCCACCATCACAAGTATCTGTATCGATCGCAGAACTTCATGAAATGAAAAAGACTCTTGTCGCCCTCCGTGAGCGTTTAGCGTACACCAAGTAAAGTCCCAAGCTTCTTGTACGTTCCTGCAAGTGCACTGCCGGCCTTCGGTGCAGAGAGGAATGGCTTTTCGAACCAGGTAAAGAAATAATAGATCGGCACGAGAGAGACGAGCAATGCGAGGACTCGTACAATAAACGGCATAACGGCTCCCGGCTGCGACGGCACGAAAAGCGAAACTAACCAGCCGAACTGCGAGTGGATTAGATAAAAGGAATAACTAATGATTCCGAGCTGAACGAACATCTTCGCAAATCCTGAACTTTCCTTCTGCGCTCCCGTTGAGAGATTCGGAAGGATCACTGCTGCGATCAGGAATGCGAACGATGAGCCGAAGAGCGGATCTGTTGCGATCCATGTCGGCTGAGAGAGTGTCGTCAGAATTGCTGCTCCAAACAGAAGTATACTTGCTCCGAGAAATAGAGGACGCTTGCCGGCGAACTTCGTCGTTGTCGACCCGCTTAGGTAATGCTTCGCAAAGATCTCTGCCACGAATGCTCCGATCAGCCATTCAGCCATTCTCGCAGGCAAGCAACCCATACTGACGAATGGCCCCTCCGCTGCGATCGAGATCAATCCTCCACCCAGATAGTAGATGGCAAAATATCTCCATGCAAGCGAAAGCAGAATAAAGAATGCCACCGATTTACCGACTCCGAACTTTCGAAATGCTAATAGAAATAGTGGATACGCAAGATACAGTTGAAATTCCAGTGACAACGACCAGAATACACTTGCGATCGAATAGAACTGATGCTCGAAGAATCCGTGAAGCATCGTTAAGTGCGATGCAACATCCCAGGCTGTCGGGATCGGAAAATGGCCGACGATATTCAGTGACGGGAACATGCTTCCCGCTTTGAGAGCACCTGCAGTTATCAGAACGGCAACGATATAGGCCGGATACAATCGCCAGATTCTTCGCGTAAAAAATGCACTGCCTTTGAATTCGTAACTGCCGCCGGCGTATTTCTTGCGGGCATACGGAAGATGAATGCAGAACCCCGAGAGCACAAGGAAAAGCGAGACGCCAAGATATCCCCACCGAAGCGGCGAGATAAGATACATGAAGAATGTCGGATTCTGCGCCTGCGGGACGATCCCTATCGAGGGAAATGCATAAGCACCGTCGTGGCCCCAGATATGATAGAGGGCAACGGAAAGTGCGGCAAGGCCTCGAAGAATATCAATAGAATGCAGCCGGAGTTTTTTCTCCGCCACTACTGCGCTGGCGATCGCTTGCGGTGCGGGGTTCACCGGCGCCTCTTGAAGGAACGGTTAACGATGGGCAGGTTCAAGCTTTACGGGACCGACCTGCTTCTTCAGCTTATCGATCACTTCGCTGCGCTTGAGGCCAAGCTTTGCCTGGAATAATGTTACCTTGAAGGTCGGACGGACTGTCGAGCTTGTTGCATGCGAATGGAATTTATCCGAATGCTTCCAACCTGTATCGCGCAGAAGTTCTTGAACCATAGCGACTTGCAGGCGGGAAAGAGGGGTGGCGATGCGGATGGAGGGTTCTTCCGATCCAGGAACGAGTTCTTTATCTTTCGAAACCATTCTCATAGGCAATCCTTCTAAATAAAGTTAAAATGCGGAAAGAAAACGGCGTATTTTCTTGTTAGGAACCCTTCAACGCTAGCCCGGCCGTGAAAGTGCCGGTTTTTTTGAACCGAGCTCTCACTTTATGAGGCAGTCAGTAGCACTTATCTTCTTATTTTTTATAGTGTTATGGGTAGCTCCAGCTGCAAGGGGGCAAACTATTGCCCGGTCCGGAATCCGCCTTTCCCGCATTAGTTATCTTACGAGCAATATTGATTCTCTCACCAGAGCGTTCCTTAAGAGAGGCTATCATATGAAACCGGGTAAGCGCGAGCCCGGCGGCATCTTCAGTAATTCCATAACATTTCCGAACGGATGTGAAATACTACTTGAGACTACGAACTCTAGTTCATCGGATGATTGGCGATTGCAAGCTCTTAGGAAATATGGAGATCATATTTCCGGAATTGCATTCGAAGTTCGAGATCTCGATTCACTTTATGGGTTGATGAGCATGGCGCATCTTCCTCTCAGTATGATGGATTCGTTACGCAATGTGCGGTCGGATAGCACAGTGTATAGTGAAAAGATCTTTGGCCTGGGCGGATGTGCCCCACTTGATGTTGTTTTCTATTCTGCCGATACGGCATCACGGATTCTCCCAAAGCCCGATTCTCTTTCGCATCATCGCAACGGAGTTTTTCGATTCGACTGGGTTCTTCTCTCTGCTGCTCCGGAAGTTGAAGCGCGAATGCGAATAGTTTTTGATATTATTAATGGCTGGAAGCAGCATGAAGGTTGCTGCGACTTCTGGAGAGTCGGTCCTTCGAACGACTTCTGTTTCTTCCGCTTCGATCCTCCGCCAAAGAAAGCTAAGGCAAGCAGTGACTGGCTTTCAATAGAGCCCGACGCGATCTATTTTGCATACTAAGTTGAGCCTCTGCTTCCCTTAAGCCTATATCGTCCAAATAATAGGAACCGTAGCTAACTTAACTAACGTTAGTTGCCATCGATATAAATAATCTACTTGTATGGCTCTATTTAAAGAAAAACTGACGACGGAAATCTTAAATCTTGTAACGAAGCGTTACGAAAAATTCGAATCTGCGCTTGGCAAGAAACCGAGTACGGAGGATTCTGAAGCAAGCGAGAAGCTCACGATCGCCGATGATATGAAATTACTCATTGCCGTTGCCAATGGAGAGATCACACGATCTGCTGTAATGATGGCGCGAGTCGAAGGTGCACTGAAGAGAATTCTCGATCTGCTTCTCTCTAACTCGATGCAACCGGCGCCAGCGTTCTATGACGGCTTCTGGGATACCGACATCGGAGTCGTTGCCTCGCGAGCGCGTTGGTGGATATCCGTCGACGAGCTGATCACCATCTCGAACGCAGCGGCGCTTGCCTTTGGCGAAAACTCGCAGCCTAACAGAATGCGCATTGCGCGAGCAATGGATAAGGGATTACTCGATTGGGTCCCCGATCCCTCCGTAACAAATCCCATGCATAATCGACGAGTGCTGCGAGATCAAGTCGAGCGCCTACGAGATATTCGAAGCCTGCCGGAGTAGAATAAAGTGCCCCCTCTCCTTTTCAAGGAGAGGGCCGGGGTGAGGTTATTAATAGAAATAAATCCTTTTGGGAAAGGGCAAACACCGCTTCCAAAAGGATTAATCTTATGAATAACCATCCACTAAATCTCCTTCCTTGAAAAGGAAGGAGACTTTTAAAACCATCCCTCTCCTTCTCAACTCGATGTCACATATCTCTCCACAAAAGCCTTGAATTTCTTTGCTGCCAGTGAGGTTACATCTTCCGGTGCACGGATTTCACTATGGTTCTTTGATTCGCTTAGCTACACGAAACACAATTTAGGAATAATTACAATGAAAACAAGAGTTCTCATCATCGCTTGGATTTCTTTCTTCGCAGTCGGAAGCACGTCCAATTTATGGAGCCAATGGATTCAAACATCGGGGCCTAATAGCGGCTCGATACTGACTCTGACGGCTAGTGGCAAGTATCTCTTTGCAGGGACATTCTTCGGCGCAGGCATCGTTCGCACAAGTGATAGCGGCACGACATGGAACAATGCGAACAATGGCCTGAGCGGCAGCATCGGGGCCACTGTTGTCTATGCCATTGTCGAAAGCGGCACGAAGCTTTTTGCAGGAACAGGAGACGGCATTTTTAGCTCGACCAACGGCGGTACGAACTGGAAAACCGTCACTAGCGGGTTACCTTCAGGCACCACCGTCAATGCCTTTGCTATCAGTGGTCCGAATCTCTTTGCCGGGACGAGCGCAGGTGTTATTCTCTCTACCAATAACGGCATTAATTGGAAAACAGTAAATAATGGATTAACGAACACGAGTGTCGGAGCGCTTGCTGTGAGCGGGACGAATATATTTGCCGGCACCTATGGCGGCGTTTTTCTCTCGAATGATATGGGCTCGAACTGGACGAAGGTCAACAATGGATTATCCGATACGATCATTCGTGCTTTTGCAGTCATCGGAAATGAAATCTTTGCAGGGACTTTTGGTTGGCCGGATACCGGAGGAGTGTACCTAACTACTAACGCCGGCGCAATGTGGACGAGAGTCGGTAATGGCCTGCCACCGGCCGAAATCCATGCCTTTGCAGTAAACGGGCTCAATCTCTTCGTAGGAATTGATAGCGGTGTATATATGACTTCGAACACCGGAGCAAGCTGGACTGCAGTTAACTCCGGATTGACCGTATCGCCAAGCCCCTATGTGAGCGCCCTTGGAGTGGCCGGCACGAATCTGTTTGCCAGCACTGATATTGTGTGGCGCCGAGCTCTCTCCGATTTTGGAGCTAGTGACGTACCGGAACATTCTCAACCCGATATTACCATCTCTCTTTCTCCTAATCCGACCATTGGAGATATCACCGTCCATAACCCTCCGACGAATACGCTTCACATCATAATTACAAATGTACTCGGTGAGACTGTACGTGAACTCTCGAATTCCGGGGCGGCGGATTTCACGCTTGATCTCTCCACGTTGCCACCAGGGACATACTTCGCAAGATTCGAAGCGCAGAATGAAGTAATTACCCGAAAAATCGTGAGGGAGTAAACGGTACTACTCACTCCCTCACAAACTTCGCATGGTAACTTGCACCTGCTTCATTCCGCAGTTCGAGAACGTATACGCCTGAGACGAGATTGGAAAGAGAGAGATGAATATCTTGCACTTCTCCGGAGATTGCGATCTTCTGTCTTAAGAGTGTATTGCCGAGCAGATCGGTAACATTGAGCTCGTAGTTTCCCGTAGTTAACCCTTCATTGAGATGAACATTCAGCGCTTCACCTGCTCGGAGTGGGCTGGGTGAAATGTGAAGTCTGGCATCCGAATTATGAAGCTCGGATTCTGGGACGAGATAATGCGAGCATATATCATAGTCCCTGAAAGGGACAGAAATTACGGTATCAAGATCTTTTGCTTCGGTTTGGAAGTCGTAGTTTGTCGATTCGACTGTAGTATCAGTACTTACGACCTTCCCCGTCTGCGATATAAAGAGGTTGTAGTCAAGAAAACAATTCACACCTGCATTCTCCTTGACTTTGATGAAGACCATTCCAGTCTGCGGATAAGCATGCGTTCCCTGGGATCGGTCGATCGGCGTTTTCACCACCGAACCCAAAATCACTATGCCGT
Source organism: Bacteroidota bacterium (assembly GCA_030706385.1). Classification (GTDB taxonomy): domain Bacteria; phylum Bacteroidota; class Ignavibacteria; order Palsa-1295; family Palsa-1295; genus PALSA-1296. The sequence continues at coordinate 23,168 of JAUZOQ010000005.1, read as the reverse complement.
TATCTTTTGTGGACGTGACAGAAACTCCAGTACATGGATAATTTGGAAGCAGATCTAAAGTTTGTAAACTCTTGATACTCCCGTCACTTGCAATAATGGATACTACCATCTTTCCGTTGGCCGGTTGCTCAAGAGCATCTCCAGATGTTGTGAGTGTACCCACTAAGGCAAGATCTCCATCTGTCTTTTCAACAATATCAATGCCCTGCTGGTCGGAAAAAGCATCGATAGTTGTATGCCAAAGAAGCTTGCCATCGGTGTTGAATTTTGCAACGAAGGTCTTAGCACCCGCAGACAGGAGTAAGCCACAAATAGCGAAGCCGCCGTCGGAGGTTCTTGTCAACGCATTGATTTTTGAAAAAAACCCGAGCGTCAGATCGATCGTATTCCAAAGGATGGCCCCTGCCGGCGAAATTTTTACGAGAACGATCCGATTATCAGGTGAAGGGTTTTCGACAATTGAGCAGAGGATATAGTTGCTATCCGAAGACTGGATAACGCCAACTACTTTATTACCATATGGTTTTGTCAGCGCAACGGTCCATTCCTGTTGACCGAGGCTATCGATCTTCGAGAGTAGAGAGCTTCCATAGCTCGTCGAAGCAAAAATGTAATGATGATCGAATGTTTCGCATACTGAAAGACCTTCACGACTAAGCCCCGACAGATTAAGAGCGACTGTCTTTTCGATTGCGCCTTCTGTATCAAATCGAATGAGTGACAATCGGAACAAGTTCGAAGCCATGACGACGCCTCCGTCATGGACGGGGATCAGTATATTCTTGTCTTGAGAATAAACGGTTAATCTTTTCGTCCACGATATCTCTCCTAGCTCCGACGTCTTTGTGATGAAGGGATAGTACGAAGTACCCGGGATAGCATTACTATCGACAAGATAGTATCCGCTTATATAAAAACTCCCATCTGTTGATTGAGTTATGGATGTCGGGAAAGTCGTATAGCCGAGATCGATCTGCTTCTCAAATATGCCTTGCCCAAATGATGAGGCAACAGCTATGGCAAGAATTGGAAGGACAAAGAGGATGATCTGTTTCATGAATCAAGACAACCTAAATGCGAGACGGTGGGTTCGAACGAAGTGGCGTTTGAAGTGAGGCGAACTCGATGCTCACTCACTTACAAACTTCGCATGGTAACTTGCACCTGCTTCATTCCGCAGTTCGAGAACGTATACGCCTGAGGGAAGGTATGGAAGTGAGAGAGGAATATCTTGCAGTTCTCCGGAGATTGCGATCTTCTGTCTTAAGAGTGTATTGCCGAGCAGATCGATAACATTGAGCTCGTAGTTTCCCGTAGTTAACCCTTCATTGAGATGAACATTCAACTCTTCACCGGGGCGGAGGGGATTTGGTGAAAGACGAAGTTTGTCGTCGGAAGTTTGGAGATCGTTATGCGGTTCTTCGACGGAAGAAGTGTTACAAAGATCGGTTTCCTTGAAATCCGTGTACGTATCGAATGCAAGATCCATCGAATCGATCGTGCCGCCAAACATATCCTGTAGAGAATCAAGTTGAAGTTCGCCCAAGGGATGAGAGGTGAATAATGCAGGTGCCATCTTGCATCCATCGCCGAGGGAATCGACCTTCAAGAGGATCAGGCCGTCATTCGTAAGAGAATCTCCTCTCCTTCCGACAAGAACAAATCCGCCATCGTTTGCGCGAATGATCGAATTGGTAAAAAACAACTGAGAGTTACTCAGGCCTTTAACAGACTTTACATCTCCATCTTTATCCGTTCGCGCGAATATCGCTTCACCGGTTTGTATCTCGGAGAAGTAAACAAGAAGCAGATCTCCATTGCGCGCCTCGGCCATTGCCGATTCGCCAACAGAATTATCGAGGGCAAGGATCTCCTCAGTCCACATGAGCGAATCCGATGAGTTGAATTTTGCCAGGAAGATATTTCCGAAGTTGCTTCTTCCGCAAACAGCATAACCCCTATCCTGAGTCGCGCAGATGGATAATCCCTGGATATCTACCTGTGCCGAAATATATTTCAGCCATACCAGGTGTCCGGATAGATCGATCTTCATGATGCTTAGTACTATGGGGTTTCTTTTAACAGCTCCAGCAAAATATCCTGCCAAAACAAAACTGCTATCGCCTACCTGAGCCATCGATAAGTTGAAGAGGGAAGCCTTAGTAAAATTATTGATCCATAGCAACGCTCCGTTCGAATCCACCCGCATGAGATACGGCCTATATGCAACCTCTCCGCCAATGATGCAGCTTCCATCCTTGTAGACAGTCAGCGGCATCGTGCCAAGCGGCATGCCAGCATGCGTTCGTATCCAGAAAATATTACCGTCGGCATCGAACTTCATAATGAATGTCCCGTTCACAGAGCCTGTTTCGTAATGCCCGACAGCATAAAAATAATTATCTGAGAACCGTGCGAGTGCATTTATTTCGAAGACTAGAAAATTGCTGACCGATCGAACCCATTGAACATTTCCGCTCGCATCGAATTTGATCAGGCATGGAATATTGCTCGCTTTATCGTTAAACCCTACTCCGCCGCTGGTGAGGTAGCCTCCGTCAGAAGTTTGAATTACGGCATCTCCCTGAATAAGACCGCTGCTATCGAATCGGACCATTTTCTCGAATGTGCTCTGCCCGCGCGCTAAAGCGGTGCAGGTAAGAAGAAGGACAATAGCGAGGGCGATGCGTTGCATATCGAGTTATGATAACTTGAAAAGGAACGACTGCGTTCGAGGATGGGGGAATGGGAGTGGGTGTATAGGCGTATGGGAAACGAGAGACATCGAGGGATTCCAGCCAGGGACCAACTACCAAACCGGCAACTTCCAAACTACCAACTAGGCCGTCATTCGTGGCGGTTTCGTCTTCGTAGCTGTCGGAGCGGCAGAGACAGCACTTTCGATAGGCATTGCCTCGTCATAAAGTTTGCGAAGCGTGACGTTATTATCGATGAGATTCTTTTCCTCTGCAACCAAATCGATGTATTTTCGGGCAGACTTAGAGTCCACCCCGGTCTTAGCACTGAGTGCCTGATTACGTAAATTTCTCAAGATCTCGATAGCTTTCCCATCGGACGCACTAAGAATCTTAGTGTTGTAAAGGAATTGGATTGCCGAGATTCCCTTCGCTGGTTCAGCATTCGGATAGCCGTACAATTCTGCAAGGTTGCGCAGGGATTCCTCTAACCCATTGAAAGCTTCCACAATAGCAGCGACCGGATTTGTCGGTAGGAGCACCTCGGGGTCCTTATCGGCAGTAAAATGAGTTGACATACTATTAAATTAAACCGGTTTTACAGCACGAAGTTCCTTGATTTCCTCGGCGGCATTGTTGACGGAATTCTCGAATTCGAATTCCGTATTGGATACCTTTGCCTTAGTAATTCGTTTCAATAACCCGACAATTTCGCTCCTAAATTTCAGAGCGAGAAAAACGACCACTACCGGCCAGACAAAATCCGATAACGCCTTCATGTAGTCGGTCAAGCTCGGATCATGCTCTGTACGCATGTGCGTAAGTACCGAAACCGTTGTCGAATCCGTTTTCCGATAAAAGCTGCTGTCTTTGCTTATATCCATGATTCTCGATTTTAAAAAACACGCTTCAGGATTTTAGACCATGCTCATTATGGACTCGGTATGAGACCGGATCGTTCAGTTGCTTAGCATGATTGTATCCGTTCAGGACGCTCTTTGAGAAATAGCCCTACTACCTAACTTCGAATATACGAACATAAAATCCTACTTCCACTTCCCTGCCGCAGTGTCGTAGTTCATATACATCATGGATTCTACAGGCTTCACCGTTCTCGTATTATACTTTGCGTTAACTTTCGTAGCGTACGGGACGAGGCAATCTCCTTTGACTTCGAAATAAATAAGCTGGCCGATCGGCATGCCGGCATAAATGCGAACAGGCTGCTTCACCGATATTTCCAGAGTCCACGTATTGCAGAATCCGACATCGCCTTTTCCTGCAGTAGCATGGATATCAATTCCAAGTCTTCCAACGCTGGATTTGCCTTCAAGAAATGGCACATGCGCATGCGTTTCCGTATACTCTTCGGTAACTCCCAGATAGAGAGTATCCGTGCGCAGCACGTAACCTTCAGGAGGAATGGTGAAATACTCGATCTCATTATGCTCGCGTGCATCAAGGACTTGTGGCTTGTAAATCGCCAGAGTCGCTCCGAGATGAACATCGTACGAATTGGATCCAAGACAGTCGCGGCGGTAGGGTTCAATGACGATCGTTTTCGCGTCGATCGCTTCGAGTATATCTTTATCGGTTAATATCATGGGTGCAAAAATAGGGAGAATCTGGAATTGAGAATGGAGAATGGAGAATTGAGGTACTGAACGTGGACGAAGAAGAAGAAGGGATAAGAAGAAAATCGGATTACTTCGCAATGACCATGGCGCCACGTGATTCGTACTCCAGACTCTTGAAGACATAAACATATTCGCCGCTCGGAATTCCTTCAGTGTTGAATAATGCGGAGTGTTTGCCCTTCGTCACATCTTCGTCGATAAGGGTTCGAATGTGTTTGCCCATAAGATCAAAAAGATCGAGATGCACTCGGCCGGTGAGGCCAAGTTCATAGTCGATATGTGCTGTTGTTGAAGCGGGGTTCGGCGTGATTGAGGAGACCGAATAATTTCCTTTCGCCACAACTCCGCCGCGGTAGTTACCGCAATCGGTCACAATGAATGCACCGCTCGATGAAAGCAGATCGGCCGTATTCTTGGGATCGCTCGATTGGACGACGATGCGTGTCGAGTCATGAGGGCCGAGCAGCGCTTCAGCTTGCAATACGAATAACCTTCCGGGCGAAGGAATGATCGTCTTGCCGGTGCCGGAGATACGAATAACGCTATCATGAGCCAGCCGCTCGAACTTCATCCTAAATCCCGATGATAACGTGCGCGCCGTATCGATGAAATTATGGAAGAAGACGACACTTGGATCGTACGATAGCTCGACAAAGAAACTATCGAGATCAAAAAGCGGGAGGTCACTTCCGGATATGCTGATAGGGATCTCAAGAATATCGCCAACCTTTGCGAACTCGTCGGGAATGCTATAAGACACTTCGGGAATGCCGAGCGGCTGGAAAACTCCTTTGCCCCGTAATGCAACGGATGTATTCGTTTCCGGCGCATCGGCTGTGATATGCAGCGAATCGCTAAATTGTATTGCACGCGGCGGAGCAAAGTTCAGAATATAATCGATCGTGGTTTGCGGCGGAATAAGGATTGAAGTCGATCCGATTCCGAATGCCGTGACATTGCGGCTGATATCGGTGATCGCAAGCGGGTACTCGCCGGAATCGGTTATCTTCAGATCGTAATACTTAATCTGCCCTAAACCGACATCTCCGAAATCGACAAGCCTTGCGCTCAATACCAGGTGCGCCTGAATTCCTTGTCCGTGAAGCGGCAGAATGGCATCGCCGGAGTTTTGCGTATGAATGACGAATGTTCCGGTATCAATCGTTTCCGCATCGGGTTTATATTTGATTGCATACGAAATGCTCTTATGCGGGCCGACGGTCTGGATGCCGAGCGGCAAGACGCTGAACTTCCCGGTGATAGAGACGCTATCGATCACGACATTATCGGAGTCGAGATTATTAATGACATCGATCGAAAGAGTAGATGAATCTGCAACACGCACTTTTCCAAAATCCAGAAGCGAGGAAGGGAATTGAAGTCCTGGCAAGATCCCTCGTCCGCGCATGTAGATCGTCTTCGAATGATTCTCCCAATTGAAAACGGCCGATGTTACCTGCAATCCCAGAGCGGATGGTTTGAAAATGATCTCATCGGTTCTCGAAGATTTTCCGCCGATCGTCTGAGCATTCGGTGTGATCGTGAAATCCGGAGCAGGCAGTGTTCCAATTGCAAGCGATGCGGGGAATGTTCCGGCATTTGCGATCGTAAGGGAAAGCGTATCGGCCTGATCGCGAAGCACATCTCCGAAATCGAAGTACGTTGTATCGAAGGAGAGATCGCTAATGCCCGCGCTACCACGCAACTTAATAAGCTTTCTCTGATCTCCAATGACAATATCAGCAGTCGATTCGAATGAGCCGATGGAATCGGGTATAAAATCAAAACACAGTGTCAGGGGATCGTTGCCATCAACTGATGCAGGCAGCCGGTCGAGCGAACTTTGCAATAGCGAGAAAGAAGATTTCACGAAATGCAGGGAGTCGGCGCTGATCGGAAGCTTAATGCAACTCGGATTCTGCAATATGATGCAAAGAGAATCACTCGATCCGAATCGGATCGTACCGAAATCGAGAATATCGGTACTGAGCGAGAGCGCTGCTGGCGGTCCGCCAATGCCATGGAGTGGGATCCACATCGTGTCGTCGCACGGAGCGAAGACGAGTTCAAGAATGCCGAGAAACTCACCGGTATCGAGCGGTGAGAAGGTCACAGTAAATTGTCGCGAATTTCCGTGCGTGATCACAGCTCCGGCAGCATTGGTCGCGCTGAAAACAGAAGTGCCTTTTTCGACAATACGATAAAAGGTAACCGTATCATCTCCGTATCCGAGATTCTGCAGCGATAGTCCAACGGTTCCCATCCGTCCCGGGCATACGGTGCCGAACTCTGCGATCGACGGATTCGATTGGACCGTCAATCGTTCGCGCACTCCGCGCACATCGAAGCGGGTTACAAAACATCCGCTATCGAACAACGCGATCGATCCTTGCTCCAGCGAGCCCAACAGTTGAGGAGTAAATTGCACGGTGATCACCTTGCTCTCATTATTTGCCAGCTCAAAAGGCAGTGCCGGACTAATAACGACGAAGGTATGCGAGCCGGTTGAAGTTGTATCGGTTATCGTGATCGGCCGTCCGCATTGATTGGTGATCGTGATTCTTCTTGTCTCGGTGGAGAGATCGCAGCCAGTCCAGAAATTCAGTGTTGTATCGCTGAGTCCGATTAGTCCGACTCCCATTGTCCCTTTGAAATGGATGTTCAGATCTCCGCACGGGTACAAAGCGAAGTGCGCGTTGACTCCGTATGTACCTGGCTCAGCCGGCGAGAAGCGCAGCGTGATCGGAACGGAATCGCCGGGGTCCAGAGCCTTCGGTAATACTCCACTCTGAAGGAAGAGCACACTATCGATGCTGAAGTTCGGTTTGCCGACTACGATAGGCAGGCCGCTGCGATTGACAAGGAATATCGTCGTATCGTGCGAGCCGCAGTTCGCGCCAAGATCGAAGATCCCTTCCGAAGCGGATACGTCAGGACCGAGCACGGTGATCGAGATCGGAATGAGCGTATCGATCGAGCAATCGAGCTGGTCCTGAATGTGCAAAGATGTTTCGAATGTACCACATTCACGCGATGTCGTGAAACGGATCCTGATCGCAAAACTTGAATCGGGTTTGATAAATGCCAAAAGCGGCGAGAGGATTCGGAATCCCGGGCTTCCCAGAAGCGCAAGCGGCGGATTCATTGAAAGATTTGATGTGCCCGTATTCTTGAGATAGATCGTTGTATCGATCGTTGTCGGCGTTGCCGGCAAATGAACGGTTGGAAGATCGATATGATCCGGAATGCTGAATTGCGGATCGACACGTGCTCCTTTAAAGACGATCTTTGCAGAAACTGCACATTCATTCGTCGTTGCAGTAAGAGTCGTATTGATCGGTCCACTGACATCAGGTTGAACGGTGAACTTGATTTCCTGCGAAGCTCCTGCTGCGATCGCGAATGAAGTTGTTGGACTGGTGATCACAATTCCGGCCGGAGCAGAAAAACTCAGCGGGTTAACGGTAACGGTTCGTGTTCCTGTATTTTTCAGGAATGTCTGGCTCTGGAGCGGCAAGTTGCAGGGAAGCAAGTTCGAATGGAGATCGAAGAGAGAGTCCTGGAATGCAATAGCAATCTTTGCAACGGTGAGTTCTACAGGAATGAGTAAGATACCGCCGCAGACTGTTGTGCTCTTGACGATTAGCGTGTCGCGATACAGCCCGGGCTTTGAAGCATTGGCCTGAATATGTATAATGCCTAAATGGGTTGAATCCGGAGGAAGGGGAAAGCCGATAATCGATGCGCTGAACACCGTACCGAATCGGAAACCGACGGGATCGATCTGCACAGTTTGCTGTCCGCGATTAAAGATACGGATGATCGTATCGGTCTGATTGCCGCAGATGAGTTCGGGAAATACGATTGCGGATTCCTTCGATGCAAGCATATAGCTTGCCGTTGTTCCGGTTACCGGTGAGGTGGAGGCTGCAAGCACTGCTGAAGAGAGGATCAGGCCATCGCTTCTAGCTCCGGTGAAATCGTGAATGTTCGGAGTCGATGGATCGTCGTCGAAACTGTAGTAGGCCTTCAACCCCGCTTCTTTTCCGGAAAGCGAAGTCTTCATCGTTGCAACGATCTGCGCTCCGGTCCGGGCAACACTCCAGATTCGCAGTTCATCCATGTTTCCCGTGAAGACAACTTTCGAGAGTTCGCTATAGGCAATAAAAATTGAATCTGAAGAAGCAATGAGATTCACCGCAGTAGTTTTCTTTGACGCTTTCAGAATTCCGTTAACATAGATCCGAATGCTATCGCCAGGCGTGAACGTTACGGCATAGTGATTCCATAGCTGGATATCGGCAATGTTCGGAGTTGCGAGATTCGTGATGCCGGTGTTGAGCCGAAGCGATACTCCGATCGAATCGCCGGACGTAAAACCGATGCTGAAGGCTCCGGTATCGCCGTTATTTGCTTGCTCGACGAGTCCTGCATGCGGAGCGAATGAAGAGGAAAGCGCCCAGAACTCAATCGTGAATGCTCCCGGAAGTGAGATACCGCGGGGATTCGGGATCACGGCATATGAACTTGCATTCGGAGTAACGAGCATATTTTTCTCGCACGATTGCCCGAAGCTGTTACCGGCCACGAGCAACATTAGGCAAGCGAAAAGAAAAGCAATTCTTTTTTCCGCTCGATAGATTCGGCAGGATATGAAGAGCTTTGTCATTTATTCAGATCCCTTTCGATGGTGATGCGCACGGTTCGGGATAGGAATCTGCCTTCGGCATTGCTGTTATCAAAGAGAACATCTTTTGCTCCACGCGCCTCGAGATTAAAAGCCGGAGCCGAATGACCTAACTTATGCAGACGCGAGGAAAGGAGGAGCGACGCGCGGCTTGCGCGGTCGTAGGATAGATGTTCGTTATAATTCGGATCTCCGGTAATATCGGTATGGCCGATCAGCGATACGCGCGAGTCCGGTGTGATCGAACTGGCTATGCGATCGAATATCTCATCGGAGATGCTGCCAAGCTCGGCCGAAGAGCTATAATCGAAGAGCAACAGATGAAAGCGTTCGAGGCTTTTATCCGCAGCCGTATCGGCAAGATGCCTGCTGGAGTTACGAACCTCTTTCCTTATATTGATATTTCCCACCACCGATGCCGTTGCATCGGCTGAATCGACAACATCCATCTGCCAAGTGATCGAGTCTTTATTCGCAATTGCATTACCTTCGGCAATATCCCAAAGCAGTTCACCGCCAGGATTACTGGCAAGGCCATCGATCGTCTTGATGATCTTCCCGCCCTGTTTGATGGTAATGATCTGACTCTTTAAGCCAGCAAAACTCGAAACGATATTCGATTTGAAGACGATATTTGGCGGAGTAGCTGTGCGTTCGATCCGATGCGTTTCGATCGGCTCCAGAAGCGAAGGGGTGTTCGTCGTGATCTCGATGCGGCGATTCTCTGCCTGACCGGCCGGAGCGTTGTCATCCGAGGCCTGCTCCGGCAGCGCACGAGATCTGACCCTGATTCGCGATGGCGCAATTCCCCAAACGTCCTGTAAATATTTTGCAGTATGCTCGGCGCGAATCAACGAGATATCGGAAGCTGCAGCCGAATCGCCGGCCGAATGCAGGCTGCGCGTTCCGGTGATCGTGATCTTTGATTCCGGTTTCTCCTGCATGCGCCGGCCGAGGATGTTCAGTAATTCATGATGAATGCCGAGGGCATCGAGCGTATAGAGTGTCGAAGGATCGAATGATTGAGTCTCTCGCTCACTTGAGAAGGAGTGATACCTTGTCGGGATCTCGGAAGATCCGTCATCAAAGAACAAATAATTCAATGTTGGAGCCACATCAGTAATGCGAACATTCTCGATCGCGATGACGGGCTCCGGTACCTCATCACCCGATTCCGTCTTCCCCACAGCCTTTACCGAAACCCGAAGAATGCTTCTCGGTGGCGTCGGCTCCTCTTTTTTCGTCTCGGCAACCGGTGGCGGAGGAGGCGGTGGCGAAACAGGAAGAGGCGGAGTATACTCCGGCGCCGCAGGAGCCGGTAGTGAATACATTAATGCAATAACTCCTCCGTAACTCCACGTACGGTAGTTTGATCCGCTTGCAGATGTGATCGGAGTGATCGGAATACTGGCGCGAAATTCCGGACTTAACGATACATTCGGCCGTATCGGAATATCATAACCTGCACCAAGCTCAAGTGATGCTGCGAGAAGTCTTGTATCGATCGCTCCGCTTGAAACCGTGCGGACCGAACGGGAATTTTCCGTATAGACATAATCGGAAGGGAGCTTTTCCGTTTGGTCATAGCTATGGCTTGCAACGATGGCAAGCCCCGGACCTGCGGCAAGATGCAATGCCGGAAAGGGGCGCCATGCGAAAAGCAGATTCAGTGAAATAGTCTTGATGTTTGCCGAGTAATTTCGCGTTCGGAAAATTTGTGTGATGGAGTCGTGCGCAATATCGGCTGCATGCTCGATCGCGAAGGGCTGCGTGACGAACGATGAACTCAGATCGTGATAGCCGATCTGTGGCATGAGTGAAAAATGTTCGAAGGGGAGCGGAATTTCCGCCAGTCCAAAAAATGACGCTCCGGGCGCAGACCCTTTTTCAAAAACTCCGCATGGAATATCTCCGGCGTACGCTTCGATATAGGTGCGAGAGATATTCGAGCCGAACCCTCCGCCAATTCCGAGGCGAACACTTCGCCGGGCTTCCTGGCTTCTCAGATCGGATACGAAAAAAAATGATAAGAGCAGACCTAACCGAACGAGACTCGCGATCTTCGGATATCCGTGATGATGAAGGACTTGGAGTCCCTTGTTCCCCGTTCGTTTCTTGTGTGTCATACAGCCAATCCCAACCGGCCTAACCCACTATAAAAAGGCAGTGGAGCAGAAGAAAGTTCGCCAGCGCCATCGGTGGGAGTACCGATGGATCTGCATGCTGCTCCGAATACGGAAAAAGGGATGCAAGCACCCCTTTTTCCTTAGTACTAACGGGAGGTATGTTTACTTCTTCTCAGATTCTCCTGGTTTTTGGAGCGTGTTGTCTACGTTTATCGTGCCCGGCTTCGTATTGTTGACGACCGGTACTTTCTCTGTTTGAGAAACCGGCTTCCGGGTGATAGGATGATGAAGAGCTGTCGATCGTTTCTCCAGATCCTTCGCAGGCTCGGATGGAGCCGGAAGGGCTACGGTTTTTTCCGGAGCGCTTGGAGTGGAGATGATCGCCGGCGATGACGGTCCGCCTTCATGCGTAGGATTAACGTTCGAGGGCGCGAGCACAGCGGTTCCGAGAATGCCCATCAGGATTCCGGTCGTGATCGATACCATGGGACGTCTGAAGGCGGCGCCGACATTCTGCCAAAATGATGGTGAAGCTACTGCTGCCAGAGACTCTTGCTCTTTCAGCGAAGATGGCACGAGAGCACCGCTAAGTCCGAGGGCTCCAAGTGTCTTCGAGCGAACAAACGTGGGGCTGCCGGAAGCATCTTTATCTTCGCGTACGGCTTTGAGCAGTTCGAGCTGCGAGCGGAAGGCAAGGCGCATGTCATCGCGTGCTGCGACATTGATCAGGAAATTCTGTTCCTGAGAGCTTGTCATCTGACGCTCGAAATATTGCTGTAACTGTTCTTCGTCTCTAATATTCATGGGCGTAACTTTCTAATGTGGTTTGGGCGGATAGGGTGATTTACCTGATCCTTCTTCGTCTTCCGTGAGTCCGAGCCAGCTTGCAATAAGCTTGCGAAGCCTGATCCGGGCACGGAAAGCGACTGTCTTAACGCTGTTTTCTGTTTTTCCCAACAGGACACCTATTTCACCGTAACTAAAACCGGAGTATTCATGCAAAACAAATACTTCGCGCTGTTCGATAGGCAACTTTGCCAATGCCTGGGAGATCAATGTTCTGATCTCTTCCTGCTCGCTTTGGCTATCCAATGTCACGCTTGCAAGCGTGTTCTTGAGTTCGACTTTGCCGCGGGTCCGTACCCATTCGCGGCGGACTGCGTTCAAGCAAATATTCCGAGCCGTCCGGAATAGAAGCGATTGGAACCTGCCGACCTCGGTCCGTTTCGTGCGGAGCTCAAAGACCATCGTCCAGATTTCCTGGAAGGCATCTTCGGCAACCCGCTGATCCGGGCACATTTTTCTGCAATAATGCAGCAGGGGCGCTTCGTACTTAGCGTATAGTGCAAGAAACGCATCGTCGCGTCCGCTGATAAAGTCGCGAACCAGAGCCAGATCGAGACGGTCATCGTCCGATAACGGGATTCCTGACTGTGGCGCCTCGGGAATGGGCGCAAAAGTCTCTTCCGTAACTTCGCCTTGCTCTTCGAATAGATCGACAATTTCTTCCACGTTGGCCTGTAGTGTGTTCATCTCCTATTTTAAAAGACACGCGAGATGCGATTTGGTTACAGAAAATAATAAAGAATTTTTACCAACTGCCTTTATTTGCTCGATTTAGCCACATTTTAATGGGGAAAAAAGCGTGACCTTGCGTTTTTTCGATAGCAGAGCCGGACTGCTTCTTCCCGCAGGCAGTAACTTGGGATTCTCTTGAGCTGTCTTTTCTTCCGGCTTTCATTCCTCATTGTACATTGAAAATTGTACATTGTTCATTCTCCTCCGGCCCTTTCCATTTCTCCGTAAATTCGCAGAAATCTATTTACCGATTCATTATTTATGATCAAATCACCAGTACGGGTTTTTATCGCAGTCGCATTCATGGCTATTGCCGGCGTGGGCTGCCACTCAAAAAATATGACAAAAAACGAACCTCAAATCATTACAACTCCTTCGGGCTTGCAGTATGTCGATGAGAAAATCGGCGATGGCGCATCGCCGAAAACCGGACAGACTGTCGTTGTCAACTACACAGGTATGCTTACCGATTCATCGAAATTCGACTCGAATGTCGATCCGAAGTTTGGGCATGTAGAGCCATTCACATTTGCGATCGGAACGCATAGCGTTATCGCCGGATGGGATGAAGGGCTTATGACGATGAAGGTCGGCGGCAAACGCAAACTTATCATTCCATACAATCTTGCCTATGGTGAACGCGGCCATCCTCCTGTCATTCCCGCCAAGGCAACGTTGATATTCGATGTCGAACTTGTCGGCGTAAAATAATGGTGCACCTGCAGCATCATCACGAGCACCATTTTACTGCCGGTGAAATGGTGCGCGATATAGTCATCGGAATGTCCGATGGCCTGACTGTTCCGTTCGCTCTGGCAGCGGGACTTACGGGTGCAGTCGATGCTTCAGGGATCATTATCACTGCAGGACTTGCCGAGATAGCCGCCGGTTCCATTGCGATGGGGCTCGGCGGTTACCTCGCCGCGAAGAGCGATACGGAGCATTACGTAAGCGAACGCAAGCGCGAAGAGCGCGAGATCGTCGAAGTCCCGAACATCGAGAAGAATGAAGTCGCCGAGATCTTTGAGAAATACGGTCTCTCGAAACAAGACAGTATGCTCGTGACTGAAAGTCTTGCAAAGAATCCGCATCATTGGGTGGATTTCATGATGCAGTTCGAACTGGGTTTGGATAAGCCCGATCCGAAAAGAGCAAGAACAAGCGCCTTCACGATTGCAGGCTCCTATGTTGCCGGCGGATTTATTCCTCTTTCTCCATATATCTTTATCACCAGTGCACGGGAAGCACTGACAATCTCGGTAATTGTGACTCTCATTGCCCTGGCTGTATTCGGTTATATCAAAGGCAGATTTACCGGAGCCCATCCGATCCGCAGCGGTCTGCAGACAATGCTCATCGGTGGCCTGGCAGCCGGCGCAGCGTTCCTCCTTGCGCGATTGATTTCGTAGTTCTGCTTGTTAGGTTTCGGAAGTTTCTCTGCTATAGAAAGGTCAAGTTCTTGATGTACCACCGGTGTTCTCAATTTATTGAAAGGAAAACAAATTATGCCTCGACCAGTACATTTCGAAATATCTGCCGATGATACATTGCGTGCAACGAAATTCTTCAGCGACGTTTTCGGCTGGACATTTCAAGGATCTGAAGAATACCACTACTACCTTGCCGAAACCCGCAACGGCGATGAACCGGGTATAAACGGTGCGATAATGCGGCGAGGGGATGCTAAGCAGGCTGTCACTAATAGTATCAGTGTGCCTTCGATCGACGATTTTGCAGGACGAATTACACGCGCGGGTGGCGAGATCATCGTATCGAAAATGAGTATTCCCGGTATCGGATATAGCGCATACTTCAAGGATACTGAAGGGAACATCCATGGATTATTTCAGGAGGATCCCGGAGCGAAGTAGAGATGAAAGCGATATACAAAGAAGCAACCGTTCATGCACCTATCGATGCAGTATGGAATGCCTGGACGACGTCGGAAGGCATCACATCGTTCTTTGCGCCGCAGGCATTCATCGATCTCCGCATCGGAGGAGCGTATGAAGTCTATTTCATGCTCGATAATCCCCGCGGGCTGCAAGGAAGTGAAGGGTGCACGATCATCTCCTATCTTCCGAAGAAGATGCTCTCCTTCACGTGGAATTGCCCTCCGGAGTTCGAACGTGTTCGAAAAAGCGGAGAAAAGAATTGGGTTGTTCTGCTTTTTCACGAGCTTCCGGAAGGAAACATCCGTGTGGAATTCAACCAGATCGGCTGGAAGGAGAATGATGAGGAATGGGATAAGATATACTCCTACTTTGACAAAGCCTGGGGCTCGGTAATGGAAAGTTTTGCAGATCATTTTCAAAACACGTGATTTCGCCTTCTCCAGGGGAAATTCGCTTATCTTTGCATATTCAATTTCATCATCAATCCTTATGAAGAATTTCGTCAAGTGGGGTATCTATATCGTCGCTCTGAACGTTGCCGTCATGCTGATCGGATATTTTGCCGGATGGACGACGACATCCCTTGGCCGGACGGTAAGCTGGATCGCTACTGCTGCCAGCCTAGTCCTGCTCTTCATGGGAATTCGTGAAAAGAAGATGACCGATACCGAAGACTTTACGTTTGGCCGCGGATGGGTCGAAGGTACACTTATCTCCATTGTTGCTGCCGTGATCTTCGCCCTCTTCTTCTTTCTCTTCACGACCTTCATCAATCCTGAGATGATAGATTTCGCGCGCGAAGAAGCTACCAAAGGCATGGCAGCGCAAAATATGCCGAAAGAGCAACTTGAGCAAGCAAAGAAATTTACCGAGTTCTTCCTCTCACCGACAGGTTTTGCGATCAGTACACTTTTCATGTATACGCTCGGAGGTATGTTTATCTCTTTGATCTTCTCGCCGATCGTCAAGAGTATGGGTGGCAGCAGCGCACCGAGGGAAATGGCATAAGATTTGAAATTCTAGTGATATCAAGTAGAGCCGGAATCCCTTCCGGCTCGTTGAAGAATGCGATTGCACAAATTTGTGTTGCCTTAGTACGATGAATCACCAAAAATACCTCATTCCCCTGTGGGCAGTACTGCTCATTTTTTTTGCATCCTCATTCGGATTTGCGCAGGGTACGACAATCGATATTTCCCAATATCGCTTTCTGGAAAAGGCCCGGCATATCGGCGACTATATTAATAAAGGGAATTACGCTGCACTTGAGCGAGAGTTCACTGCCGATCTGCAGGCCCAATTACCACTGCAGAAGTTGCAGCCGCTCTTAGAGAATCTTGTTCTCGGAGCAGGCAAGGTCAAGAACATGGGAATTCCGAAATTGAAATGGAAAAATGTTGCTGTCATACCCGTGGAGTTCGACTCTGGCCTTCTCGATCTTCGCATTGATCTGGATTCAATGACCGATAAGATTGCAGGATTCTACTTTCAACCGCATATCGAAGAGCTTCCCGTACCAGAACGGAATTCATCGCATCTCGGACTACCATTTGCAGGCGAATGGGCCGTCATGTGGGGAGGAGATACAAAAGAGGTAAATCCTCATCATGATACCAAGAACCAGCGATTCGCTATCGATTTCAATGTTCTTCAAGGATTCGAAAAAAGTCATAAGGAAAACGGGAAAACGAACGAAGATTATTTTGCTTTCGGCAAAGAGGTCCTATCTCCCGGAGAAGGAAAAGTCGTAGAAGCGATCGACGGCGTGCATGACAATGCACCTTTCGTGCCGAATGCCTATTCAGCGCTTGGCAATTG
This sequence comes from Bacteroidota bacterium, assembly GCA_030706385.1. Taxonomy (GTDB): domain Bacteria; phylum Bacteroidota; class Ignavibacteria; order Palsa-1295; family Palsa-1295; genus PALSA-1296. Next base: position 6,731 of record JAUZOQ010000005.1, on the reverse strand, counting down.
TATTATCATCAAACATGCAGCAAATGAATTCTCCGTTCTTTCACATTTGAAAATGGGTAGCCTCCAGGTTAAGGCCGGCGATACGGTAACCAGAGGTCAAGTGATTGCCCAATGCGGCAATTCCGGAAATTCCTCTGAACCCGAACTCCAATACCATCTTCAGAATACTGCCAATATCGAAGATGCAACGGGCATCAAAGTCTATTTCGATGATGTCATCCTCCGGCACCGAGACGATCTGACAAAAAAGAAAACTTACTCTCCAGTGCGCGACGATAAGGTCAGGACAAGCGAGTAAGAGGAAGAAGGCTGCTCCTTCATTCATTGTTTGTGTAACTCTCTCACTTTGCCAAAGAGTGCTCCGTTCGTGAAGCGGTGGGGCTATTATGCTTATCTTTGTAATTCTATTTACCCATCAGTATTCCATCTACATATAGCATCATGCGCCACTCTCTTCGTTCAGTATCGTTTCTTGCAGCAATTATTCTTCTCTCATTTACTCATCCCGCTTCGGCACAGCCGCCGATCCTGTATCAGGAAACGCATCTCGTCGATCCTGCCGAACGTGCTCCGCGTGAGCATCCCGTCGATATGCTTCGCATGAAGATCGAAGTCTCGTTCGATTGCCCGAAAGGTATTGTCTACGGAAAAGTGACGCATTACTTTACTCCGCTGCGCAGCCATGTCGATTCGATCTTCTTCGATGGCCCCGGTATCAAGATCAAAGATGCAATGCTCAACGGCAAGCCGCTGCAATTCACTACCGATGCTTCGGGTGTTACCGTGTTTCCGGGTAAGGCGCTTTCATGGGGCGAGAACGATAGCATCACCTTCGTCTACGAAGCGACTCCGCGCAAGGGCATTTACTTTATCGGCTGGAACGACCCGCGCAACTTGAGCCGTAAACAGATCTGGACACAAGGAGAAGGCACCGATAACCGTTACTGGATTCCGTGCTATGACGATTGGGACGATAAGCTGATCACCGAAACTATCGTAAAATTCGATAAAGAGTATAAAGTACTTTCCAACGGTACAAAACTTTCCGAAAAGGATAATGGCGATGGCACGAAGACATGGCATTACAGAATGACGCATCGCCACTCCGCTTATCTTGTCATGCTCGGCATCGGCAAGTACGAGATCGAACAGCGTAAGACAAAAGCAGGTGTGCCGGTGAATCTCTACTACTATCCGGAACATCCCGAATACGTTCAGCCCACTTATAAGTACGCAACTGAATGTATTGACTTCGTTGCGAAGTGGACGGGGATTCCCTATCCCTGGGAATCGTATTCGAATATTCCTGTGCAGGATTTCATCTATGGCGCCATGGAGAATACGACGGCTACGATCTACGGCGATTTCTTTTTGAACGATGCGCGCGGAACGCTTGACCGCGGATACTTCGGAGTCGATGTGCATGAGCTCACGCATCAATGGTTCGGCGATCTGATCACGATCCGTAACGGTCCGAACATGTGGCTGCACGAATCGCATGCAACATTCTTCCCGAAGCTCTTTACTCGTGAAGTCTATGGCGAAGATGCCTACGAGTGGAATCGCCGCGGCGAGCATAATGCTATGGTTGCTGCGAACGATGGTGATCGCTTCCCGATCGTGCATACGAAAGCAGGCGGCTCACGAATTTATCCCGGCGGCTCGGCCGTCATCGGCATGATGCTCTATACATTTGGCGAAGAAGAAATGCGCCATGTCTATCATTACTACCTCTCGCATCACATGTACTCGAATGTAGAGACGAACGATCTCTACCAAGCATTTCAGGATACGCTCGGCCTTTCCCCCGATTGGTTTTTCGAGCAATGGCTCTACCGCGGCGGTGTGCCGGAGTATACTGTAAGCTATCAGGACATTGCTAAAGGCTCCGGACATGAAACGGAGATCGATGTCGCACAGACTCAGCATATCGATGACTTGACACGACTCTTTAAAATGCCAATCGTCTTCGAAGTGCATTACACGGATGGATCGATGGATTCCAAACGTGAATGGATCGAGAAGGAGCGCCATATCGTCTCCGTTCCAAATCCGAGTTCGAAGCAGATCGCCTTCGTTCTCTTCGATCCGGGCGATGAAGTTGTCAAGAAAATAAATTTCAAGAAGCCGTTCAGTGAGCTGAAAGCGCAGGCACTCGGAGCGCCGAAGATGCTGGACCGGTACGATGCTGTCGTTTCGTTCAGGACCGATTCAGTACCGATGGAGCAGAAGCGCGATGCGTTGATCCAGGTCTATAATAAAGAAACGTATCAGGCAATTCGCGGCGAGATAGTCGGGCAGTTGGCAGCCGATAATACCCCGGAGTCGCGCGCAATCATTCGCCGTGCCTTGAAGGATACGACGCTTGATGTTCGTAGCGCTGCGCTGAATGCATATCGCTTCATTCCGCAGGATATCGAGCCTGATGTTGCAATGCTGCTGAAAGATTCGTCCTACAATATGGTATCGACGGCTCTGGATAAATTATGTGAAAGCTTCCCGCAGAATACTGCGCAATATCTGGATAAGACGAAAGATGAAGACGGCATGTCGCATAAGGTCCATATCAAATGGCTGGAGATCAAGGCATCATCGACGCAAGACGCTGCGGCGCTGAAGCAGCTTGTCGATTACGTCAGTGTTTCCTATGAGTTCATCACTCGTCAGACAGCAATGGATGCTCTGTCGCGTCTCAACTATTTCGATAACGATCTTCTTGCCAATCTCATCAATGCGCTCTTGAGCACGAATAACCGCCTCGCCGGATCGGCCAACGGAATCCTTACGAAATATTACGGCCAGACACAATTCCGGAATATGATGATGGCATACTACAAGTCCAAAACCTGGGAGCCCTGGCAGAAAGAGATCATCGATAGGATCATCAAGTAATCCGCGAACATCCGTTCAATCCGTGAAATCCGTCTTCTGTTCTTCTGCATTGTTTAGGGAATGGCACACGGATTAGACGGATTTGCACGGATCTGATAGGGGTAGATTTCTGCACTGAGATTTATTAGGAAATCGGAGAGGAATGTTGTAGGTTTGTGGGATGAAGAAGGCATTCAGTTTATTTCTACTTTCTACAATCGGCCAAGGTCTATTCCAGATTGGGACAGCTGTGGGGCAGTCAAATTGGATGATACAATCTTTCAGTTTGCAAATTCCGGTGATAGAATTCGATTCAACTTATGAATGGGGTCATTCTTTTTACGGATCAAGTTCAGTATCTCATACTCTCATCGATTTTTCTCAAATAGGTTTTGGTACAGGCACAAGATCGAGGGATTCCTTTTTCATTGAAGGTCATTATACAACGCTCGGAGCAACGCATGTAGAACACTCTGTCGGAATGAATTTTATTCTCGATTTACCAAGTAAAGAGCTTAAAGATTTTCATATAGACGAGCATGCATACTATTCGTATACATCCAATTCGATTCATCCCCCATATACCGACAATATATCTGGATCGGAATCATCTGTAGTAGAGTTTACTTCGTTACCTTTCTCTGTTGTTAATAATGATACAATAGTGATAAAAGTTTGGGGAAAACAATGTAAGGATGGTGTCAAAAAGGCCAACTATAACAACTCTTCAGTTGATAACTATGCAAACGGCGTCTATCAAAGCGGTTTAATTGACTACACAATTCAGCTTGATGTTGATACGTCATCATATTTATGTTCATTTATTTTCGCATTATCCGAACCAATTAATTCTGTCATAACTAGTACGATTCCTCAGGCCCTTTCCATCGCATCCTCCTTATCCGATCACAAAATAGAATTTACTTTTCCTGTGCTGGATCATTCCCAAATGTTATACGCCTACGACATCCTCGGCAGAGAAGTAAGGAGCATAGAAATTCCTTCCGGCGTTTCAAAGTATAAACTGCCGCAAGGACAGTTCCCAAAAGGGTGTTATTATGCCCGCATTGGGAATATGACAGCGAAGTTTCTAGTGAATTGATCCGCGAACATCCGTTCAATCCGTGAAATCCGTGTTCTGTTCTTCTGCATTGTTTAAGGGGAATGGCACACGGATTTTACGGATTAGACGGATGTGCATGGATCCGATGGGGATAGATTTCTGCACTGAAATTGATTAGGGGATTGGAGAAGAATGTGGTAGCTTTGTGGAATGAAACGACAATTTCATACTTGCATATTTTATTTCCTCTTTGGCATTTCGCTAATTTCCTGCGATAAGGTTTTCGCTCAGGGGCGATGGATGCCCGAGTCGATTACTATATTGGTGCCGGTCGAAATGACGTATGGATATTCTGCCTATTGCCCCGAATGCAATGTGATTTATGACAGCTCACATGTTAGTCTTAGTGCAATTTCTCCATATCTGGCTGACTTCCCGGAAATAACCAGCTACTTTGACTCGAATGATACCGTCTCCATTGGTTACTCGGGAGGAAGCAAGACCGCCACGATTCATTTTAGCATTGATAAAGCGAAGAAACAATTAACAAACTTCTACATCGGGTTTTCCGATCAGAGACCTTACCATCCGCCTGAGAATATGAACGCATATAGCCTCGAGTATCACGTTCAGCTTTCTTCGATGGAATATTCTCTTATAAACGATTCTATCCTGGTTGTGAACTTAAGGCCGGCCGCACGGAAGAACATGATCACATCGGCCGATTACCGTTATTCCTTCAAGAGGATCGTCAACGCATCGGACCAGGAATATTTGGATGGAGAATCCAGATCTATGGTGTCGTTACCTGATTCTTCAGTGGATAGCTGTTCGTTAAGGTTTATTTATCGAACACTGGCTAGTAGTGTATCGTCCCAAAGTAGAGATCCCATAAATCTGACCGTGTCTATCATCTTGCCAAGTGCTGGACTCCGGTTCAGTTTTCCTGGACTAGAAGTGATGCAGCATCTCCAAATTTACAATCTCCTCGGCAGAGCAATCAAACAAATCGAAATCCCCGCCGGCACGACGGAGTACACGACTCCACAATTTGAGCTTCCAGGCGGATACTATTTTGCCCGGCTGGGAAATATGACGGCGAAATTTATCGTGAAATGAGCTGATGGGGATAGATTTCTGCACAGAGATTCATTAGGAAATTGGAGAGGAATGTTGTAGGTTTGTGGGATGAAGAAGTACGTTGCTTATGCTTTCCTTTTCTTCTTGCATTCACTAGTGGTTCTTCCTGGCACTAGTTATGGCCAAGCGAATTGGCGTCCAAAAATATTTAGTATTCTTATCCCAGCTTCCGGATCATACCACCAAGGCAGTCTTGCCTGCCCAAATGAAGTGCCCGATACTTCGTGGAATGTCAGCGATATTGTCGATCTAGAATATTCAAACGTATGGGATTCGCTGACTAAATATTCGCGGCAAGATAATCTATTCACCATTGAATATCGGGATCTATTTTCACAGCCGATTTGTGACAAACCTGATGCACTCTCATTCGAGCTTGATAGCGTGAATGGAAAAATTAGGAATTTTTTCATGAGCATGTGTCAGGCCGATAATCAAACTTTCCCCAGTGGGAGCATATAAAGTTCGATTACAATTTCTTCTGCTAACTTTACACTATTACAGGACTCATTGCTTGTGGTAATTGTGCGAGGCCGGGCATTCAAATCAACGATCTCAAATATAAGCTACTTTGACTCATGGTCAGGCACCTGCAAAACGGACGCAGGTCCGCATCATGGATACTGGGCTAAGTCGACCACTCTCAATTCGCTTTCAGATGATACAAGCAACTACCGATGTTCAATCACTCTTGTCAAACCCCAAATAATGAATGGAGTAATCCGCGTAAATCCGTATTCTCTAACCATTAGAGTGGCAGTATCACGAAGCAGCTCGGTAATTAGTCTCAACTTCGCGTCAGTTTCCTACCTGCGCCGTATGGCCATCTTCGACCTCCTCGGCAGGCCGATAATGCAAATCGAAATCCCTTCCGGCACATCGGAATATACGATTCCGCAATCTGAGCTTCCAAGCGGATACTATCTTGCCCGACTGGGAAATATGACGGCGAAGTTTGTCGTGAATTAATCTGCGAACATCCGTTCAATCCGTGAAATCCGCGTTCTATTCTTCTGCATCGTTGAAGGGAATGGCACAAGGCTTTTACGGATTAGACCGATTTGCACGGATGATGCGAAGTCAAAATCACAGAACAGAATCGTTTTTTTATTCGTTTAATAGCCTCTTCGCGCAGGATACAAAGCGACCACCGGCCTCTATTTTGCGTGCAACTAATTATTTATCAATACTATAGAATATGAGCGAATATAAGAATCAGCCTGAATCGGTGTTAGCAGATCACGGAGTAGCCCATTCAAAGATCAATTTTAATCTCGGCACGGAAGAGCTTTATGCCGAAGCTCTTTCGCGCGGAGAAGGCACACTTGCTTCCAATGAAGCGCTTGTTGTCTCGACCGGAAAATTTACCGGCCGCTCTCCAAAAGATAAATATATTGTCCGTCATCCCGATAGCGAAAAACATGTATGGTGGGGCACGGTCAATCGCGATATCTCCCAGGAGCATTTCGAACGGCTCTATAAGAAGATGGTTGCTGCAATGAACGAGAAGGAGCTTTATGTTGCCGATCTCTTTGCCGGTGCAGATGCCGAGTACCGCCTTCCTATTCGAGTCATCAATGAATATGCATGGCACAATCTTTTTTGCCGCCAACTTTTCATCCGTCCGAATCCTGCCGAGCTTGCCGAGCACAGGCCG
>JAUZOQ010000049.1 GCA_030706385.1 Bacteroidota bacterium | reverse complement strand
AATGTCCCTCGTCTTCCCCCCGATACGTCTATCCGTCAATACGTCTATCCGTCTTCCCCCAACCCATTCGCCCATACCCCCATCCGCCCATACCCCCATCCCCCGCCCCCCGTTCCCTCGCCGTATCTTTGCATGCTTATGCCGCAGGACATTTTCATCTCTTATTCATCTAAAGACAAAGAAAAAGCCGATCAGCTCACCGAGCTGCTTACTTCGGCCGGACTTTCGGTTTGGATCGATCGGGCAGGCATCGGAGCTGCCACAAGCTGGTCGGAAGAGATCGTAAACGCACTCGATGAATGCAAGGCCTTCGTTGTCATGCTCTCTCCCGCATCGGTAGACTCAAAGAATGTAGTCCGTGAAGTTGCTCTGGCATTCGAGAAAAACAAGAAAATCCTTCCACTCGATCTGGAACCGGTTCAGCTTCCGGCAAGCATGCAATACCACCTCGCAGGTTTGCAGCGTACATCGATGACGAATATCGATTCGATCATCCGCGCTCTCGGCAACCTTGGCTTGGAAGCAACACAAGCTCCATCGCTGAAGCTTGTAAAAGAGACAGACTCCCGGAAAAGTCTGATGATCCTTCCGTTTCAAGACTTATCACCGACCGGAGATAATGGATGGTTCGCCGATGGAATTGTGAGCGAATTGATACAGGCGCTTTCAAATGTCAAAGCGCTTCTTATTACCGATGCACAAACCACAAAGGACTTCAAACGGTATCAAGGTACATTACCGAACTATGCGAAGGAGATGCAAGTCCGGTATTTTGTCGAAGGTGATGTGCGAAAGATTGGCGACCAGATCAAAGTCAATTCCCGTCTGCTCGATATCGAAACCGGCGACCACTTGTGGCAGGACTCGATGAAAGGCACGATGAACGACATCTTCGATATTCAGGAAAAGGTTGCCGAGAAAGTCGTCGACGGGCTGAAAGTGCATCTTGCTTCCGACGAAAAGCAAAAACTCGCCGAGCGCGGCACAGAGAATGCCGAGGCGTATGAGCTGTACCTGAAGGCGAGCGAGTATTTTCATCGCCATACGAAGGAGGGCATCCTGCTTGCCATTCAACTCCTTACCGAAGCGGTCAAACTCGATACAGGCTATGCGCAGGCATCTAATTTCAAGGCGATCGCGCTTGCAATGCTGTACCGCGGTTACGACCGGACGCCCGCCCTCTTGGATGAAGCGGAAACGCTCTGCAAAGGAGTGCTCCGAATGAAACCTGATCTGTTTACGGTCTATTATCCTCTCTCTCAGGTCTATATGCACCGGGGCCAGCTTGCCGAAGCCGAGGAAGCTGCAAGACAATTCATCCGGAAAGATCCGCAGAATTACAATAGTCATTTCACGCTCGGCTTTTTCTATGAAAATACAGGCCAACCTGCCAAAGCGATCGCTCCGTATGAGGAATCAGTCCGTCTGAAGCCGGATAATCTCGTAAACTTATTCAATCTTGTGGCAAACTGCGACGCTGCCGGAGAACGAGAGAAATGCCGCCACTGGGCGCAGGTCGCGCTTCCGCAAGTCGAGCGGTATCTCAAGCTCCATCCAGATGATGAAAGCAAGCGTGTGAAGCATGCGCTCCTGCTCTTTCATAGCGGCAGAACCGACGATGCACGCGTGGCGGCGATGAAGCTTACGAACCTGAAGGATGGTGCTCCCCTCTACAACACGGCCTGCCTCTTTGGCCACCTCGGCGACAAGGTAGAATCGCTCCGCACCTTCCGCAAATCGATCGAGGCGGGATTTAGAAGTATGCGCCATCTGAAGGAATTTCTGACCGAGGAGAACGAGGGCGTTCTCGCGCTTCAAGGTACACCGGAATATGAGGAGGCGAAGACGTTGGTGGAGAAGATAGAGACGGAATCTGCGAAGGAGACGAAAACGAATGTCTGATATCTTCATCTCCTATTCTCGTCACGACAGCGAACAGGCGAAAGTACTTGCCGGGCGGCTGCGTGCTGCCGGAGCCAACGTATGGATGGATAGTACCACACTAACTGCAGCGGAAACCTGGAGCGCCGAGATCGTCGGTGCGATCAATCGGTGCGACGTCTTCCTGTTGCTGCTCTCGCCGACGGCGGTGGTGTCCCACAACGTGAATAAAGAGGTTTCGCTGGCGTCGGAGAAGCGCAAGATGATCGTCCCCATCATGCTCGAACGCTGCGAACTCAGCGAAGCGATGGAATACGCACTCGCCGGTCTTCAGCATGTAAAGATCTGGGACGAAGAAGGCCTTGAACGCGCATTCGCCAAGATCGGTATCACCGGGAGCGGCTTTAGTCAGAACGTACCTGAGACCAAGCCCAGGGAACCCGTTCGTGCGAAGAAAACCAGGCTGCTATTACGTGCGCTTACTGCCGTCGGTGTGCTCGCCATCGCGTTCGCTGTGTATACATTGTTCTTCTCGAAGTTACGACAGTCAAGTGCATCCGAGATTCGGGCCGTTGTCGTCTTACCGTTCGAAAACCTAAGCACCGACAAGGAGAACGAGTATTTTGCAGACGGGATGACTTCAACACTCATCGATATGCTGGTTCCGGTCACAGACCTGCGCGTAGTCGATCGGAGTACCTCCATGGAGTTCAAGTCTTCGAAACAAGACATCAAGCACATCGCATCTCTGCTCGACTGCCGCTACGTCGTCAACGGTACGATCCAGCGCCAGGCGGATCGCGTCATGATCAACGCCCAGATGACTGATGTCCGGACAGGATCGGTACTCTTCAGCAAGTCGTTCTTCGGTACCACGCGTGATCTCATGCAACTGCAACAACAGATCGCGCAGAACATTGTGGTGGAGCTGCAACTGGCGTTCGGCGTGGACACAAGCTACGTCCCTCTCGGCGGCAAACCGGCCAGCCCGGAAGCCTGGGATCTTTGCATGCAGGCCGATTATCAAGAGATGCATCGAAAGCTCGATTCCTCCATCGCACTCTATATCCTCGCTGCTCGGTTATCCCCAGATTATGCCTATCCATACCTGGAGGTTGCCCGCGAATATGGGAATAAGTATATGCTGGATACGAACGGCGTTCGTAACCTCGCACTCGCCGATTCATTCTTCGCGATCGGCAAACGCCTCGACACCGCGCAGCAATATTCCCACTATATTGCTAGCTGGATCGCCAGCGTCCACCACAATTACGATCAAGCGATCGCCGAGGCATCCACGTATCTCAAAAAGCAGCCGACACGACCAGGGGGCTACTATCTGCTTGGACTTGCATACGAGCTCACGGACCAGCACGGGATGGCGGCTGACAATCTTATCGAAGACCTCAAAAGAGATCCTACAGCAATAGACGACCGCATCTTGCTCCTGCGGTGCCTATGGAATGCCCGCGATACCATGCGCTTGCGGCAACAATCGTCCGAAGCCCTCCCGATCTTCGATGCATGGCTCAAACGACACCCCGACGACAAAGACGTACGCAATAACAGCATCCCGCTCGCACTCGTATGGTCAGGCCGAGGTGACGAGGCGTGCAAACGCATGGAAGATCTGCTTCGCACACCGAACGTCGATTCTCAATATGTACTGAACACCGCGGCCATCAACGCGCTCAGCGGCAAGCTCGATCGTGCAATGGAGATCATGCGCAAGAAGATCTCGACCTCAGGTGTGCAGAGTGTTGATTTCGAGCGTACTTTCTTTGATAATCTTCGAAGTTTCCCGGAATTTCAGGCATGGGTCAAACAGAAGAAAGCACTCACCAAGAAAAATGTCTGATATCTTCATCTCATATTCCTCGAAAGATAAAGACAAAGCCGATCAGCTTTCGGAACTGCTGGCTTCGGCCGGACTTTCGGTGTGGGTCGATCAACAAAACATTCACGCAGCCTCCAGTTGGTCCGAGGAGATCGTTAAGGCGATCGATGACTGTCATACATTAATCGTGATGCTTAGCCCCTCCTCTGTCGCATCGCACAACGTGATCAAGGAAGTATCGCTCGCTTCGGAGAAACGAAAGAAGATCCTTCCACTCGATCTTGAGCCGGTCGAACTTCCTCAAAGCATGCAATACGCGCTCGCCGGCATTCAGCGCGCGCCGATGACGAACATCGACGCGATCATTCGCGCGCTCGGCAAACTTGGCTTGGAAGCGACACAAGCGCCGACACTGAAACTCGTCAAAGAGACGGATGCTCGCAAGAGCCTGATGATCCTACCGTTCGAAGATATGTCTCCGACAGGTGATAACGGCTGGTTTGCCGATGGCCTCGGGGCAGAACTGATCTCAGCATTATCGAATGTGAAGTCTCTTCGTGTATCAGATCAGCAAGCAACGAAAGATTACAAACGATATCAAGGAACACTGCCGAATTATGCCAAGGAAATGTCTATACGATATTTCATTCAAGGTTCGGTCCGCAAATTCGGAGACCAAATAAAAATCACCTCTTCACTCCTCGATATCGAATCGGGCGATCACCTCTGGCAGGATTCGATGAAGGGCACAATGGATGATATCTTCGATATTCAGGAAACGGTGGCGCAAAAAGTTGTCGAAGGATTGAAAGTGCATTTAGCGAGCGATGAAAAGAAAAAACTCGCTGAGCATGGCACCGAAAATGCAATGGCCTACGAGCTGTACATGAAGGCATACGAGTATTCCGCTCACAGTACAAAGGAGGGGTTCCAGCTTGCCGTTCAGCTGATTAGCGAAGCGATCAAGCTCGATACAAAATATGCGCTCGCATATAATTTCAAGGCGACGATGCTGGTCGCTCTCTATCGCGGGTATGACCGGGCAGCCGCCCTTTTAGACGAGGCAGAAATACTATGCAAGGATGCGCTCCGCCTGGAGCCCGATCTGTTCGATGCCTACTATCCTCTTTCGTTGATCTATGCGTTTCGAGGTCAGATCGACGCTGCTGAGGAAGCATCAAAAGAATTTGTCCGGAAAGACCCGCAAAACTATTACAGTCACTTCGCCCTCGGATTCTTCTATATGGAGACCAGCCAACCTGCCAAAGCGATCGCTCCGTTTGAAGAAGCGGTCCGTCTGAAGCCCGGGAATATCGCATGCTTGATAAATCTTGTGACCAACTGCGACGCTGCGGCAGAAAGCGCGAAATGCAGGCACTGGGCGTCGGCAGCGCTGCCCCACATCGAACGCTATCTCACTTTCAATCCTGATGACGAAACAATGCAAGTTTGGCATGCGACGCTCCTCTTCCATTGTGATAGAAGAGATGAAGCTCATGCGGCCGCAATGAAGCTTACAAATCTGAAGGATGGCAGTACGCTCTACGGTGCTGCCTACCTCTTTGCAAGCCTTGGCGACTACTCACAAGCGCTGCGGACGTTCCGCAAATCGATCGAGGCCGGGTTCAAAAGCATTCGCCATCTGAAGGAATTTCTGACCGATGAGAACGCAGGGGTTCTTGCGCTTGCGGACACAGAGGAGTTCGAAGCGGTGAAGCGAATGGTGGAGGAACTTGAATCGAAAATGTAAAATGTAAAATGTAAAATGTAAAAAAGGGAATGCTAAAGACTAACGACTGCCCGCATGGCTGATATCTTCATTTCATATTCATCCAAAGACCGCGAAAAGGCGGAGCAGCTCACGGAGCTGCTCGCGTCCGCAGGGCTTTCGGTATGGATCGACCACTCCGGCATCGACGTCGCTACGAGTTGGTCGGGTGAGATTGTCGATGCAATAGACGGATGCAGAGCGCTCGTAGTCCTTCTCTCGCCCTCATCGAACGAGTCGAAGAACGTCGCGAAGGAAGTTGCGCTCGCGGCCGAACGAAACAAAAAGATATTGCCGCTCGATCTCGAGCCGATAACACTCTCTCGCGATCTGGCCTACCATCTCGCCGGCATTCAGCGCGCTCCGATGACGAACATCGATTCGATCATCCGCACGCTTAGTAAACTGGGGCTGGAAACGACGAAGGCTCCGACGATTGCACTTGTCAAAGAACCTGACTCACGCAAGAGCCTGATGATCCTTCCCTTTGAAGACCTTTCTCCGACTCAGGATAACGGATGGTTCACCGATGGCATTGCAAGCGAGATGGTCTCTACGCTCTCGAATATCAAATCGCTCAGGCTCATTGACTGGAACACTTCCCGCATGCTCAAGAATAAGAGCATCAAGACGGTAGAATTGGCAAAGGAATTCGCGGTTCGTTACTTCATCGAAGGTCAGGTTCGGAAGTTCGGCGATCAGATCAAGATCTCGATGACTCTACTTGATATCGAGACCGGCGATCATCTCTGGCAGGATAGTCTGAAAGGAACGATGGAGGATATCTTCGACATTCAGGAACAATGCGCAGCGAAGGTCGTCTCCGGCCTGGAACTTCACCTGACGAAGGAGGAGCAAGTGAAAGTCAGCAAGAAACTGACGGAGAATGCCGAAGCGTACGAGTTGTATCTGAAAGCCATTGAATATGGCAACCGCTATACCCGATCCGATCTCGAGCAAGCGTTATTGCTCTATGAAGAGGCAGTGCGAAGAGATCCAGGCTTTAGTGCAGCGTATACATCTATTGCCAATACCTATCAGGAACTCTACAGACAATACGCTCGGAGCAAGTCAGATCTTGTCCGCGCTGAATCAGCCGCTGCGAAAGTGCGCGAACTTGAAGGCGAAACGGCTCAGTATCTTTGGGTGATGAGCATTATCACCCTCAGGCGCGGCGACAAAGAAGGTGCAGTCCGATTTGCTCTGCGGGTTGTGGAAACCGATCCGGCCTATGCTCTGGGTTACGCTGCTCTTGGTGCTGTGTATCACTCTCTTGGCAGGCTTGAGGAAGTGGTACAGGCGCGCGAGAATTATGTCCGGCTGCGGGAGAATGACAAGCACGCTCATTATAATCTTCTCATAAGTCTTGGCGAATTAGGGGACTCACCGGATGCGCGGGAACGTCTTCGGCTGGCAGCGGAGCGGGCGATACCGGTGTACGAGCGGCATGTACGCCTGAACCCTGATGATTACAATGCGCGGGTGGAGCTGGCATCTATTTTCCCCATGGTCGGCCGAGAGTCAGAGGCACTTACGGAGGCGGACACGCTTTCGGCTGTTCAATCGATGGATGGATATGCACTCTATAATCTTGCCTGTCTGTACTTACATTGCCATCGGCCGGAACGTGTTATGTCAATGCTTCGACGTTCGGTGGAGAAAGGGTTCAGGAATCTCGAAACCTTCCGCCGCGATCCCGATCTTGATCCGCTGCGGAGCACGCCGGAGTTCGAGGAGTTGATACGGGAATTGGAGGGAGTATCGAACCACCCAGGTGGGAATGATAGTTCACTACACTCGAAGCACTGATTTTTTCATTCCATATATCATCATGTCACCTAAATACTTTGCACTGATATTATTGATCTCTTTTGCCCGAATTGCCACCGCGCAGGAGGCTGCACCGCTGACGCCGGGATCCGACCGTGAACTACGTCATGCACTGAAGGTCTCTAAGCTCGGCGATCGACTCTATAGAGAATGCGACGTATTTCGGCGCGTCATTGATCATCAATTGTTGGAACGCCCTGCATCGGAAGAAACCGTCGCTGTATCGACCGAGCCACTCCAGCCTCTCGGTGACACATCACTTGATATTACGCATACCTCTTCGGACGAATCGGAGACAACCGTTGCGATCAGCCGTACTAATCCAAATGTGATCGTTGTCGGATTCAATGACGCTGCACAAATAGCGAGTGCTCAAGGCATGACTGCCTGCGTTTCCACGGATGCCGGCAATACGTGGTCGAGACGGCATTTGCCAAAAGTGAACTATCATGGAGCAAACGCGTGGTGCGATCCTATTCTCACCTGCGATGATTCCGGCATGTTCTACTACGCCTTCCTGATCGTCTCGCCCAGTTTGTCGTTGAGTGACATTATGGTTGGGCGTAGCACCGACGGTTTGAATTGGGTGCTGGGTTCGCCGGTTGTCGGCGACACCATTGCACCAACCAAATTGCAGGATAAACCCACGATCGCTGTTGATCGTGATCCGAACAGCCCTTACCACGGGAGGCTCTATATCGCATGGTCGGAATATCCTTCGCTCGCCGACACATTGTGGGATGGAATCAATTATATGGCGTATAGTGATGATCATGGCGTCAGTTGGTCAAAGCCGTTAGAGTATAGCACTGCGTTCGGACATTTTGCAACACTGCGTATCGGTAAGGGCGGAACGGTGTTCATTGCCTCGAATAATTTTCGCAACGATACCATCGCCTCGTTCGCCATGGAGGTCTCGCATGACGGCGGCAAGACGTTTTCTGAGTATCCGATCGCAATGCGCCAGAAAGGATATCCCGTCGATCACAATGTCTATACGTACCCCATGTTAAAGGGGTCGAAGGGCTTCAGGGTCCAACCCTACATTTGCTTCGATCTCGATCCCGAAACAAATGATCTGTTTGCAGTGTACGGATCGTACGATACTATAAAAAATGCCGCCCGCGAATTCATCGTTCGTTCGACCGACGAAGGCACGTCGTGGTCATCATCCATTCAGGTAGGCGATCTGGCGCTCTTAGGGCGTGACCATTGCATGCCGTGGGTGACCTTCGATGCGTCGACGAAGAAGGCATACGTTGAAATGTACAGTTCTGAAGAGGACACTGCCAACATGCTCATGCGAAGAGTCCGCTACTCCTTCGACACACCGACGAAGACCGAGCAGATAGGGACACGACTCTTCGATCCGCGACTCGCTTCAGCCGCGACCGGAGGTCGTTGGGCTAATATCGGCGACTATACGTATAGCGATGCGTTCGGTGGGACGTTCGTCGACGTGTGGGCAGAGAACAGACCGCCCAGTGGTAAGGATGGTGATGTCTTCGCATACGTTTCTTCACCGGCGACACACGCCGGGGTGATTCGTCAAATCAATGCACCACGGGTTGCGATCAGCGACCTCAGCCCCAATCCGGTTCATGGGGATCAGATCAGGTTCACACTGACCGGAGATCAATCGAGAGAAGTGCTCATTCATGTGCAAGACGTTCTGGGACATGAAGTCTTGAGTACTTCTGCTAAGGTAGATGTCGGTAATGTCACGAATGTAACACTCGATATCGGAAAGCTCGCCGCCGGAAGCTATCTGATAGCTATTGATGGCAATGACGAATCTGTTTGCCGACGTTTTGTAATTGTTCGATAGAAGCCCGATCGATTCGTGTCTGATATCTTCATCTCATATTCATCTCATGACCGCGAACAGGCCGAGCAATTGACAGAATTGCTCGCTTCTGCTGGGTTATCTGTCTGGATCGACAAATCCGGAATCGAAGCGGCTACAAGTTGGTCAAAAGAGATCGTCCACGCGATCGATGGCTGCAAGGCATTTATTGTCCTGTTGTCACCGAATTCGATCGGTTCGCATAACGTCATAAAAGAAGTCTCTCTCGCCGCCGAGCAGAAAAAGAAGATACTGCCACTCGACCTCGAACCGGTGGCGCTTCCAGAAGACCTCCGCTATCATCTCGCCGGCATCCAGCGTGCGCCAATGACAAATATCGATGCGATCATTCGCGCGCTCGGGAAATTGGGTCTGGAGGCGACTGGCGCACCCACCCTCAAGCTCGTAAAAGAAACAGACTTGCGCAAGAGCCTCATGATCCTTCCCTTTGAAGATCTCTCGCCGACAGGCGATAACGGCTGGTTCGCCGATGGTATTGCGAATGAATTGATCGCCGCGCTCTCTCATCTGAAAGCGCTTCGCGTTGCAGACCAGCAAGCAACGAAGGATTATAAACGGTATCAAGGGACACTTCCGAACTACGCGAAGGAAATGTCCATCCGGTATTTCATTCAAGGCGACGTACGGAAATTCGGCGACCAAATAAAAATCACCTCCTCGCTGCTCGATGTCGAAACCGGCGATCATCTCTGGCAGGATTCGCTCAAGGGCACGATGCAGGATATTTTCGATATTCAGGAACAGGTGGCTCAGAAAGTACTCGAAGGGCTGAAAGTGCATTTGGCAAACGACGAAAAGAAAAAGCTCGCCGAGCGCGGCACGGAAAACGCCGAGGCATACGAGATGTACCTTAAAGCACTCGAATATTATTCCCGTCAGACCAGAGAGGGTTTCCTACTTGCCGAGCGGCTTCATACCGAAGCGATCGCCCTCGACCCTGGATATGTTGAGGCTTATACTGCGAAAGCGAATGCCATGGCCCAACGGTATCGCAGTTATGATCGCGATCCGAAATTGCTCGAAGAGGGGCTTGCCCTTATTCGGGAAGCGAAACGGTTAAAGCCTGACCACTGGTACTCCAACTATCCGCTCTCTGTTTTTCTTCGACTGCAGGGAAAGAAGGACGAAGCCGAGCGCGTCGCTCAAGAATATATCCTGAATGCGCCTGAAGATTTTCGGAGTCATTTTTCACTCGGATTTTTTTATGACAATATTGAACAGCCGGATAAGTCGATCGCTCCGTACGAAGAGGCCGAAAAGCTGAAGCCGGATTATTTGGTCACCTTGTCAAATCTGGCCAGAGCCTGCTGGCTATCCAAGAACGAAGAGAAGCAGCGCCGATGGGCAGAATATGCGATCCCGACATTCGAGAAACGCCTCAGACTCTTTCCGGATGAGGAATGGGCTAAAGTCGAGTATGCCATGCTGCTCTACCATACTGGCCGCGATGAAGATGCAAAAAGATTTGCCCGGCAATTGGACACGCTTCGGGATGGCCGCTTATTGTACAATGCATCTTGGGTACATCGCATGTTGGATGATTATGAATCGAGTGTAACAGTGTTTTGCAAAGCAATGGAGGCGGGATTCCGTGACCTCCCTTTACTGAGATCATTCTTAGAAGAGGGTCTTGCTAAGATCAAAGGGACGCCCAAATGGGAAGCCGCGCGGGAGATCGTGGAAAAGTTAGAAGCGGAACAAACGTCAAAGAATAATGGCTGATATCTTTATCTCCTACTCGCGCAAAGATTCCGAGCATGCGAAAATGCTTGCGGATCGTCTGCGCTCATCCGGTGCAAGCGTGTGGATGGACACCGCTTCGCTTGCTGCGGCGGAAACGTGGAGCGGAGAGATCGTTCGTGCTATCAAAGAATGCACGGCGCTCGTCGTGCTTCTTTCTCCTCGTTCCGTTGCATCGGCTAATGTAACAAAAGAGGTCGGGCTTGCTTCGGAAAAAAGAAAGATCATTATTCCGATCGTAATTGAAAAATGCGAATTAACGGACGCTCTGGAGTATGCTCTAGCCGGCTTACATCACGTCTCACTTTTCGATGAAATTGCATTGCTGCGTTCATTCGAGAAATTGGCAACTGCGGGTCAGGCGCCCTTGCCTGCCGGTAGTGCAACAAGATCGGATAGTACCATGTCGGTTTATGCTGCCGCGGCACAACCCAGCGCGGCTTCCGGACTTCTTCGCATCGCTGTTCTGCCTTTCGAAGATCAATCGCCCGCTCACGACCACGAATGGTTTTCCGACGGACTCACCGATGAACTCATCTCGACGCTGAATAAACTGGATAAGCTCGTTGTTCTCGATCGAAATTCTTCGAAGATCTATAAGGACGCAAAACTTACGACGAAGCAAATTGCCGCGGAGCTTCAGGTCCGTTATATCATAACCGGAGCAGTGCGAAAAGCCGGAGAGAGGATACGAATACAGGCATCGCTCATTGAGGCCGAGAGCGGAGCGATGATCTGGGATGAGAAGTTCAACGGAACGATGGAAGATATCTTCGAGATCCAAGAGAAGACTGCGCGAGACATAGTCGAAGGCTTAAAGATCACGCTGACGCCTGAGGAAAAGACGTTGCTCGATGAAAAGATGACGGATTCGCCGGAGGTTTATGAACTCTTGCTCCAAGCGGCGCGCAAGGTTAATGTCGAAAAAGAGTATTGGGACGGACTAGCACTCACCGAACAGGCACTTGCAATCGATCCGGATTGCATACAGGCACTCTATGTAAAGTCGATCAATCTTTCGAATCTCTATCGTGTCGATAATAATCGCGACCCTGGTATTCTTGAGCGAGAACGCATGACGGTTAAACAGTTGTCTGCTCTCGGACCTGAGACATACTACTGCCTGGCTGCGCGGGCAAATTATTATCTGAACATTGGCGAATCCGATCTGGCAGTGGAAATGGCAGAACGCGCAATGCGTGCGATGCCCAAAAGGGCTCGGGCGCATTCTGTCCTCGGATTTATTTATTCGAGAGCAGGAAAGCAGCACCAGGCGGCCGCCGCTTTCCGGAAGGCACTCGAACTTGATCCGAACTCCGGCAGCGATCATGTCAGACTCCTCACAGCTCTCTATAGCGGCGGCGCATCGCTCGAAGAGCTTCGCGCAGCATATCCTGCAGCCAAACAGTACCTCGAAGAGCGCGTAGAGGAGTTTCCGAATAATATTGCGATTCGTATGGAATACTTGAATGCTTCAGTGCAAGCGCAAATGGCCGATGATGGAGTCGCCACTGCCGAATATGTGCTCTCACATCATGACGTTACTCCGGATCAGGAATATTGTTGTGCCGAGCCGTTCCTGCAGGCAGGTGATATTGAGCGCGGACACGCGCTCTTGCGCTCGGCGATTAGCAGGGGGCAGAGTGAGTTTAGCAAGTGGGATGAAGCCGGTTTCATTGCACTCAAAGGCACACCGGAATACGATTTTCTCGTTGCTCATATAGTGAAGGAATAGCTTGGCTGATATTTTCATCTCATACTCCCGCAAAGACTCATCGCATGCTCTCGCGCTTGCCGAACGTCTACGTGCTGCCGGTGCCGATGTATGGATGGATTCCAGCGCTCTGGCTGCGGCAGAGACATGGAGTGCCGAGATCGTTAACGCGATCAATAGTACAAGACTCTTCTTTATCTTACTCTCTCCAGCTGCAGTAGCGTCGCACAATGTGAACAAAGAGCTTTCTCTTGCTTCGGAGAAACGTAAGACGATCGTACCGATCGTCATCGAGAAATGCCCGTTAAGCCAATCGATGGAGTATGCTCTTGCCGGATTGCAGCGAGTTGCGATCACGAACGAGGAAGCGCTCGAGCGCGCGTTTGCCAAGCTCGGCATCTCCGGCACCGGGTTCTCGCAGAAAGTGAATCGGAGGCGCACAAGCGGGATAAAGAGATCGGACTGGCTTCGAGTCGGCCTTCCCATCCTGGTGGAAGGTCTAGTCATGGGCGAATACCGGAAGAGGATATTGCCAGATTCTTAGGCCAGATCTGATTCGTAGGGGAGTTGCCCGACTCACCGTGGAGCCCATTTCAGATCATAGCTATCAAGCACGAACATTGAACCACTCCGATATGTCGTCACATCTCCGTAGTCCGTATACGTAACGACGGAATGCGATTCATATTTAACGAAGAAATTGATCTCCGGCACATACCACAGATACGCGTATTCGCTAAAATGATAATAGGAATCGTATAACATGGCATCCATACGTATTTTTACAGCGTTGAAATTCCGGCCAGCCACTTGTATCATTTCGTTGTCTGCATAGGATATCTCGGTATGCTCGAGTTCTCCACCCGATAGTACCGTGTCAAAGACGCTGGTTAGATGAGAGCCCGTGGGATAGGTTTCCCAATCGATTCCTCCATAGATCGAATAGCTGGAGTCTCCGATCGAAAAATCACCGTTGGGTTCGTAGGCAATGAAATAATCAAAGCCTTTAAAATCGCCAGGGTGTTTTTCATTGATCCGAATGACATTGGTTTTTCCTCCGACCGTGAGTCCGACCGCCTCAACCGAATCAAGGCTAGTACTCGGATAGTTGAAATTACCGAGCGTATCAATTCGATAATTATTGAATCTGAAAGTACTGCCGGCTCCAAACGCAACCGTGACACGAGGATTGCCCGGCTCGCTGGAGTTCGAGCAGCCTGCAGCAACGACTGCAACAATTAGCGCACATGCGGCAATACGGAAATGTATGTTCGTTTTCATGACGAATGCCCTCCCTCTGATGATCATAACGACAGTATGAATTTACTTGCACACAAAATCAATCTGTCTTCAGGCAACGTGTTGAGCGGGATGGATGACGAGCTCTGAAGGCGGAGGGGGAATTTCCAAAAGCTATTTCTCTTCAACGACGCTCGACTCAAAGACCTAATACTTCCCCGAAATGATGCAAAAAACCTGCCACTTCGATAATCTCAAATATTGCAGCCGTTCTTAGCTTTTTGAGCTCTGAGTTCGTTCAGGATTCTTACCACCGTAAGGAAGAAATCTGCCCATGCCGAAATGTCGCCATCCTCGGAAATCAACGAATTGACTACTCACACGTTGTACCTGAAGACGCAAAATGAGGTACAGACGCACACCAGCAGCCTCATCTGCTCCTGCCATTTTCAGCGGATTTGCCGTGCGTCCATGGTGACAATTGCCTGCCACTCCTACAGGACAATTCTTAGCGCCACAATTTTTAGGCGTGACAGTGGAGATGAAAATGAGATGGCGAGCGGAAGTAAACTTATATCTTGCTTCGGTGGGTTTACAAGGAGCTTATATTCGACCATCACCCCACACTATGTCAGAAACGAACGCCAACGCTCGCCTTGAAGCTTTTTGCGACGGAGTATTTGCTATTGCAATTACTTTACTTATCATCGATATCAAAATTCCGCCATCGGAGGCGGTGACAAGTACGGCAGGTTTCTGGGAGGCGCTCTGGCGAATCGCGCCTTCGATCGGTACCTTCCTGCTGAGCTTTGCCATCATTCTCATCACCTGGGTGAATCATCATGGCATGATGAAGTTTGTCGACAAGTCCTCGGCGCCTTTCATCTATGCGAATGGCTTATTGCTGCTAACAGTTGTCTTCATCCCCTTCCCAACGTCGCTTATGGGCGAATATCTACTAACCGATCATGCGTCGCCTGCCGTAATTCTCCTTGAAGTTGTCCTTGCAGTTCAATCGCTTGGCTGGATCGCAGTCGGCAGCGCAGCACTGAAAGGGCATTTAGAAAAAAATGCACACGCAGCCGCGCAGATCCGCAATAATATGAAGTTCGGATACTATGCTCTCGTCGTCTATACTGTTTGTGCCGTCATTGCCGTCTGGTTTCCGCTTGCGATCGCCATCATCACGACGATCATCTGGATCTTCTGGCTGATATTCGGATTGAATTTAAAGGAGGGGTAGGAGTCGATAGTCGATGGTCGATAGTCGATGGTCGGGAGAAGCTGGTAGTTGTTAGCTGGTAGCTGGTAGAATGTCGCAATGCTCCGGCTTCCCACTATACGTCTATCCGTCAATACGCCTATCCGCCTTCCTTCTTCGGAGCCACTCTCTCCTCCACATAACTCTCTCAATAGCACTCCTGCCCGTCTTAATCCCCCCGATACGTCTATCCGTCAATACGTCTATCCGTCTTCCCCCTACTTGGCATGAACGTGAATGCCGGTAATAATCCCCTTTCCGTTTGAAACCTGAATTGTGAAATGCCCTTCCGTACCTACACGCACTCTTCCTAAGAGCGATGTGTCACTGACTGGAAAAGCCATCTTCATCGGATCCAAGCCCATCAACCGTTCATGATCGATGGTAATCGTACCGTTCGATCTATCGACTGCCGTAACTTTCGCAAGGACTCGATAGGTTTTTGCCGTGTCTTGTGCAATTGCGTGTTGAGCAGAGTCACGGTGTTCTGTTTTTGGAATGCTTGCCGATGCAATAGCAGAATCGGACGTGCGCGGTGTTGATTCGGGTGCCCGATTGCAGCCGAGTTCGATCGCAGCCAGTGCGATGAGGAAGAGCAATGCGGCTCGAAAACTGGTACTTATTTTATGTATTGACATCGTCTATTGAGTAAATTTGGATCGTTACAAGTCCAATGCAAGTTTCGAAAGAACATAAGTTGCAAACCTACCAATCGGTGAGGATCAAAACATAGACTCCCTGAACGTGCTTCTAATCGTCAGAACAACTACCTCATCATTGGTAAGCGTATAGATGATCTTGTATTTTCGATAAACCAACTCGCGATATTTCGGATCATTTAGCTCGCGTACTTTTCGGCCCAAGTGAGGGAAAACCGATAGCCGAGCCGAAACGGAAAGGTAGAGCGAGCGAATGAATCGCTTAGCATTTTCAGGATTACTTTCAGAAATATATTCTTTGATCTCTGCTAATTGACGGATAGCAGGTCGAGTCCAGCGGACCTTCATCTATTTGAGGAGTTGTTCAAGATATTTTTTTCCTTCTTCAAAATCAAGCACATCACCGCTTTGATGTGCCTGCTCTCCCTCCCGAATTCCTTCTTTTATATATTCAATATAACGAGGATCGAAAACCAGCGCGCTCTCGGAAGGCGAGTGTGTTTCTTCGTAAAGGAAATGGATATACTCATCAACATGCTGCCTCTCCTCAGGAGGTAGGTCGTTAATGAGTTCAAGAAGTGTTACTGCCGGTGTCATATCTTTCATCAACAAGAATTGTCCGGCAAGGTTTCCGATACAAAATACGAAGGGCAGAGTGCATTGGAAACTGCAATGTTTCCTACTATTCCGCCATCATAACATCGACGTAGAGAACATGTGGCTCTTTGGGCAATTCAACGATTAGACAATCTCTCGTCATCGGTACTGCATGCTTGCCTAAGCTTCCGTGCGAGACGAACAGGGTATCGACGCTCGTACTGAGGAAATACGCTCCCGTTCCTTTATTCAAGTATAAAGCACGAACAAGATATGGATTGAGCGAAGTCTTGGGGTTAATCACAACTCCAAGATCCGCAGCTTCCTTTCGGCTCAAAGGAATAATGGTCTTACTTTCAAGCATACTCAGAGCTTTCAGGGTATGGAGAGAATCCAAGGCATGAAAATGATTATTGCCAATGGGTTGATGATTCTGCCCGGACGACGGCGGAGCTGGCGAATACCACGAATCCTTCGTAGTATATGCCCCCCTTTCATCGCCTTCATTTGGGTTCTCCACGGACTTGACGGTTTTCTTACATGATGCTAGCAACAGCACGGTAGCAATCAGAAACGATTTTACGTATTTTGTATGATAACTCATTGAAGAATTTATGAGGTATACCGGCAGCGAATTTGTCTTCGATCGTAGCAACCTAATTTTCCGAACCCGATTTGCTGCGAATCTTATCGGTGATCTTTTTCAGATCGACGACTTTCGAGATCTCTTCAACTTCGTCATTGAAAGTATGAACTTTGATCTTTCCCTTGCCAACCTTCTGGATAAAACCCGGAAATGCCCGCAATTCCTTCAGTGCCTCGGACGAGGCTTCAGATGATGGCGCTTGTACAATTCCGCTGACTCCGAACATTCCGAACTCTTCCTGAACATCCGGAAGTCCGGGAAGCTGCCAATCGCGGATATCAAAGCTATAGACGATATGCCATGAGCCGTTTATGAATGATGCGATGTAGCAGCTGTTGACACTTGACCAATCTGCCCAATTCATGACGAAAGAGATTTCATCGCTGCCATCTCCATCGAGATCGCCTTCGTTTCGAAGGAGCGAAAGTCCGAGAAGCTGGCCGGTGTTTGATGATGGAAGCTCGAAGCGTGGCAGAACTGAATCGGTAGATTCCAGATAGCAGAGTGGCATCTTCCGCTCCGTAAGCGTAACAAGCAAACCATACGCATCGAGATCTCCTTCGAGACCCTCGTAATATTTATTCGTTTCCTGATGATCCCGAGTACTTACATAGTGCTCCGTCAGGGAAACAAAATGAGATGAACCGCCAAACTTCCCTTTGATCCGAAATCGGTACCCCATGATCTTCTTCGCATGCAGCTCGATCGAATCCATACGCCGTTCGTCAAGAACTGAATCCCGGACATGAAAGCGTTTCATACTATCGAGAGCCTGAGCGAGTGTTAAGCTATCGGGAGGTATGCCGATTCGCGCTATGGGACTGCCGGCCACTGCGTTATGGTCTTGGGATTCCCCAGACCAGCCGTAACCAGCACAAAGTACGAGAAGTGATACAATGAGGATGCTAGCATTCACGACACAAATATACCATGTTGTTCACTTTGCCCGCTCGTATCCGGAGTTTATCGAGAATGCAGACTTGGGTTCAGCGAATGTGCACGAACCTCTAGACTATTTGACGATAAGAATGTCTCAAAATCCCGTATGCTTTCCATTGCGAAAAGAACCTCGCTCTGATTTAAATGAATCCTATTGCGGAGGATGGGGGGAATAAGATACGTCCTCCACACGCTACAACAGCCCTCGGTGAGATCTCCGTTTTCTTCTAGCAAACCAGTAGATCGCAACGATCAGGATGACCAAGATATATGTCACTTTTATCTTTAGCGATGAAGAGCCGTAATCTACACTCTTGGTGAATCGACCTGATTCGTCATAATATTTGAAGATGCCGATCTCTTTGTTATCATCATAATATCCCTCGGCGGCAAGAACATGATTGGGATGATAGATCCGCCAATATCCGGCTTTAAGTTGTGGCCAGGCGCCTTCGCCATAGGTAAAACAATTGATTGGGTTTTCGCTCGTCACCGATGCGTTCAGGTGCAACTCGGATTCAGGTGCATACAAGGGAATCGAAAATGTCGTATCGTTTTTCGTAAAAGTCTTCAGCGTATATCGGTTACTGAATGGCAGCACGGGCGAGACCCATGCGATTTTTTCATCCTGAATAAAAGGTAACGATTCATCAAACGTATAGGAACGCACCCGGCTTTCCACACTGCGAGAAGAATCTGCAGCAGCTTTTGGAATAAAATATTGGACACTGTCATATTCGATACTCCAATATGAACTTGCCCTAGTCGTTGATATGGCGAGGGAATCCCTCCTCGTTGTTCTGAAAAGATCGTTGTATGTTGTTTTCCCGAGCGTAATTTCCCCAACTCCCGGAGCATAACCTTTGAAGGGAGCAGACAGAAATATTTCCGATACCAGTTCGCCATCATCATCGATCACGAAATGAATGCCAAGGTTTCGATAGTAAACCTCATCCGGTCGTACAAGTCCGGGAGATGGTTTCGCTTCCTCGGAGGGCGTTACAAAATGCTCTCGGAGCGTATCGCCTCCCGCTCCGAACTGCTTGAAGATATCGGCTCTTGTCGAGTATCCTTCTTGGATCGAATCGATCCCAAATCCGGGAAGGATTCGATATTGTGCAGAGCAATTCGATGAATAGAGAAAGCAAACGGCGATACACGCGATTAATAGAAAGCGCAGAATTACTCTATGGCAGAGAAATGATCGATCGAACATGATACAAAACTACGTATCAAGAAACACCCGGCTCGGAGTTACTTCCTATATTTCGTATACAGTCCGAGCCGATCGATAACTGCTAAGAGGATATACGACCTGATCGTGTGTTCCTGAAAATTATGTTTCGATATTTTCTTAAATGAGGCATGGCGAACGGCCCTGAGTAGCGGGATATCCTGCACTTCTGCGAGGCGCACGAGATTTCCTACGAAATTCATATCTTCGTCGAGAAATTTATCGCTTAATCCGTTTGCAATATCCTTCAGAGTATCCAAGATCTGCGCACGCGACATCGCTACAGTCGGTGCTGGGGGCATCGGGAAATGGATCCATTTCTCACCGCGAGCAGTATTGACGATCGAATCGGCTGAGCGAAGTGAGTCCATGAGTTGGAATCCCCGTTCCGTCAGAAGCATTGCAATAGCAGCAACGGCAGAATAGTGAACCTGAAGATCTTCCGATCGCAGCAACATCTCAAGCTGCGCCGTTGCAGCTTCATCACTAAGCAATGCGACTAAGTAATTAATCGCGAACTGCCGTTGGACCATGAATGCTTCATACTCCAGAAAGACCGGCTGGCCATATAAGGCATATTGATTGAGCATTCCTGATATATCCAGACCGGCATCAGTACACTTTCGCGCAAGGGCGAGAAAATGAAATGGAGAGGATCTCAGCATATTCGATCTGAGCGTCGCGCTCATGGCAAGCTGATATGTAGGTATACTGCTATCGATCTTCAGCATTAGCTCAACCGCATCGGCAAGAAAGAAACTGTCGCGCTTCTCTTCTGTGATGAGTTGTTTCAAACAATACAGACCTTCCGATCCGGAGCGTTTCACCACATGCCAGAATGAATCGATTTTTTGCAGTGCAGCATCGTCCGGTATTCCACTTTCCGTGGGAAGATATACTTCTCTCTTCAGATTTCGGATTCGCTCGCACCCTACTTGCGCATGGGCAACATGGGCAATAAAGAGCATCGCCGCGCAAAGAGTGAAGATTATAGCTTTCAAAATTATTGTATTTTCAAATGTTGATGCAAAGATACGGCAATAAAAAAACTGCCAACCTTTCACTTTCCCATCACTTCTGCATACTTCGCCTGAATCGCCGGCAGAACTTGAGCAAAACATTCTTTGAGATCCTCTATCGTCCTGACCGGTTTAGGAAACCAGACTTGGTAAACGCCCCAGCGACTAGGCTCAGGAGGCAGAATTTCTGAAATTCGATCGGAAGAGATCCCTTCTTCAAAATCCCAGACGATTCCCGCTCTCGATCCATCCGGTGCTTGCACGAAGCCATCGCCATACGTGCAGCCTTCAGGATCTTCGAATTCCGTGATCGCGCCAAAGTACCAACCATCGATGCATGTTTCCTCTTCGACAGACCAAGGCTTATACGCCACCTCGTCGTCATTCCACATTCTTATCGTATCGTCAGTTGGCATATGTAATAAACGTATTTATCCGAGCCCGATGAAAAGCGAGATCAATCCTCCTAAGAAATAACTGATAAAATTGAGAACAAAACTCCGCTTCAATGATTTGGAGAATGTATAGTACTCACCTAAAAACCTGTATATCCACCATGCTTCGAAAAACACGACTCCGATCTCGACTACGATCTTCCCTATACCGAATCCTGCGATAAATGTACAGATCGTCCACAATGCCGGATGGGAAATAAGATTCATCGTGATGATCACCCATATCTTGCCAAATGGAATGTTGGCGCGCCAGAAGAAAAGCAAGGCGACTAGAGATTCTGAAATGATCGTCACCAGCAGAAAATAAAGATACGTGCTCCAATCCATTTGAAAGACTGAAGATGTATCTACAACGCCGGAATCAGTGACTTCGAGATCGATACTTGCACTCGGATATAGCGCATGAAGAATCGGAGTTCTCATCGTATCGGAACCGATAACGATAGCAAGACGAAAATCACCTAACGCCATTCCTCTGCCTCGTATCATGTATTCATTCAAGTCGGGACGATCGTGATCTATCTGGAGAAAATGCCCTCTATAAGGTTCAACCTTAGGAGTATCAAAGACAGGCGTGCCCTCTTGCCGAACCAGCAGCCAAACACTCGATAGGGTGCACGGCTTCGACATTTTGCACGCTATCCGCACCACAACATGCGGCTGCCCGAAATGCGGCACAGCATCTGCGCGAACAGGACGCGGATGTCCAATAATGATAATCGCAGACCAAACAATAATTAGCCGCAGATGAACTGGGATTGTAATCATGTTGCAAGATACGGAGAAAACAAACCCGCCAATGCAGAGGGAAGGCAGGTCATGTTACTAAACCCTGGCGACGACCCATTCGCTGCACTCAGGGCAGACTATCGCTGAGCGCATCGAGAAAGTCAAACGAGGCAAAATCCTCTGCATCGGTTACTATCCGGGTGATATATCCCTTCCGATCGAAGATAAATTTGACTGCATAGCTGCCGCTGGCATCGGAGCCTGCAACATAGATGTAAAGCAATTTTCGGTCTGGTGTTACATATGCCTCTACCTGGTCCGCAAGAGAATCACACAACCATGCAGCATATAAATTGTGAATCGCTTTCCTGGGAATCTTGAGTTTTACGCCGGCCCACACAATATTCATCCGGGCTATTTCCCGAATGCCGGAAACTCCCGTAGTAGAATCGTACAGGTCAATGCCATACGCCTGCTTACCATCTATCCAGCCACCCCAACCGTCCGTATCGTTCGCAGACCAACTGATAGAATGATGCACTGAGTCAAATGGCTTATCCCATATCTGAATAGAGAGTGAAACGGATGAATCAACGAAACTGACTCCGTTCGGTACGCAGTGACGATGGCGAACACGCCGCAGCTTACGTCGGTCCTGAACGTAAATCGTATCCTTCGGCGATTCCATGCAGCTGATCAGCTCGTCCTTAAACTCCCATCCGGAACGAATTTGACAGATTGCTGCCGGCACATCACTGGTAGCGAGAAAACAAACGAAGCTGAAAAGATAACCACACGTACGAATCTTCATCACGATTTCTTTTTCCGGTGTTCAAAGATACGCAATAAACAGTCCGCCAACGTAATGCGACTCCATCCTTGGAGACAACCTACTAGGCCTGCCGACTCGTCCTATGCCCATAACATGTTGTATATTTGCCATAACATCATCTATGGGAGAACACTATGCTGAAATTTGCAACTCCATTCCTCGTCGTCACATCATTTCTTTTCATTCCTTTCTTGCAGCACGAAGCAGATCTTAATCTTGGATTCGAGCAGCGTATTCATCAGAAGCCACGCGGATGGTATAGCGGCGGTGGCGGCAGAACGGAAAACGATCTGGATGGATATCTCGGCGTTCTCGATTCCGTCACAAAGCATTCGGGCAAGTATTCGCTGTACCTGAAATATCTGCATGGAGATGGCTTCGGAGGGGGACGAATTCAATTTCCGTCGATCGCGTCCGCGGCAAAATGATCCGATATAGCGGCTGGATCAAAACGAAACATCTTGAAGGCTATGCCGGCCTTTGGTGGAGAGTCGATGGGCCAAACAAGGAAGTGCTGGCATTCAATAATATGCACGATAGTTTAGTCGATGGCACGCGCGATTGGAAACGTTACTCGTTCGAACTTCCCGTCGCCGAAACGGCGACGAACATCAACTTCGGAGTCATCATGGGCGGCGAAGGCGAAGCATGGTACGACGACCTCTCGATCGATACGAACGGCGTTCACTATTTGGGGCCGTAATTGGTTTGCCAAATCCTACTAACTAAGTGTCATCGGCTTTCAGAGGGCTAAATTGCTCTCATAGGAATGGGATCTTACGTTATGGCACTAAATATTCTAATCACATCGTTGTATTAACATGCTTACTGCCAATCACCACAGCGCGAAGGACGATGCCCTTCGGATACTTGGTTCATTGCAGGATTCCGACAACTTTGAGGAAATTCTGTATCAGATGTATGTTCGAAAAAAGGTCGAGCAGGGATTGGCTGATATCAAAAACGGCAACATTGTATCAGATGATGAAATGCTGGAGTTCTGGCACCGATGGTCCGAAAAGTAAAATGGTCCCGATCTGCACAAATTGATCTCCTCCAGATATTCGAATATATCAGCGAATCCGCACCTTAGAATGCTTACCGTCTCGCAGAAAAAATTCGCGCGATAGCAGAAACTCTCGACACGATGTCCGAACGCGGCAGAATTATTCCCGAATTCGAAGACCTATCGCTCCGTGAAATTTTCGTCAGTAAATACAGGATCATGTATAAAGTCTTAGAGGAGGAAATCATTATCGCTGCCGTAGTTCACATGTCGAGGGATTTGCGGCATGCCTTTGGCTCTGCTAACGAATAAAGACCAACAGCTGCCCCGGCCCTGCGTTCCCAAACCTGTCTTGCTATGGTCCATCATTTTCTCCGAGACAACTAATTCCCCTATTCAGATGCGAATCCTCCCGGAACACCTTGATGCGTTCGGCCGTATATCCCTCGCATGAATCTTAAGATCCATAGTTTCAATCGCAGCACGATTCACTATCTCTCAATTGGGTTTGTGCTGCTTGCGATGATCGTTGTTGCGTTAAGCTGCAATGCATCCGATGTTCCTTTCGATAAAGACCGGTGGCAAAGAACCTCTGATATTCAAACCGACGGCGGTCCGCGAGGCCGGATGTTGAATGATCTGCTCCGGAAGCATCCGCTCGTCGGACTTCACTACCGGCAGCTAACCGATCTGCTCGGCGAGCCGGACATAATAGAATTTGGAAGGCTTGACGACAAAAAGCGTGTCTCGTACCTCATCGAAAGGACGTATGACGTGATCGATCCCGACTACACGAAGCACCTCGTTCTGATCCTCAATAAAGATTCTGTCGTCGAGCATTTCACTATTGAGGAATGGCGGAAGTGACGAGCTGAATACCCGCCTTCGAGACTCCCACCGCCGCCCCACCCGCCAAAAACCGACCCTTTCTATCCCACAAAGTTTTCCACAGAACTGCCGAAATTCGTATAGATTTGCCATATTAATTCACAATTTATCCACAGGGCTTGCATTTTATACATTTTTTTTGTATATTTGTAGCCTGATATTCACCTACCAATAGCGGCAGACTTCTTTTCTGCCGATAATTCAACTCCGATTCTCCCATCAACCCAGACCGGGAGAAAGCTCACAGTATGAAACATATCACTCCTTCCGAGTTTGCGCATTCGCGGCTTGGGCTTACTTCATGGAAAAAATTCGATGCCATCTTCGAAGCTGTCGAAGCCGGGCATCGGCGCATCCTTGTTCGCAGCGCCAACGGTGTCGGCAAAACGACGGCCCTTGCCGCACTCTGCAACTGGAAACTCTCGACTTCGAAAGAATGCATCGTGCTCACGACAAGCTCGAGCGAAAAACAGCTTCGCCATAATCTTTGGGGCGAGATCAGAGCACAGGCTATGAAAGCGAGTCTCTACGAACCGAAAGATATCACCGATACTCGCATTAAGCTCGGCGAGAAACGATTCATGCTTGCCGTTTCTCCGGCAAAGCCGGAATCCGCTCAGGGATTCCATGCAGCAAGCATGCTCATTGCCGTCGATGAAGCGACCGGAGTCCGCCGCGATATCCTTTCATCGCTTATTGCAACGGCTAATAGTGACGATGCTGTAGTCGTGATGATCTATAATCCGATCACGCCCGATAGTTTTGTCTACGAAGCCGAGCGATCGGGCGATTGGCATCTTATCACCATCAGCGCTCTCGAGCATCCGAATGTTGCAAAGAAAAAAACGAAGATCGCAGGAGCCGTTACGTTGAAAGCAACGGAGCATAATCTCAAGTTCTGGAGCGAAGAAACGACGCCCGATGACGGCGAAGCATTTTCCTTGCACGGCAAATGGTGGAGAAGGACTCTGGAAGTTTGCCGCCGCATTCTCGGCCAGTGGTACGAAGATCATGGCGGAGGCATTATTTCGCGTGCGCTGGTCAATGCTACAATAGCGAATACGACTGCAGAGCGCGGAGCAAAGTCGATGGGAATCGATCTTGCTGGCGGCGGCAAGGATGAGACGGTGATCGCCCGCTTCGATGGCGGCATTCAACTGCCGCTTATCGTTATGCGCTCATCAAAGATCCTCGATATCACGAAGCGTATCGAAGAAGAATACCGCGCCGGATT
>JAUZOQ010000048.1 GCA_030706385.1 Bacteroidota bacterium | reverse complement strand
GAGCAGCTGTTCGCGGCTCCATCATCCTCGATAGATGAAGGTCAAGCGTTGTGATTGAAAAATTCACCATTACAAGGTCCAGTTTCGCCATCTCACCCAATATATCAATATCGCGCAGACAAACCGTATTCTTCGTAATGATGGCAACAGGATTTCTGAATTCCAGACAAACTTCCAGAATCCGCCGAGTAATGCCGAGCTTCCTCTCAACAGGTTGATAGCAGTCAGTATTTCCGCTGAGTGCTATGACTTGTGGCCTCCAGGATGGCTTCATCATTTCCTTGCGAAGCAATTCGGCAGCATGGTGCTTGACAAGGATCTTCGACTCGAAATCGATAGCTGAGTTATAGCCCAGATATTCGTGCGAAGGGCGCGCATAGCAATAAGCGCAGCCATGTTCGCAGCCTCGATAAGGGTTTATGCTTGCCATCATCGGAAGATCGGGACTATCGTTATAGCTGACGATCGATTTTGTCTGATCCGGGATGAATTCCGTTTCAATGACAGGAAGTCGTAAGTCCGTTTCAAGTTTTTCCCATCCGTCGTCGAAGGCTTCAGTACTTCGGCTTTCAAAGCGGTTATGTAAATTCAGAGTTGTTCCGCGCATGGTGGTGTTGTGCTCGTTGATCTTCATCAACGCTAGAAGCACCTATTCACAGTTTCACGAATCTATGGATATTATTGATCCTGAATAATCCTTCATGAGCAAGAATTAATGTATCAATCTCAGGATGATGGCGTATTTTTGTCATTCACAGATCATTATCCTAACTCATTATGAAAACTTTTGGAATACTCTTCATCTCTGCTTCACTCTTTTTCATCGGATGTGGTACCTGTAGCCAGTGCCATCTGACTGCTAGCCGGGATTTTAATAGAAGCCAATCCCTAACCGTGCTCATCCTGCCCGTGATGGCGAACGGCAATCCCATGGTGCATGTACTTCCGAATTTTTCGGACGATTTCGCAACGCCATTCATGGAAGCAGGTTTCCGAGTGGTCGATCGAAGCGCCGCTCAATCGGAGGCGACTAAGCTCGGCCTTGATCTGGATAAGGGCATTGACGAACGGAACGTCCCCGCATTGGCAAGCGCACTCAAAGTCGATGCGATCTTCCTTTCGACAGCCGCATATACCTTTGTGCCCGCTGAAAGCGGAGTAATTCCTTCTTCCTATAATAAAGTTGCCGATTCAACGGGAAAGGTGCGCGAAGTATCGGCCAAAGGCCCGGAAGAGTATAATCGTGGTGAGCATTACGTCCTTTCCTCGCTTAGTGCAAGGCTTGTCGATGCCAGGAGCATGACGTCCCTGCTTTCAGCCTATATCGAGCCATGCGGAGGTGAGGCCGTTAATACAAGGCTTGTCAATATGCTCCGAGACAAGTTGGCAGGAAAAAATTGAGACCCCAAGTTTCCGAAGGACCAGAAGCTACTCGTCCAATGTACCAATAGCAATTTTCCCTCAGAATGTATGCACCGGAACGAAGTATGTTCGCATCAAATGTAAGATCATATGCACCAGCGGAGACATGCCTTGATATTACGTAGGAGTCACTGCCGGAGGACAACTGAAGCGCCGCCAGATGGTAGGGTGGCGGTAATTTTTTGATAATAGAAACACTTGGCAGATCAGGTTTCTATACTTCATTAATGAAAATGAAACCCGCACGGACTCTTTTTCTGTTGGCTGGCAATCTTGTCATTCATGGATGTACTGATTTTCAACGCCATTCAGAATGGGAGGCGACTCATGATACAACGGCAAACTTTTCCACACCCATTTTTCGAAACGTTTACCATAATAAGGGATTCCTTGCCAGAATCGATTATAACGATTCCAATCATTCCTTTGCGATGTTTGATAGCATTTCCGACGAGAACGGCGTATCATTTCGAGAACGTTTTCCGTTATTCCGCGGAAGCGGTCAGCCCGCTGAGCCTCCTTTTCAATTGGGAGACTCAATGGTTATTGTAACTCGAAAAAAACGACTATTTGCCAAAGACCTTATTTCACGCCATAAGGGCCATTTTGAAGGATTTTATCCCTATGGAGTAAGGCTCGACAGTGATCGGTTCTATGCTATTGTAGGAACCGATAGCATTACAGATATTAGTAGAGGCACAAATATTTCGGAGGAAGATTTCCGAAAGCTGCTTGAAACCAATGCTGTTCCAGTGAGATCAACGCTTTATTTTGCCTCATCCCATTCATACAAAGATTCTGTTCATAGGTTCTCGCTCACTAACGGAGATTTTCAAAATGCTTGGATCATCGGACGCGGCTTATTTTCCCCTTATAAGCAACATCAGCCACCGACCGATGGGGCCAATAAACCAAGTTCGATCTCATTTGTCGGTGGAGCTGGTTTTGCAATACTCTCTAAGAATTACGGAGTTGATCTATCCCTTAGCCTTATTTATCGATTCAATGAATTTGAATTCCGGTTTCTCCATTCGGTTGGAGAATTTGGGCAAGGCACAACTCACTATGCAGAAAATATCTTCCAGTCAACAACGACGACTTACAATTACCCGATTCAAGAACTCGGTGAAATCGCGTTCCTCTATGGGTTGACTACGAGAGGAAAGACTGCTTGGGCTAGTGTTTCCGGCGGACTAAGTTACACCGCAGGTACATTCCGAGGAGACCACCTGCGAGACACTTCGATCGGAAGTCATTCCAACTATACCGATAATCATTATTATCAAGAAATCGATCTTTCTGCAGTTGGCTTTACGATCCAAGTAAAAATCGGGTCTAACTTTTCAAAAGGCATTGGATTGGGGTTGATGGGATTCTTTACTATGAATTCCCTCGTAACTTATGGCGGCGCAACATTCTCGATTGTTTTCGGTTCGTTGCATCAATAGATAGAAGATGGGAATCTGTGCATCTTCTTTTTCTATTAACGGAAAGTCTCCTCATAAGTGGTTCCTGAGAAGGATATGAACCGCTTTTCCGGATAAGGGTCTAACCACAGTTGCGGCAAAAATCATGTATTTGCTGCATTTGAGAGGTATCTTTGTACATGCCTAGGAATATCTTCTCCGTAATGAGAAAAGTCTTGAACAGAAGAAATCACATCAGTGCTCTGCTTGTAATTCTCGTGATCGGCTCCTTTAGCCTCTCTTCCGATGCACAGCCACCGATCCACTCCTCAAATTCGTCACATTCCGATTTTATCGATATTACTGCCTATCCCAATGTGAAACTGGATAAGCGCTATGCCTGCACGAATAACTTTTGCAGAGAGATTCTCGATACGAATAAATACAGTTGCTCACTTCATCCGATTGCAGCGGAGAAATTCTTGAAGGCTTGCCAGATTCTCGCTCAGGAGGAGCCAGGGTGGAAATTCATAGTCTATGATGCCTTTCGACCTATTTCGGTACAACGGAAATTGTACGAACATGTGAAAGGGACTCCGAAAGCCCACTATGTTGCCTATCCGACCTATGGTATTCATTGCTATGGATTTGCAATCGATCTGAGCCTTGTCGATAATACAGGTACTCCGATCGATATGGGAACGGAATTCGATGATTTTTCAGAGCTTGCCGAGCCGCGGTTTGAAGTCAAATTCATGAAAGCGGGCAAACTTACTAAGGAACAATACGCCAACCGCCTTCTTCTGCGCTCGGTCATGAAACGAGCAGGATTCCACCAGCTTCAGCGCGAATGGTGGCATTACGAAGCCCTGCCGGAACATATTGTGCGCGCGAGATTTAAGCAGCTTGATTAGTGTTCTCTATTGCCATCCCCATTCCCCACCGGATATCTGTAACGTTCATTCTATTTGCCCGTAAAATTGAGACAGTGAATAAATTACTACTTACCGTTCCCGTTCTTTTCGTTCTTGCCAGCTGTACTTCACGCTCAGCGACAGAGGAAAAAAAGAGTGAAAGAATTGCCCCGGCTACGAGCACGGACAGGCAGACCCTCGACCTTGTCCTACGCTGTCTTAACGATGCTTCCTCCGCTGCCTGCAGCATGAGCGCCGAAGGCAGCATCACTCTCGGAGATGGCAATGGCTCACAGAGCGGTCATTTTGAATTAAAATCGAAACGACTACGCAGTCTATCCGATCCTTTCAGAGTTGACTCCCTCAGTATGATCGTAACCGGACCTTTTGGGATCACCGGAGCCAAATTCCTGGGAGCACCGGAAGAGTATCAATTCTATAATGCGATCGAGGGCGAAAAATATCGCGGCAAACCCGATCCTAAAACTTTGCAGGATATGACGGGCATGAAGGGCCTGACTCTTGAATCTCTCTCCGATGTTATTTATGGCATGGCCCCGAATGAAGCGCAACTTGCTCCTGGGGATTCTGCCATACTGCGTTCTGTTTCGGAATTCCGTCATATTCTCTACATCCAACGAGTCTCAAGCGGAACAACGGAAGCGATCACACTAAATGGAAGATTACCCTCGAACGAAACCGATAGAGCGAAACTCATCATCATCCAATATGAAAGATGGAATTCCATCATTCCATTTGAAAGCACGACTCTTCCAAAGCCAGACATTACCATTTCCTACGAAGGACTATTCGATAGAAAAGATTTTGCTCTTCCCAGCTTCATAAAAGCAACTTCAGGCCGGACAACTCTCGAGATCGAATACACAAGTGCCGACCAAAACCCGAGGGATCTGACGGTAAAGATCAAGATGCCGAAATAGGAGTTCTTGCGTGTTCTCTCGCGATAGGTCATAAATCAATCCCGTAGAAACGTATCTATACTTGCTGCGTTAGTTAATTACGTTCGTACGAAGATATCTTATGTCCTTTCCCTAAAGTAGATGCTAAAGCGCGCCTTCTTGTTTGTGGTCCTTTTCGGAATTGGTCTTCTGACATATTACAGAGGACTACACATTCCATTCTATAATGATGATTTTCAGCGAGCCTTCACAAATCCTCGAGAGATGGTCTTTCAAGGATTTACATCTGCCAATCCGCATGATGGTTTTTATCGCCCCCTCGAACAGACAGCTCTCGCCGCGATCCAGATTCTCTGGAAATGGGATAGTTTGCCCATCCGGCTCTTGCACTTGCTATTTAACTCTGCGCTTGCATTACTCGTCTTCCATTCACTAAGAAAATTAGAAGTCCATCTTGTCTCCGCAGTGATTGCAGCTCTCTACGTCATAATGTCGCAATTAGGTGCATTCACTATACTAAGCAACAATACTCTTTCACAGGTAATGGGCTCATTCTTTTCAGCCCTTTCGCTGTGGCTACTTTATCAATATCACGAGTTGGGTCGATCCGAGGGAGATCGCGGGAAATATTATCTTAGTATTTTCTTTTTCATTCTTGCATTGTTATCAAAGGAAACGAGCACCGGGCTTTTACCCGCGATATTTTTTCTCATTACTACCGGGCAAACAACAAATGCCGACGGCCTGAGGAAATTAAGACGAATTTTCTTAGAGATGTTGCCTTACAACCTGGGTCTCCTCTTCTACGGGTTTCTTAGAATGAATGCCGGCGGGAATCTGCCGGTTTTCGGATCTTCTGATATGTATGGCTTTCGAATTGGAAGTAATCTTTTGAAACATCTTTGGCTCTTCATGGGCGAAGCAGTACTTCCTGTTTCGACCGTTACTGTCATACGGGCTCAGTATGTTCATACTTATGTTGTAGTACTCGTATCTTTCATTTTTGCAGGTATTCTCTTTTCCATTGTAGCAATTGGATTATGGAAATCAAAACGCAAGCGGCTAATAAAAGGGCTGTTTGCGATGATACTTTTCAGTTGGTTGCCTGCCATCATGCTAAATCACATAAGCGAAATCTATATTTACAATTCGCTCTTTTATTTCGCAATGCTTGTCGGCATTTCCTGTGATCATTACCGGGATTTATTCTCAGAACGGCCACCGGCCATCATCACAGCAAGCCTGTGGTTGATCCTTATCAGCGCTGGAACCACTAACATAATCGGCATACAAGAAAAAGCTTCATTGATGACAAATGAGGGAGAGCGCGCTTCATCATTGCTTCCGCAAATAATTTCTATCACAAGGAATAATCAAGAAGACAACTGGTTGTATCTGGTGAATCCGGAACATTCCGAGTTCACCTATTCGAAATACGCTTCCCGTTACTTTGATGTACTCTTCAATGCCGACACGATTGTTCGTTACTATTCAGGCAAGCCTCGCTCTCACTACTTCATCGGTGATAGCAGTAAGTGTGCTGAAAGCGCCCGTTTGCATCCTGGAATCGCCATTGGATTTGATCAACAAACGATGCGGACCTATCCTATTACCCTATCTCCTGATCGGTAACGGTTAATTCGAACGAATACGTCTTGAAATTTCTGACACAGACGCGGAAATCGAAGATACCCTTCAATCTCTTTATTCTCTTATGATCTTTCGGATGATAACCTTATAAGGCAACGAGAAACGAGCGAAGTATGTCCCAGCCCGAAGGCTGGAGAGATCAAGTTTGAACTCAGCCGTATTCGGTTTCAAGATTTGCATCACATTATTGCCAAGGATATCTGAAATTGTGACAGAGAGAATCTGATCCGGAACGCTGGAGACAGTAAGAATTCCCGATGTAGGATTTGGGAAAATTGTTACTGGATCGCTTTCTACTACTTCTCCGACTCGGAACGTAAAAGATCCCGTACCCGAGAGCGATGTATATGATCGGCCAAAATTTTGGAATTCGGGGTCAATGTCAGTTGTCCAACGAATATTTGCTGTATAGTAGGCTTGAGATTTTGGATGAAAACATATAATGAGTGCAGCACTGTCGCCAGCTCTTACTACCATTGGCAACTGGTTAAGGTCAACTGTAAAAGCGGTGTCCCCATAGAAATCAAAGAAGCGTTCGAGAGTGAAGGGGGCATTTCCGGTATTTGAGACTTCAATGGTTTTGCAGACGCTATCACCCACCCGGACTGTATCAAAATCCAGATTGGGGACACTGATTTGACCCGCGTGCGCTTTAAAATCGGATAGAGGCCTGCGCCAAATTCCAATTTCTGTTCCTGCATAAACATAACCGTCGAGAACAGTGAGGTACTCTGTCCCGCCTCCATATCCATCATCGGCATGAACCCAATCGATGCCATTATCAATACTTCGGAATAGTCGTGCGTGAGAATGGTAGTATGTTGCATAGCATCCTGCAAAGATGCCACTATCGGTAGCCAGCAGAGCGGTAAGAGCATCATACTCGAAACCAAACTGTCCCGAACGCGACCAAGTCTTACCCTCGTCTGTAGAAACATAGACTGCGCTTCCGCCGCTCATCTGAGATCTTGTTGAAAATAAGAAGGAGTCTTTTTTTGCGAATGCATTGACTATTGGTCGAAAATTCAACGTGCTCTCGCCGCTATCAGACATGTTCCAAGCTACTCCGCTATCGTTCGAATAGTAAACTCTCCCTGAGTCAGATCCGATGAAGAATGTATTCCCATATTTCACGAAGGAATAAATATTCAGCCCCTTCAATCCTTGATTTATGGCCTCCCAATGTTGACCATTATCCAGACTTCTGAAGACGCCAGCTCCCGTTGAAGCCGCGTATATACCGGAGCCACTTACAAGCATTGCGCTTATTGGGAAGCTATTTGACATGGTCTGTACTGAACTCCAATTCATGCCACCGTCAGTTGAAATATATATCCCGCCAGTATCCGTGCCAGCGAAGAAATACTGCCCTGACTGGACGAATGAATGGACTGCATTTCTTCCGAGGCCATTACTGACTTTCCAATCAACTCCGTTGTCTGTCGAATATAGCAATCCACTTCCGGTCCCGGCGAATAGCGTTGAACCGAGCTTTGCGACAACAAAGACGTCCTGTCCCTTCCCAGGCCCGAATGCCGGTCGGTCAGTATAAAGATCCGGCCAGGTCACTCCGTAATCGGTCGATCGAGCAACAAAGAAGCCTGTACCTGCCAGAACGATATTACCCACGGCAGCTAATGACGATACGGCATAACTTTTGAGAACGGACTTTGCACTCAATTTAATTGGAATCCAGGTTAGTCCTTCATCGATCGTTCGGTACTCGGCATCGAAAATGACTCCACTCTCATTCGCAATTGCGTGTTGGATGGAAAATCTCGGCGTATCAGCTTTGTCCGGATTCGTCCATGTTCGTCCACCATTTGTCGAATGGTACAAGCCGTAAGTATTTGCTCCGTAAAGCGTATTGCCTCGATCGAAGAGAATATCTATTCCGAACGCGGGAAGCCCTTGACTTGCATTTATCCATGAGTTTCCGGAGTCACTGGATCTGAATACTTTGGCTTTCACCGTATTGGCAAAAAGACTTGTTCCATTGGCGATAATTCCGCGCATCTGCAATGAAGTCAACCCGGCATTGACTCCCGTCCAACTCACACCTCCATCTTGACTGCGGAATACTCCATTCGAGTCAGTTGCAACAAATATTTGAGTACCAAGAAAAGCAAATTGTTTTACAGAGTATTTTCGATTCCAACCTGATAGGGCGTTCCAATTATCACCACGATTTGTTGAGATGAACATTCCTGAGGTATCCGATGCAGCCAGTAAGGTATTACCGTTTACACCCAACGCGATTATATTGCTGTTCAAGAGTCCTTTGTTGATCTGTGCCCAAGTTATTCCGCTGTCACCGGAAACGAATACGCCACCACCGTTTACGCCTGCGTAAATACTACTATCGGAAATAATTAACGCTATTGTTTGTCCGCCCTGCAAACCGGCTGGTGCCCATTGGGCGACCACGCTGGTTGTTACAGTTGCCAATATACACAGCACTGCAATGCCGATCCAAACGCTCCATTTTTTCATTCTCGATTCCTAATGATTTTCTGTGTAACTATTGTCCCTCTGCTTTCGCATCGGGCAAAGTATGTTCCGGGAGGTACATTTGAGAGATCGACAGTAAACTCTGCGGCGCCGGTATGCGTAATTTCGAAAACGCTTTCGCCAAGAATGTTCGTAATGGTCATATGCATCCTGTCTGATGAAGAAGGACGAACACTTGCAAGTCCTGTTGTCGGATTCGGAAAAATGTGAAGCGGAACAGGGGGAGCAACAGAGACTTCCGACTGGATAATATTCTTTTTTGGAATCGCGAAATAAACGAGCGAAGAATCGGTCACTCCGGAATTCCTATAGTAATCTCTCCACGATTGTTCTAATGAACCATCTTGCATACATGTCGACCTGTTGACTACTAGCTTATGCCCAATGATGCTGTTACCCACTAGTTGACAGACAAATTCATCCGTTGTTTCTGTTAAGAGGACATTCTCGATATGGAATAGATAGTTTTCAACAGGACAGCTGCTATTAGGATCATTCAAGAGAAAATCAATACTCTTGACGCTTAGTGGTTGATTACCAAAGACTATGACTACTTCTGCCGATCCGAATAGGACTACCGTATCTTGGCTTAGTCGCCGGAAGTGCAAATACATGAAAGTCCTACCGGTTCCATCCGTAAAAGTGTAAGCGGCTGAGTCTGAGATCGTTGTAGTATGTCCTGTTTCATTCGGATCTGTTGCATACG
Source organism: Bacteroidota bacterium (assembly GCA_030706385.1). GTDB lineage: Bacteria > Bacteroidota > Ignavibacteria > Palsa-1295 > Palsa-1295 > PALSA-1296. The sequence goes on along the minus strand of JAUZOQ010000048.1, from coordinate 15,855 downwards.
CCCAAGAATGAATTCCAGGCAAATTATCGATCCGAAGTGTAAAATAATCGTCGCCAACCTGCGCTGGCACCCGCGACGCAAATGACAGCATCAAGAAAAGGAAGATGGAATATTTCATATAGTTCGAACCAAGGGCTCTGGCAATTTATTCCTTTATGATCTTCCGCGTAATTACTCCATGTGGCAAAAAGAAACGCGCATAGTAAGTCCCCGAGGGAAGCTTTGAGAGATCGAGCATGAACTCGTCCTCTGCTTGTGTTCCCGCTTCGAGCACGCTTTGGCCAAGCATGTTAGATATCGTAAGACTTGAAACCGGAGATGATGAAGAGATAGTAATCGTTCCGAGTGTTGGGTTTGGGGCCAGCGAAAAGCTGATTTGATCTGCTTCGTTTTCCCGGACAGAGGCCGCAACGCCCGGAGGGAAATCGGAAAGCGGGCGCCGCCAAACACCGTTAGTAGTACCGGCGTAAAGAGTGTTATCCGAGAGAATGATGGAAGAAGCGGAGTTCAGATATGGTGTCATGCCAGTATCGCCAAACGACCAGGTAATTCCTCTATCCCGTGAAAGATAAATACCTTGGTCGGTGGCGGCAAATATATTCTTTCCAACAACAAGCCAACTTGCAATGGAAAAATCCACATAGTTTGCAGTCCAAGTCGCACCTCCATCGGAAGAGCGAAATATTTTTGTCGGTGTGGCGGCAGTGATGTTCTTCCCGCTGACAGAAAGGGCAGTAACTGCTTCATCAATAATGCCACCGCTCAGATCGGTCCAAGTTTTCCCGCGATCAGTTGAACGGTACACTCGACCCAATCCAACATACAAAACACCACCATCTGCAAACAAAGGTATTTGTCGCTGACTAAAACCATCCTGGCCCGGGTCAAGGCCAGCAGTGATATCTACCCAGTTCACTCCCATGTCCGTCGATCGGAAGAGACCTTGGTAAGACTTGTACCCGTATAGATCTGCACCTGCACTCATGAGTAAGTTGAAAGCGGAGCCGGCATAGACTTGCTTCCAAGTCAATCCATTATCTTCAGACCTGTATACTCCTTCAGGTCGTGTCGTATCATAGGAGCCGGAGCAACTTACGAGAAGCGAATTACCAATTGTCGCATAGGAATAGATATAATTGTTTGTTGCGAAAGGATCAAATACCCAGTCCGTCCCGCCATCGGTCGAACGCAGTCCGATCTCGGAAGCGATTGCAAAGACTGTACCCTGATTAGCTGCCAGTATATCAGGCATTGATAGCAATCCTGGTTGGAACATGTACATCCCATTCGTATTCAAAACCCACGTCAGGCCCATATCATCTGACCGAAATACACCGGATTCATTTCCGATGAATAAATAATTGCCAATCCCAGTGACAGCGTTAAAACTGCGTACACCATAATCTGAGATCCACGTTTTTCCAAGATCGGTCGAATGCGAAACGCCATTCTGATTATGAAATGAGAATATTGTATTGCCCGCAACACCCATCAGGTCATAGACTCCGCAGCCGCCGCCCTCGCCTTCTGACCATGTGGCGCCCGAATCCGATGAGTACATGACACCGTTATCGACCGTATGAAACATCGCAGCCCAGACCTCATTGTCCGTAGCAGTAATAGAAAAAACACTATTCCGTACTTGCACCCAGCTCGCACCGGAGTCGAGAGTACGATAGACTCCGCCCTCGCCATCAAATCCGGCATTCGCGTAAAGTATGCCTTTGCTGACTCCGAAAGAGGCAATGTCCATCTCATCAACTCCCGTATTGACATCGATCCAGGTATCTCCATCATCGGTGCTTCTGAAGATCCCATCTCCAGGGATCGCTGCAAACAGGAAGGTACCGAGTGTTGCGAAAATATTGACGGGAGAAGATTTCATTGCCGGAAGCTGCTGCCATGTCTTGCCTAGATCAGACGAACGATAAACGCCCCCCGTGTCCGTTGCTGCGAACAGATAAATCCCCTCCGTTGCGAGTGCAACGATATTAAGATCTGCAAGGCCGGCGTTGACCTGCACCCAATGCGACCCACTGTCAGCAGAATGAAATACTCCGCCTCCCGGCGCATTCGTAAACACATTAGTCGAAGTGCCTGCAAAAAGGTTGGACCCAAGAACTGCAAAAGACGAAACACTTCCGCCTTGAGGGCCACAATGAACCCATTGGCCATGCAGGATCTCTACTGAACCAAGTAACAGCAGAAGACCAAGCGATACTAAAGAAATCTTTTTATTCATAACGATTCCCCTCAATTAAAGCTGGATACGGGCCGAGCCACCTATATTGCAGACAAGGTTTCCGGGCCGATTTCTAATCCAACAAGATAACGATTCTGCCCATGAAGAAGTACAATCTGGGAATACGTAAAAAAATACGTAGGTGCGAGCCGTTACATACTTTGCAGAACATGGACGAGTCGCATATTCCGAGCGATTCCCATCTTCTTTCGAATATTGAGACAATGTGTCTCCACGGTTCTGACAGATGCGAAGAGAACTCCTGCAATTTCCGCCGGCCTCAGGCCGACTCTGAGTAATATGCACACGCGTCTTTCCGCCTGGGTAAGCGATGGAAATCGTTGTACAAGTGAAGCAAGAAAATCTCTATGAAGCAGTGTCACTCGTTCTTCCAATTGCTCAAATTCACTATCCCGGAACTGCTTCGATTGAATGAGGCGAATCGCGCGATCGATGGCGTGCTGAGGATCGGACGATCGAAGGCGCGAAAGTTGCTCGACTAGCGTGGAAAGAAATGCACCTTTCTTTGCAAGTTGCGCGGCAAGAAGGTCTGTTTCCCGATTCTTTGTCTTTAACTCCAGCTCAAGCTTATCCATCCGCAGCTTTTCGACTTCGCGTTCATTTGCCAGCCTCTCAACCTCTTGTTGAGTTATCAGACTGGTGACCATATTCTTTTGCTCGTTCTTCACCCGCTCGATCTCATTTTCATGAACGATCTTCAACCAACGAACGGCTTCGGAATGCAGATGGAGCTCCTGCGCAATCCGGGCAATTTCCGATGCTGCTTCTTTCCGCAACTCAAGTTTCTGTTTCTTGATCTCCGCATACAGTCGAACGAGTTTCTGATAGTTCTTCCTCGTCGGATCAATCACATGTTCAGTCAGTAGCTTCTGAAGGGCTACATATAGATATATACCACTATCTTGGTGATCTCTTAAGACATCAAATGCCCTTGCGATGTATTCATTTGCTTTAACCGGATTTCCGTGCAGACGCTCATTCGTTGCAAGACTGATCTGCGCTCTTGCCTGGGCATCCCACATTCCAAGTTCGGAAAAAATTTGAAAAGACTTTCGCGAAAGCCGCTTCCCAAGGGCTGCCTGACCTGATTGAAGGTAGACCCTTGCGAGATTCATCGTTGCAGATCCCTCTCCTCGCTTGTGACCAAGTTTGTGATACAGCTTGATCGCCTTTAACAGGTATTCCATTGCGAGCGCGTTATTCTTCAAGAGGAAATAGGATGAGCCCAAGTTATTCAACGCCATTGCCATTAGACGGCCATCTTTGAAGCGACGAGAGATGGATAGCGTTTCCTCTATGTATTTCAATGCCTTTCTATCATTCAACTGCATATATGCTCGCCACAGCGTACCATAAAGCTCTGCCAAATGCAACTGGTGAGCCTTTTCGACTTCTGCAGGAGTTGGCTTATTATTCTTGACTCTATTAGCAATTGTTCGAGGCATGAAGTACACATTCTTGGCTTCCGGCTTCGAAAATGCCAATGGAGTATTCAATCGCTCGGAGAGTATCTCATGGAGCCGGACTAGATAGCGTTTTTCACTTGCGACGAAAAGCTTCGCTGAAATCTCCTGATGTTCTGCATCCAGCATTCCGTCGAGATCGCCAAGACTCTCATATATCTGTCTTGCTTTCTTGCTGAACTGCTCGGATTTCTTTAGATCCGTGCGGATCAAAAAACATTTGCCCGCCATAACGAGACTTGCAGCTTGCAGCTCTTTTCTTCGGGATGCACGTGATTCACTAATAGCCTCGAGGCAGAGGCTTGCGGCTATCTCAAGATCGGAGGAAAGTAATTCATCGGCTTTCAGAAGCAAGGAAAGCACTCGCTTGCCCGGATCCCGCTCTTTTCGATCGGACTTTAATGGCCTACTGTTACTGCGTTTCATGGGAAATTGGTAACAGCGGGCTCACACTATTCCTTCACAATTTTTCGCGTAACGATAGTCCCGGGCATCGCGAATTGTGCAAAGTATGTCCCCGCAGGCAGTTTCGAAACATCGAGCGTGAACTCCGAGGCATTCGGATGCAAGAGTTCGAGCACAGTCTCGCCGAGGATGGTTGAAACTGCGACGCGCACAAGATTGGCAGGAGCATCGTGAACGGTCATGATTCCGTTGGAGGGGTTTGGAGAAATTGAGATCCCGAGCCGGGATTGAGGTCCAGCGGAGACAGAACTAATTCCGAAGTCCGCAAGCGCGTGTCGCCAAAGGCTCGCGCCTCCCGTGCCCGCAAAGAGATACACTCCATTGGTGGCCAGCAAAAAGATTCGTGCAGTCGGTAAACCGGAACCGACCGATCTCCAATTTGAGCCATTATCGGTTGAGAGAAATACTTCTCCATTTGCTGTTCCTGCGAAAATATTCGAACCACTCGCTACCAAGGCAGCTATGCTCGTATCGGTTAATCCGGAATTGCGGGCGGTCCAGTTCGTGCCGCCGTTCGTAGAAAGAAAAACTCCATGAGTAGTCCCTACGAAAAAATTCGAACCATTGACAATCGCCGCAGAGCATGATGTGAATTCGGGAAAATCGAAATTATTCTTCCATGTCGTACCATCATCGTCAGAAACATAAACACCCGAGCTCGTTGCGGCACAAAGATTATTGCCGATCGCAGCAATTGCAAACATGATGTAAACTTCATCGGTAAAAACATTTTTCCACGTCACGCCGTCATCGCTCGAGCGAAAAACCATTCCGTACCCTCCACCGAAGAGATTCGATCCGCTTTCGGCAAATGTGGAGATTTGATTGAAGCTGCTGAACTTGGTCCAGTTTGTTCCATTATCGAGCGATCGGAATAACCCGCTATCTGTTGAGGCGAGAATGTCGTTCTTTCGAACGAAATATCCCCGAACCAGAATATCAGGCAGATCCTTGTTCCAGGCCTTCCAGGTTGTCCCGTTGTCATCCGATATCACGCCGCCGACCTTGCCGGCACCGGCGAACAGGCTTGCCCCGCTAGTAGCCAACGCATTAATGCTTGTCGTTGAGAGGCCAGCATTGCTAGACGACCATGTGAGGCCGGTGTCGATTGAACGTAGTGTTCCATGTTGCTCTGTCCCTGCTAAGAGTGTTGAGCCCTTCTTAGCAAGAGCGAAGACTGGAATATTCTCGGATATCCCTACATCATATTTTTTCCAAGTTGTACCTCCATCAGAGGAAGAATAAACTCCCTCATCGGAGCCCATGATAAGGTTTGTATCAAGAGAAAGGAGGGCATAGACATGATCTGACATCGGCGGACGCCCCATATAGGTCCAGTGCGCACCTTGATCGGTCGATTGCATGATTCCTATTCCGTACGCCATTGCAGTGAGCACGGAATCTCGAACCAGAAGATTTTGGATATTGATCGTTCCGTGCGTCTCGATCCTCTGCCAGTTGTTTCCGAAGTCACTTGAATAGGATATTGCACTTAGCCCTGTAGTGTCGTTCCATGCTATTCCGTAGAGATTGGGACCACTGCCAGCAAAGATGCGCACGCTAATATCCGTGAAATCGGCATTAGCAATAGACCAGTTCGAGCCATTATCAGTCGTCACATACGATCCGGGCAAATTCGTTGAGGCATAGAGTTTCGTACCGCTTACCGTGAGAGAAAATACGCGCGTGTTTGTCAATCCGTTACTCGCTGAAGCCCAATGCGCTCCGTTGTCGTGAGAAATAAATACTCCATCTTCAGTCGCGGCGAACACATTCGTACCGACCACGGCCAGATCATGGATGGTTGAATTTGTAAGTCCGGTATTGACCGCTGACCAGGTTGCGCCATCGTTTGTGGAAAGAAAGACTCCACCGCTAGGCGTCCCTGCAAAAATATGCTCACCGCTTACCGCGTAGCAATAGATTGTACCGCCATACGGGCCATTCGTTGGAACCCAGTCAGTCTGACTCCAGGCATTGGATGCTGCTCCAGTTAAGGACAAAAGGATCGATGCGAAAAGCAGGACACTTGTTTTCATAGCGCTACTCCTATGTTATTTGCATTCTGACAACCTCATTTGGCAACGCAAACCGAAGGAAGTATGTGCCCGGTGTTCGCTCTCGCAGGAAGTAGAGGGCATAAAAAAAACCCCTTCGCATTGAAGGGGTTTTAAAAGAGTTGATACTCTCGTCGAAATACTGTCTCAGGCCAGGTTATTTCGCCAATACCATTTTACGAGACTTGATGAAGTTTCCAGCTTCAAGCTTGTAAACGTAGGTACCAGACGGAAGACCCTGCGCAAGAAAATCGACATCGTACTTTCCGGCTTCGTAATACTCGCCATCGATAAGACGTTTCACTTCTTCGCCGAGGAGGTTCATGACCTTGAGGGTCACTTTCACACGCTCGGGAATCGAGAAACGAATCACGGTTGACGGGTTAAACGGGTTCGGGAAGTTCTGCTCAAGATCATAACCGGCATTCGGTCCAATCGGTGTAACGCCGGAGGTTGTTGGCAAAGTATGCCAAAAGCCTTGATCGGCACTATACGTTGTTCCGGTGGTGAGCCCGACCACTGCCTGACCGACTGTCCCATTCATAGAATAGGTAGCGTTCGACATTGGTCCCCCACCCGAGCCGATTACACTTGAGACGACCGAATACTGCGCAAATGCCGAAGCGGCGCTAAGCGCAATACACGATGCTGCAATTAGTAATCCTCGAATCTTCATTGTTTTTTTCCCTTCGATTATAGTGTTTCGTCGAGAGAGAGTTCGTACAAATATACAAACTTTTTGACGGAAGTGTTTCAAAAACGAGTTTTTTTTCGGCTTTTCCGCTATTATAGCCCCAATTTAGCCAATTTGCCACTATCCGAATAGGGCTAAGAAAGCCACTGATTTAGGGTTTACCCTTCGGGTACTCGTAGGAGGTTGTTTCCTCCATCATCTTGATCGGGCGGACCTCGATCTTGGCAGTGGAACTGTAGGCGAACTCGGGATTCCCCTGGGCAATAGCTACTGCCTCATCAAGATCCTTTGCCAAGATGTGATAATAGCCGACGATGATCTCTTTCGTCTCATTATAAGGGCCTTCTTTGAAAGCACCAGGTGTGCCGGAGACCATTTTCCCTTCTCGGATCAGCGGCTGCGCACTGATGAGGTTTCCGTTCTTTTTCAGTTTATCAATGAAGACCATACAGGCGTGCAGAAACTGCTCGTGTCTTTCGGTCGACATTCCGGCCTTGGCATCGCCATCATTGCGGATTAGCAACATGAATTCTTTCATTTGACCCGACTATTATGATGAATGGTAGAAAACGATTGATAACCGGCTGAGGCAACAACTCACGACAAAATTTGAGTTCACCATTCTGGGGTAGATGTCGCTCTTCATTATGAATATGATGATTCGACTATTTCGTATTGTACCCACTTTTGCCTTTAGTCGGGGGATTTTTCATCACCTTCTTATGCGTTCACGTTCTAAACCATTTCTATTTTGTCACGCCATGCCTTTGAGTCAGTCCGGAATCCGCTCGCTGTAGCTGCGTTGCTTCTTTGTCTTCTTTCATCGAATCTTTTCTGTCAACAACGATACACGATTCACTCGCTTCACATTCATGGAGCGACCGATCTTGCTTCGGACGATCTGCTCCAATCGTTCTCGACAAAAATTGGCGACACGTTGCGCGAAAATATTTTCGAAAAGGATATCGATGCGTTACTGCGACACTTTGAGGAGATCGGATTTCCTCTGGCCAAGATCACGATCGATAAGATCCTTCCGCACGATTCTAGTTCTTTAGATATAACTTTATTGCTGGAGCCAGGTAAACATCCACATCTGGTCGCTGTGAAAGTTATTGGCAATGCCATTACCGATTCGACGATCATTGCCAGAGAGTTTTTCATCAACGAGAAACCGCTCTTCGATAAGAAATCCATCGAAGCATCGCGGAATAGAATCGAGCGCTTGGGAATATTCGCAGAAGTAAGCGCACCGGAGATCTATGTTATCAACGACTCATCCGTGGGCATTTCGATCGCCGTAAGTGAGAATCGCTCGACATACATCGATGGCATCCTTGGCTATAATCCACCTCCCGTTTCAGGTGCAAGCGGATACGTGAGCGGCTTCCTCTCACTTGGCTTCACCAATATTGCCGGGACTGCGAGAAATGCTTCATTCGAATTCAGGCGAGAGACGAAATCGGCACAAGAGCTGAGCGCACAATATCGTGAGCCATGGATATTCGGCCTGCCTATTAATATGTCGGTAGAATTCTTGCAGCGCGATGAAGATAGCATCTATACACGGACAAATGCCGGTATCGAACCTTCGCTTCTGCTATCGAACGGATTCAGCCTATCGGCTTCACTTTCGTACGACCGAATTATTCCGGGCTCTGCCCATATAGTTTATGATAGCCGTACCTATACAGTCGGAGTTCAAGGAAAGCTCGATACGCGCGATAACCTCGTAGCTCCCCGCAGTGGATTTATGCTCTCGCTTGGAGGGAGTTATGGAGCGAAAAGCGTCAGTGGTGCAACATCGTTCGATAGTCTTGCCGCTCGCAATCTTGCAGTTCGGACACTTACGTTCGATGGCGGATTCGCCATACGGACATTCTCCGAGCGACTCGTCTTCGTGCCATCGGTCTCAGCCAAAATGACGGACATCACTAACGGTGAACTTGACGAAAGCGATCTATTCAGAATTGGGGGTTTGCGCACATTGCGCGGATATTTTGAATCGGAGTTCCACATTTCTCGTTTAGTCATACTCCACGCCGATGAGCGCCTGATGACCGGACACAATTCGTTTCTGGGTATCTTCATGGATTACGGCTACTTAACGAGGCCTGCGACGACGACTTTCGCAGCCCAAACGTTGTATCCGCTTGGCTACGGAGTGGTTTTTCAGTTCGATACGCAGCTTGGCCTGCTCTCGGCAAGCATCGGCCTTGCGAAGGGAGAAACTATCGATCGGGCGAAATTACACTTCGGAATCATTAAAGACTTTTAGACGGAAGTTCATCTCGTTATTGCTGGCAACTCTGTAGATTTACAAAAATACATTCTTGATACTACGACGCAAAATATCCTGGAAGATCGAACGAGAATATCTTGCTCTGGGGCAGAAGAATATTATCGGCATCGATGAAGCCGGGCGCGGTCCTCTTGCCGGCCCCGTCGTGGCCGCTGCCGTATTGCTTTCGCTTGACCGCAAACTTCCAAGAAACTGCTTCAAGCTTAATGATTCTAAACAACTTACCGCCGAAGAACGCGAAGATCTCTACGAAGTTGTTTGTGAAAATGCCATTGCAAAAGGAATCGGGATTGTTTCGGCACAGGAGATCGATGAGATCAATATTCTGCGTGCAACGATGAAGGCGATGACTCTTGCCGTGCACCAACTGGAAGAATCATTTCAAGCTATCAAGCCGGAGATCCTTCTTATTGACGGCAACTACTTCCGCACGACACTTTCCTACCCATTCCGCACGATCGTCGACGGTGATGGACTTTCACCAAGTATTGCCGCTGCCTCCATCCTCGCAAAAGTAACGCGCGATAAGATCATGCACGAAATGCATGAGCAATATCCCGAGTACAATTTTAAGCGCAATAAAGGATACGCTACAGTCGAACACCGCGAAGCCATCGGGAAATATGGCCAATGCTTCGAACATCGCAAGAGCTTCAAGCTCAAAGAAGATCTGACGATCGATATGGAATTCGAAGATTAAAAAAAAGCGCTCTGTTATTAGCAGAGCGCTCCATCATTCACGTAGCCCGAGGCTACTTTGCTTCCTTCTTCTCGAAATGTTTTCCGTGTTCGTGGCGCTTCATGAATTTCTCCGCTTTCGTCCGCTGTTCCGGATTCAGGACGGCAAGAAGTTTGTCCTTGGTTTCGGAACGGTCTTTCTGCATCTGTTCTCTCAGGGCAAGCCGTTGATCCTTCGGAGCCGCCTTCATCTTCTCGATGTCAGCTTTCATCTGAGGCCGTGCCTGTTCGAGAATGGCTTTGACCTGTGTCGTTTGCGCATCGGTTAAGTTGAGTTTTTCTTTCATCTTTTCGACGCGCCGCTCAATGCGATGTTCTTTCTTTCCATCGTCATTAGGCGCTTGCGCCCAGATGCTTGTTGAGAAGGCAACTAATGTTGAAAATGCTGCTACAGTAAGTATCTTTTTTCTTATGTTCATGGTATCATATCCTTCTAAATGGATTCGTTACTTATATAGAGTCGTTACGCCCGGCATAGTTTAAGGTTACCACTCTTAATAATTATTCATCCAAATTGATGGCGCCGGCAACGGAGAACCAATCTCCCGAACGGGTTTTCGGCATTGCGATTTATTCCCGGAACCTCTCTTGTTTTTCCGGCATTTCCAAACTCGCATTCAGTGTGTGCATTTTACCCACATTTTGCCCAACAATAAATGAGACGCGTCATTATCTTCCTTGCCATAGCCGCGGCGTTTTCTACGCCGGCTCTAGCCCAGCAAAAAACAGGTTTTCGTTCTGTGACCAGTGGTATCTGGACCGATTCCGATATCTGGGAAAAAAATGAAGCGGACGTATGGCTTAAACCTGTCGAAGGGATCTATCCCGGGGAGAAAAGTAATCGCAACGTCGATGTTACGATCTCCGAAGGTGCTGCAGTGACGATAGGACAAAATGATGTGGTTCGGATCAATTCACTTTCTGTGATCAACGGAAGGCTGACGGTGGAAGGTGCATTGATCGTCGGTCCGGCGGAAGATGAGCAGGAGAGTTCCCTTGCACAGAACGAACCAAATAGCGAGGCAAGTGCACCCGATCCGATCGTAAATGAGAGAAACACCGGTGTTCCTCAGCTTCTGCAAAACGTGCCCAATCCACTCGCGCCACAGTTTGGATATGAGACAACGATAAAGTTTTATCTCGATAGATCCTATCCCGGAGTCCGGCTTGCCGTCTACGATCTGTTAGGACATGTGATCCAGCAGATCTATTCGGAATCGAATCCCTCCGAAGGCTGGCACACCGTTAAGGTTCGGATCGAAGATCTGCAATCAGGGTCCTATCCTTTAGTTCTCGAACTACCGAATGTTGTCTTACGAAAGATGATCACTGTGCTCCGCTAGCTAAGACTCCTCTACCGGATCCCGGAACGCCGTATTTTTGCCTCCGGCAATGACAACGCAACAATTAGAAAAATCCTGGCGCGCCGGGAAACCAGACTCCATCTATCTTTTTTACGGCGAGGAAGAATTTCTCCGCTCGGAAATGCTGCAGCGTGCCGTCGATACGTTCATTCCCGATGCTTCGCTTCGCTCATTCAACTACGACCAACTTTTCGGCAATGACTTCAAGATTAATGACGTCATTAACCATGCAAAAAATTATCCGGTCATGGCCGAGATGCGCGTTGTCATCTGCCGCGATGCCGAAAAACTGTTCAAGGTTCGTGAATCGGAAAAGTCCAAGCGCAAGGATGACGATACGTTCGATCTGCTCTATAAATATCTTGAAGATCCGAGCCGGAGCACATTGCTTATATTCGATATGGTCAAGCCCGGACCGAAGAATCAGCATCCTTGGAAAGATTTATTTGCAAAGACAACTCCGTTGGAATTCCCTGTTCTCAAGGAATCCGAAGCAATGGAATGGATAACGGAACGAGCTTCAAAATCCGGGAGGTCTCTCGAAACCAAAGCCGCGACTTCACTGGTAACTCATCTTGGCACCGATCTCCGAACCCTTGCCAGTGAACTCGAAAAATTACTCGCCTATACCGGAGATAACGAAAATATTACTGCCAAAGATGTCGAAGCGACTGTCGGAGTTTCGCCGACCTACAATATCTTCGAACTTCAGAAAGCGATCGGATCGGGCAATAAAGGACGTGCGGCCGAGATCGCAATGCGGATGCTCGAATCGGACCGATCGGCACGCTATCCGATGTTTGCATTCCTCAGTAAATACTTAGAGCAACTCGCCATTGCACGAGAGATGAGCGCGAAAAGGGAAAGCGATCAATCCATCGCTCAGGCGATCGGATTATTCGGAGGCGGAGCCTACTTTGTGAAAGATTACATCGCTGCTGCACGAAAATATGCGCCGGGAAAACTTGACGAGGCGCTTAGGGCACTTGTAAGGGCGGAGTTCGATACTCGCAGAGTGAAGATCGATGACTCGCTTCGGGTTGAAAGATTGATCACAGAGATTACTCCCTAACTACTCTACGTCAGACGATCAGCATTGCATCTCCGTAGCTTAAGAATCGATATCGCTTTTCAATTGCGTGACGATATGCCTTCATCACATTCTCATACCCGGCAAATGCACTGATCATCATTAGGAGCGATGATTTCGGCTGATGAAAATTCGTTATGAGAGCATCGACGATCTTGAATGTATATGGAGGATAGATGAAGATCGATGTGTCTCCAGATTGCGCCTTGATCATTCCTCCTTCATCGGCAGCGCTCTCAAGAGTTCGGGCAGTCGTTGTTCCGACTGCGACAACTTTCGATCCTCGGTCTTTTGCAGCATTGATCGCTCGTGCCGCATCTTCGCCGACTTCAAAGTATTCCGCATGCATCGAATGCTGGCGGATATCCTCAACTTCAACCGGCCGGAAGGTACCAAGCCCGACATGCAGCAAGACCTTCACAATATGCACACCTTTTGATTCTATTTTGGACAGAAGATCTTCAGTGAAATGCAAACTGGCAGTCGGCGCTGCAACAGCTCCGTTGATGCGCGCGAAAACAGTTTGATAGCGTTCCTTATCGATCTCTTCGGCTTCGCGATTCAAGTACGGGGGGATGGGCATAGAGCCGGCCTTCTCGATCGCGGATTCGATGTTCCCCGATGCTGATTTAAACTGCACGATCCGCTCCCCGACCGGCAATTCTTCGAGGACGATACAGCTCAGATCATCAGTAATGACAATAGTCTCACCTCGTTTTACTTTTTTTGCCGGGGCCGCAAGAGCATGCCATGTATCGGTTCTATCGGCTTGTTTATGCAATAGGAAGATCTCTACTCTTGCGCCCGTAGTTTCTCGCATTCCTTGAAGACGTGCCGGAATTACTCGGGTCTCATTAATAACAAGTACATCTCCGGCATTGAAATAGGAGAAGATCTCTGGAAATGTGTTATCATGCACCGATCCGGTTGCACGGTCAAGGACAAGCAACCGTGAGTCTTCCCGATGCGCCGGAGGGTAGCGCGCGATCAACTCATCCGGAAGTGGATAATCGAAATCGGATAAATGCTGAGGGATCATATCGGCAGCACAAGCTCCGTATGGAGTTGCTGAATGCTGCGAACGACGCGTTCCCCTTTGCGAAGTGAACGAACTGCACTAACAATGCTTGCAGCAGCGGAAAGAGTAGTAATGAACGGCACTTTGTAAGCAAGTGCCGACCAGCCGATTTCATACTCGGCAATACGCGAGATCTCGCCGCTCGGAGTATTGATCACTAGTTGCACTTCGCCGTTCTTGATCGCATCGATAATGTTCGGTCTGCCTTCGGAAACCTTGTTGACGCTTTCGGCCGGGATATCGTGCTCTGCCAAATACTTTGTTGTGCCGCTTGTTGCAATGATGCGAAATCCGAGATAATGGAATCCACGGATGATCTCTGCTGTGCGCGGCTTCTTATCAAGATCGCGGAGAGATACAAAGATCGTCCCTTCCGTCGGTATCTTGATACCCGCAGCTAGATGCGATTTCAGAATTGCCTCTCCGAAGTCAGCGCCCGAACCCATGACTTCCCCTGTCGAACGCATTTCAGGCCCGAGGAACATCTTCACGCGCGGAAATTTATCAAATGGGAATACCGATTCCTTGATGGCAACGTAGGCTGTATGCTTATCGAAATCCTTCACGTCGAAATCCTTGAGCAATCTCCCTGACATGATCTTCGCAGCGATCTTAGCGAGCGGCCTTCCCGTCGCCTTTGAAACGAACGGTACGGTACGGCTTGCGCGAGGATTGACTTCCAGTACATAGACTGTGCCATCCTTGACGGCGAATTGAATATTGATGAGGCCGATAACATTCAATGCATTGGCAAGCATCCGTGTGTAGGCAATGATCAGAGCATAGACATCGTCACTTGTATCGTACGGAGGAATTACGCTGGACGAATCTCCGGAATGAATTCCGGCTTCTTCAATATGCTGCATGACGCCGCCGATAATAACCGTGCCCGATTTATCTCGAATCGCATCGACATCGAATTCATACGCATCTTCCAAAAATCTATCGATCAGCACCGGTCGCTCATGGCTGACTCCTTTGGCACTTGCCATGTATTCCGATACGGCCTCGGGACGGTAACAAATCTCCATCGACCTTCCACCCAAAACATACGAAGGCCGCACGAGAACGGGATAACCGATCTTATCTGCAACTGCGACTGCCTCTTCTTCCGTCGTAGCCGTTCCATACGGCGGACACTTGATGCCGAGTTTATCGATCAGCTCGCCGAAGCGTTTGCGATCCTCGGCAATATCGATATTATCCGGTGCCGTACCAAGAATGGGCACACCGGCAGCTTCGAGCTGTTTGGCAAGCTTAAGTGGTGTCTGGCCACCGAAGGTTACGATCACACCATCGGGCTTCTCATAATCTAGGATATTCATTACATCTTCGAAGGTCAGTGGTTCGAAGTAAAGCTTCGTGCATGTGTCGTAATCAGTCGAGACTGTTTCAGGATTACAGTTGATCATGATCGTCTCATATCCTTCTTCTGCCAAAGCTTGCGCAGCATGGACGCAGCAATAGTCGAATTCAATTCCCTGGCCGATACGATTGGGGCCGCCTCCTAAGATTACAACCTTTTTCGTAGTAGTCCTGACCGATTCGTTTTCTTCTTCGTATGTCGAGTAATGATAAGGAGTCTGGGCAGCGAATTCTGCAGCGCATGTATCTACCGTCTTGAATACGGGAATAAAGCCCAGCCGCTTCCGCTCGGAGCGGACTTCATCTTCAGAAACGTGGAATATCTCGGCGATCTGCTTATCGCTAAATCCATCGCGTTTGGCATTATAAAGCAGTTCGGGGTTGATCGTAAAGGTTTGCATCTTTGCAAATTTACGAAGAGGAAACAATCGGAGGGTCGATTTACAGGATTATAAGGATTTTGGTATGTTCTTTCTTCATCCCCTCATGATCATTACTTGTCGTAATTTCTTGCATACTTCTCCAGATATATTTCCGCATTTTGGGACGGAACCGGTTTTCGGACATTCCCTTTCTTTGTTGCTACGAACCTATACCGCTTATCCTTGGTCACATCGAAGTACTGCTTATCTGCATATCTATCAGAGGGAGACAGTTCAAGTTCAGTATTAGAGGTGATAGTCCATCTTCCAGTCACGACATGAGGCAGAGGATTCTCTGCGGAATCGACTCCCCAGGCATAGATGCTATCATCCATAAGCAGCAGATACTCCGGTGGCGATTCGATCTTCACCGGAGCGGAGATTATCTTCCATAATCCTGAAAGATCGGGCGGAGTGGGCTGGGCGTTGGCATATGGAGCAATAGAAGCAAACAAGAGCGCGAAGAAGAGTTTTTTCATGACGAATGGAAGAAATGTATCCGATGGTATGATTCAAATATACGGCTTGATCTCGTCGTAATTTCGTAGTGCTGT
>JAUZOQ010000047.1 GCA_030706385.1 Bacteroidota bacterium | reverse complement strand
GGGATCTTCGGCATCAGTTTTCTGCTTTATGTGGCCAAGACTGTCCGCGAATTCCAGCTTGGCATCGGCAACGTTCCGAAGACGATCTTAGTGACGGTAACGGTTCTTGCAACATTTTTTACTCCGTTCTTCCATGAACTCGATGTTGCATTCCAGGGCCTGAACTCCTGGCATTCATTCCAGTATCTGGGACTGACATGGTATATCAATCGTCTTCGTTACGATCGGGGTGAGATCACGCTGCCGATGGTGCGTAAACTTGCCGAACCTGGCAAGTGGTGGAAGTATTATGGATTCAACATGCTCGCTGCCGGAAGCGCCATCATCGTCATTGGCCTGTTGCTGCTGACTCAGCAATACCATCACCTGACCTTCGACCAGTGCTACTATATGATCATTCTCTGTTTCCTCCTGACGCATTACTATCACGATCATATCCTCTTCACGCAGTCGCAAGAGATCCGCACGATCACCGCCGCCGAACAGCCATCGTAGGGCTTGTCGCACCCCGGACGCATTAGTCTTCGACTTCTAGAGCATTGCCAACAACATTGTCATTTCGACCGGAGCGAATAGCGCAGGGAGAAATCTGGCAATAAGAAAAGATCCTTATTTCCCCAAAGACCATGCTAGTCGTTAGGAGAACGAAGCTGGTAGTTATTAGCTGGTAGCTGATAGATGCGAGGAACCAACGCTCGTAGGGGCACGCTGCGCGTGCCCTCTTGATGATATTACAAATGCCAGTGGTAAACAATAAACCTCAGCAGGGCACGCGTCCGCCGCGGCGGATGCCCCTACAAACATTGTCATTTCGACTATTTGACGCGACCACAGGTGCGTCATCGATAGCGCAGGGAGAAATCTGGCAATAAAAATAAAATCCTTTTTTCCTCAAAGAGACCGAACGAAGCTTCACTCGCATTCCTATTTCACCTTCACAAAATTTTGCGTTACTCCGCCGATGCGCAAGAGGTATACGCCTGCAGCCAGATTCTTTGTATCCAAGTGGATGGTGTTATTTCCAGCAAGAAGATTTCTTGTGCCGGTAGAGAGCTTTTCGCCGAGCGCATTCATGATCTCAATATCTAACTGCTGAGCAATCTCCGAATTGACACTTACTTCAATCTCATCTTGTGCGGGGTTGGGGCGGATGGAGATGATCTTAAACGGAATGGTGCTTTTCGTCAAAATTTGTCGCAAGATGCTATCGCCACATTGGTTAGTAATATCTACAAATAATGTATCAGTCTTCGATAGCGCAGCAATCATGCAGTCGCGGAAGGTCGTATCTTGATTGAAATTGATTTCATCGAGGGTAAGCATTCCTGTCGTCTCTTTTGAAACGACAGCTTGAAAATATACTTTAAGCAAAAGTGAATCCGTTTGCGGTGCGGAAATATCCGTATGTTGAAGTACGAACTTGATGTTTGTATTATTGACTTCTCTTCGCTTCATCACCCAACCGGCGACAACAGAATCGCCGACGTATATCAAAGGCTCGGAAATGGCAAGAGTAGCAATGATGGAATCAACCGACTCATAGTAGGAATCTTTCGAGTAGTAGATCTTAACAGGAATAATTTCTGCCGATTGAGCTTGGGTATGACGTATGGCATTGTTTTTTTCGATTTGCAGCCGAGGACCGGAGCCTTGCTTTGTCCGGTTGAACCATAGGCCGCCGCTTAGATCGCCCGCCCAAACTCCATAGTCGCTTGCAAAAAAACGAGTGTCATAACTGTTCGATGGCCCACAAATCGATTCCCAGGTTATACCTTTGTCGATGGATCGATGAAAGCCGCTCAAATCGCTTTGCTGACGTATAATACCTCCTCCTTGTGCATACATCGCTGTAGAATCGGCTCCGAGACTTCCTACAACTGAGAAAGGGAAAGTGTACAGAAGACTCCAGGTGGAACCCATATCATCCGTTCGGTACAATGCATTAGTTAAGTCCGTTAGTACATATATTGCATTATTGAATGCCAGCGGCTGCCATGCTTCTTCCTTAAATGCTAGTACCCCCCAGGTCAAACCCCCATCAGACGTGGAATAGTAAGGTCTTTGACTTGCGCCTGCCGCAGACGATGCGATCCCCTGCTGATCGTTAATAAATGCATACCCATTTAGACTATTAGCCACTTGTGACACGCCAATCTTCCCCCAAGTAAACCCATCGTCAAAAGATTCCAAACAGTCTTCGTTCCAACGAGATAACAAAAGAACATTTGTGCTAGTATGATAATAAACCGCAGCACAATCATTCCAACTGGTTGTCGAATTTCCTAAGGCAAGACTAAACCAATTTCGGCCTCCATCCGTGGTCTTATAACAATTTCCTGCATTCGGTACATTAGAACTGATTCCAAGACTAAACCAGCCTGTAAGGGAGTCCTTAAAAGTGAATGAAGATATTCTTCGTTCGGTAGGATCGGAAGAGACAAAGAAGCGAGACCAAGTTCTTCCTCCATTCTGGCTGCTCCAACCCTCTGCGTTATCAATTCCAGGCGAAACTGTACCAAGAAAGATTCTTGGTGCCGCCGATGAGCCAGAATCTGGTAGGTGAACGCAGCATATAGCTTTCGAAAAGCTCCCAATTCTTCGCCATTGGGAGACTGCAGAACTACTCAGTGCAATAAGGAAAAATAGAACACACAAGAAATGAGAACGAGCCGGAATTCTTATCATGAGTAGAATTTGCGTTGTAAATCTCCATCTATTCTCAAGTGCTGATGGTATTTTCTCTTTGCATGGTACACGCAATGAGATAGAATGATTCAAGTGGAAGACATACTCAAAGGGGACCAATAATTACGTAGTATGTATTTGGTTATCTTCACGGACGGACTGAAAGTCCGTCCCACCGGAGAAAGTCTCAAGTGCTTATTGCCTGGCACCTCGAAAGATTGCTTCACCAACTGGTGCCGGTCTCGCAATGACAAATTCGTACACGCGACCCTTTTGCTCCGTAGGAGCAACCTGTTTGTAGAAAGTAATTCAGAAGATTCAAAAGAACCCCGTAGGGGTGACCTGTTGGCGAATTCTTGAGACGACTCCCCGCGCCCCCATAAAATCTAAAAATAAATTATCTACAAACAGATCGCTCCTACGGAGCTAAAGAGAAAGGATTGCTACGACCGGCTGCTGCCGGTCTCGCAATGTCAAAAAAAACGGCGCAGCGGGTTAGTCCATTCTGCGGAGCTGAGATCGTCGGACGGACTAACCCGCGACTGCGGGCGTCCCACTGGAGATGCCGAATCTCGCATAAAATGCTCCATCTCAAACAAAATCTAATTTTTTTTTCAATTCGTAACTTCTTAATTTCCAATAATTTAATTTTCTGCGACTAAGGTTTCTGAAATAATAGATTTGTTTTTCGTCTGATTATTTCGTATATTTGTATTCAGAAGTTCATTCCAACAGTTCTTTATAGTGCTTTTGTCTGGATGGCAAACAGGCTGAAATATCCCGCCGGTAAGGGAGAAGGCATTGTTAGGAGTGAGCTTTGGCGAAAAGGGAGTAGGCTGCAAGTTTGCAGTTGACAGTTTGCAGTTGACAGTTTGCAGTTGACAGTAAGCAGTACGCAGTTGTCCAATCTGGGGTAAGTCCTTTACTTCAGGAAGTATAATCCGAGTAATCCGTTACTCCGACGAATCCGAGTTCAGATGGTGGTCTGACTTCGTCGGACGGACTGAGAGTCCGTCCCACTGGAGAAAGTCCCACCCTCTACCAGCTACCAGCTATCAACTACCAGCTTCCCCATCCCCCTCGTCAGTTCATTGACAACTTGAAAAAAACACGATGTGTGAATCATGTAACGGATTTCGAAAATTCTGTAATGATTTCTTGCATGTGATTGCATATTTTTGTTTCGAATCGCTCACTACACCAAATTCGATTTGAAACAAGCAGGTATTGCACTCCTCGTTCTTGGTTTGGCTTTGACGATCGTTACGTCGTTTTCTTTTTCGACGAAGAAGGAAGTCGTCGCCATCGGAGAGCTGAAGGTGACGCGGGATGAACCGCATAACTTCAATTGGTCGCCTGTTGCCGGTATTGCCGTCATGGGGATCGGAGCAGTACTGGTGTGGCAATCGTCGAAGCGATCGCCACGAGCATAGAAAATATCAACTCACAAAATGAACATCAAACGGATTTTCGGAGCGTTATTGACGCTTTGCGGTATCGGCGGACTTATCTACGCAGCCATAGTCTTTGCCGATACATCGGGCGGAACCCGCGACGTGAAATCGATGATCATTTTCGGAGTTCTGGGATTGATCTTCTTTGTAACCGGTATCAGCCTGGTCCGGACAACGAAAGATGAAGCCTAAGTCATGCACAAGCCATGGGGTGAGTGCTAAACAATTATCAGTCGCAGAATGAATACGAACAGACTCTCCAAATCATTGGCAGCAGCACTGAATACGCAGATGACGAACGAAGCGCGTGCTTCGGAAATCTACTTATCGTTCGGAGCATGGGCCGAACATGAAGGATTCAGCGGCATAGCGAACTTTCTTTTTCGCCATGCGCAGGAAGAGCGAAACCACATGATGAAGATTCTGGAGTATATCTTAAAGCGCGGCGCAGAAGTGCAGGTATCGGCCATTCCGGCACCTCCTGAGAATCCGAAGAGTGTTCACGACTGCTTCGAGCAGATCTTTGCTCATGAAGTAGATAATACAAAAGCGATCTACAAGATCGTGAAGATGAGTCTGGAAGAAGAAGACTGGGCAACCTGGAGCTTCTCCCAATGGCTGGTGCAAGAGCAGACCGAAGAGGAAACGCTTGCGCTTAATCTTCTGGATAAGTTAAAGATTGCCGGTGGTGCAAAGGCAGGAAGCGAATCGCTCTATACCCTAGATCGGGATCTTGAGCAGTCGCCGGACGATGCAACCCTGGCACAGGACGTGACGGCGGAGAACCCGTAAGCTCAAGGCTTGCGGCTCTCCGCCCACAGTTCGAACCTCCTGTATCTGCGAGCGATCGCGATTCCAATCGAATCATCTGGCGATATGCTTTGTTGTATTAGTGCTCTTGAGGACTGTACCGGCTCACCTCCGGTACTTTGGCAAGCCCGGTAAGCGCCAATTCAGAGGTCAATACACTGTTTTCTAACCCTTCGTTATAATTCCGGTATTTCTCCTTGTTGTCAGTTCATTCTATTTATCAGCATAGTTATGCCGTTTAAATCATTACACATCATCGAGCCGATCCTTCGCTCGTTAAAAGAAGAAGGATACACCAAACCTACTCCGATCCAGGAGCAGGCGATTCCGATTCTTTTACAGGGGAAAGATCTTCTGGGTTGTGCGCAAACAGGAACGGGAAAAACTGCAGCATTCGCAATTCCTATTCTTCAAATGCTCAGCGAGAACCGGCCGCAAGGCGGAAAGCGAAAAACGCGGGCTTTGATCCTGACTCCGACTCGAGAACTTGCCGTGCAGATCGCCGATAGTTTCCGAGCCTATGGCAAATACACGGGGCTGACCAATACGGTCATCTTCGGAGGAGTCAATCAGGGCAAGCAGACTTCGTCGCTCAATCGCGGAGTCGATATCGTCATCGCAACTCCGGGCAGATTGCTCGACCTTATGGATCAGGGATTCGTCTCTCTTCGCGATGTTGAAATGTTCGTTCTCGATGAAGCCGATAGAATGCTCGATATGGGCTTCTTAAACGATGTCAAGAAGATCATCTCGCATTTGCCGCACGAGAGGCAGTCGCTCTTCTTTTCGGCAACGATGCCTCCGGAGATCGTCAAGCTTGCTCATACGATCTTGCATAATCCGGAAAAGGTTACGATCACGCCGAACGAGCCGACCGTCGATGCCATCAAGCAGTATGTCTTCTTTGTCGATAAGGCAAAGAAAAAAGATCTCTTGCTTTATGTATTAGATGATGACGATATCCGAACCGCTCTCGTCTTCACGAGGACGAAACACGGAGCCGATATCGTTGTCCGGATCCTGACGCAGAATAATATTCGCGCCGAAGCGATCCATGGCAATAAATCGCAGAATGTGCGCCAGCGCGCATTGAATAATTTCAAAGCGCAGAAAACGCGCGTTCTTGTTGCAACCGATATCGCAGCCCGCGGTATCGATGTGGACGATCTCGAATTTGTCATCAACTATGAGATCCCGAACATTCCGGAAACCTATGTTCACCGTATCGGCAGAACCGGACGTGCCGGAGCCAAAGGCACGGCGCTTTCCTTCTGCGATGGCGGCGAGCTGCCGTTTTTGAACGATATCGAAAAGCTGATCAAGAAGGAGATTCCGGCATTTAACGATCATCCGTATCCGATGTCGCAGGAGCATCATGAGAAACAGCCGGCGAAAAATTCGCATGGAAGTTTTCATAGTGCAAAAAAAACCGCTGCAACTCCGGGCCGGAAAAAATGGCGCGGTCAGAAGCGGAGAAGATAATCGTAGATCTGGCGCAACGGGATTTAGTACATACTAAGTATTTGTTACCAGAGCGCTGAATTACCATCTGCACATTTGTTATCGTTGTAATTGCATACCACCAAACGTAATTGACTATCGATGAACAGGCTCGTACCTATTAATAAGGAAGAAGATATTTTCCCGCAGTATCGGAATACGCCGATCGGGAAACTGATCGAGTATCACGATCTTGGCCGTCCGGCCGATACGTATTCGAATGCAGAACTGCTTGTGGGAATGTGCATGGATAACCGGAAGCATCTCTCGATCCCGGATAACTTCGCCTTCATCATCCGCACCGGTGGCGCGAACTTACGGTACAGCGAGTTCAAGGTATCGTATGCGATCAGTGTCGGAGGTGTTCGCTATATTGCCATCATCGGTCATACCAATTGCGGAATGGTCAATTTGATCGCCCGCAAAGAACAATTCGTTCAAGGCCTTGTCGATGCAGCAGGATGGGATCGTGCTCATGCAGAAGATCACTTCATGCATTTCGCTCCGATCTTCGAGATCGGCAATGAAGTCGATTTCGTGATCAGCGAGGCAAAGCGATTGAGATTGCGGTATCCGGCAATAGTCGTTGCTCCGATGATCTATAAAGTGGAAGATAACAGGATCTACCTCCTCAACGAAGGATAAGTAAGAGAGGATTCGGTTTACCGCCGGTACGGAGTTGCGATATAGCGCTGCGCATCGGCATGGGCTCCGGAAACATCCTTCATCTGCATGACGCGGTTATAATAGAAGAGAGCGTTCTTCCTATCGCCGGCAACATCGTATGCTTCTCCCATGAGGAGTTCGGATTTTGCGATCCACCACGTTACTTCATTCGGAGTAAGTTGGTAACTCCGAAGATTGCAATTATATAGATAGTAGAGAGCCGAATCGATATTCCCTCCGGGCCGCAGCAAAAATGCCTGACCGATAAAATACATTGCTTCCCGTGCCTGCTTGATCGTATATCCTTCGCGCCGTTCCTTGGAGCGATAAAGGATCACACGATAGGTCGAATCGTATGCCGCAACTAATCCGAGACTGACCTGGCAGAATGCAAGATAGTGCAGGAAGGCGGAGTTATTAGGATAGGTATTAGTGAGGATCCGTGCGAAATTGTATGAACGAGTGAAGTCCTTTTCGTAAATGTAATTGATCTTCATCAATTCGTACATCGCTTCGGTTTTGGAATAGGTCGCATTCTTCGCAGCATAATCCAGCATCTCGAGTCCGACGCGTTTGTTGCCCGTTGCAAAAAATCCGATCACCGGAGAGAGTCCCGGATTATCTTCCTTGACGGCTTCGACATAATAATTGTAGAGGCCTCTTCCGAAAATGATATCGCCATTTCCGGGAAGTTTCTCTTCAAGCTTATTGAGATACTTGACTCCTTCTTTTGCATCACCTAACAGCAGACCGACGGCATCCTGCCAGTTCGGACGGATCGCAAAGATGCGGGCACGCATTCCGAGCGCAGCACCTTTGTAAAAAAGTCCGGCAAGATCCATATCGTTCGTATCGAGCAATTTATCGGCACGTTCGATGCAGAGATCGAGCTCCTTGCGATAGGCTTCATCGTAACCGGTGTTATCGGTATTGGTGACGGCACGCCAGAAGTTGACCATTGCCTTGTAAAAATATCCCGAAGGATGCGCCGGCGCTGCGGAGATGACGGAATCGAAGATACGGTCGGCTTCCGAATAATTCATATTATAGGTAAGCTCGATGCCGCGATGGATCTGCGCATCGATAAGGCCACCCTGAAGGATCCATTGGGCACGGCTTTCCCCTTGCAAGAGCAAAAGAAAGAGTACCAAAAGGGGAGCGGTTCGAAAAGCGCTTTGTTTCATTGCGTGCATAACCATATCGTACGCAAAAGGCGTTCCAAAGTTATCAAAGTTCACGGGCACGCAAATAGCGGTGGGCATAGTTTGAATAGCTTCCATTGACTTTCCGATCCGGCAATCATCATTTATCGCACAATGAAAACGATCATACTTCTCGGCTTTGCTTTTACTGCAGTACTTTCCGGCTGTGGAAAAAAAGAGAACAAGAACGAATATCCGCAGATCTTCAAGGAGAATGCTATGGAGCTTCTGCTGCATACGAAAACTCTTGCCGATGGACGCACCGTCTTTCAGTTGGAAAAAAATGTATTTGTGAAGAATAAGCAGGAGCAGCATCTGATCGTCTCAAGCGATACACTGCCCGATTTGGGAAGAGAGATGGTCTCGGAAGTCAATGAAGACGAACCCGATGTTCCGCAAGTGGCCAAGAAGCAGTACGATGTGCTTTTCAAAGTCGATTCGCTGAAATACTGATATGAAAAAAAGCAAAACGATCGTCCTGACACTTCTCTCGGCAATAGCTCTCGGTTCCTGCGGAGGTGAAGAACACAAGCCTAACCCGTATGATGAATATAGCTGGGCCGGAACAAGCCGCGATACAGGCATGATGTATACGCATTACGAAAACGGATTCTTGCGATACTACTTGATCAGCCGGATGTTCGATGGATTCGGATACAATCGGTACCGCGGCGGAGGGATGGGATTCGCTCCAGGCGTCTACAGCGGATACGGTGGCTTAGGGCAGGGACTTTCATCGGCACATAGCTCGATCGGAAGAGGCGGCTTCGGAGGCAACGGAATGTCGCACGGAATCGGAGCGTAAGACTTCGTGAATGTAAAATTAAAAATGTAAAATGTAAAATTGGGATGCCGATGTGGATGATCAATGATACATTCTGACAATAATATATAGAATGCAGCGAATTAAGATCGAACCTCGAACCGATTGGGTAAAGAAAGTCGAAGAGTTGGGATTCCTCTATCACAGTCTCGATCAAATCTATTGGGATGAGCGGGCATACTACTCCTTCACTTCGCGAGAAGTCGATGAGCTCGAAGCGACGACATCCGAACTCTACGATATGTGCCTTGCTGCAGCGCAACATGTTATCGATAAAGATCTCTTCGCCAAGCTTGGCATCGCGCCGAAATGGAAAGAGTACATCATCAACTCCTGGAATAACGAAGACCCTGCGCTCTATAGCCGCTTCGATCTTCGCTACGATGGAAAATCTCCGGCAAAACTGTATGAAGTCAATGGTGATACTCCGACAAGTCTGCTGGAGGCAAGTGTGATCCAATGGTACTGGCTTCAGGATTTCGATAAGACGAAAGATCAGTTCAATTCCATTCATGAAAAACTCATTGCTTACTGGACCTTCCTCCGGCCATATCTGAAAGATCCGAACGCCATTCACTTTGCATGTATGCAATCGAGCATCGAAGATAGCGTCACCGTCCAATATATGCGTGATACGGCAGAGCAGGCCGGATATAAGACATTCTTCATGGATATGTCCGATATCGGATGGGATTACGAACGCAATCTTTGGGCCGATCTGGATAATAATGAGATGAAAAATATTTTCAAGCTCTATCCCTGGGAATGGATGACGGCCGATAATGAAGAGTTCAGCAAGTTTTTGCTCGTGAATTCATCGACATGCTGGATCGAGCCGCCGTTCAAAATGCTCATGAGCAATAAAGGAATTCTGCCGATCTTGTGGGAGCTTTATCCGGGACATAAGAATCTGCTGCCTGCATATTTTCATGACGATGAGAAGATCAAAACGCTTGCCGATCATTGTGCCGTCAAGCCGCTCTTCTCGCGCGAAGGAGCAAACATCATCTTAAAGGGCGCCGGAATCGATGAACAAACTCCCGGCGATTACGGAACGGAAGGATATATCGTACAAGACCTCTGCCCGCTTCCGAACTTCGATGGAAATTATCCCGTCATCGGCAGTTGGATCATCGGCCAGCAGCCCGCCGGCATGGGCATCCGCGAATCGAATGGTCTCATCACCACAAACACGAGCAGGTTCATCCCGCATTTGTTTGAGTAGGAATGTTAGTGTGGCTACTTAATATCAGAAAATCCTCGTTTAATCTTCTACCCTAACTGATGCACCTTAATAATATTCGTGCTCGAGACTTGGAAGATCGGATGGCCGGCTGTAAGGACGACGAAGCCTTTCTCGGGGATGAGGCCTTTATTCTGAACGGTCTTGATCATTTCATTTAATGTGTCGTCGAAGTTCTTGATCGTTTCAAGCTTCAGCGGAATAACTCCATAATAGAATGCCATTCTGCGAAGAGAGGCTTCTTCGGTTGACATGCCGATGACAGTTTTCGAGAATCGGTACTTCGCAACATACCTCGCGCTCTTTCCGGAGACGGTAGCACAGATGATGGCATGGGCTCCGACCTCTTCGGCAAGGACGCAGGCAGCGCGGGCAACGGAATCGCCGGAATTTACGATCTCAACTTTCGGATCGTCGAAGCTCGATTCGGTTCTGACGTATCCGCTCTTCTCCGCCTGCAAGGCGATCTCGCCCATGGTGCGAACAGCTTCAACTGGAAAAAGGCCGACACTTGTTTCAGCCGAAAGCATGATGCAATCGGATCCATCGAAAACAGCATTGGCAACATCGCTTGCCTCGGCTCTTGTCGGGCGCGGATGAGTGATCATCGATTCCAGCATCTGCGTTGCCGTGATCACAGGGATGCCGCGAGCATTTGCCATATCGATCAGTCGCTTCTGCACGGGCGGCACTTGCTCCAACGGCATTTCAACTCCGAGATCGCCGCGCGCAACCATGATCATATCGGCAACATCTAATATCGTTTCGATATGATCGACTGCTTCGGGCTTTTCGATCTTTGCGATGATGGGAAGATCGGGGCACTTCAACTCCGTCTCCAGGAGATGCCGCAACTGCAAAATATCTCCGGCTCTGCGAACGAAGGAAAGAGCAAGCGCATCGACTCCGATCTCGCGAACGGCAAAGCGAGCAAGTTCTTTATCGTGTTCAGTCAATGCAGGAATGCGAAGCCGCGTGCGCGGAAAGTTGATCCCTTTATGCGAAGTCAGGATTCCGCCATTCTTGACACGAACAAGAATTTCCGTTTTGGAAAGGATATCATCTACATAAAGAATGATCTGTCCGTCATCGAGCAGGATAGGATCATCGACGGCAACATCTTCTCCGAGATGGGGGTAGCTTGTCGTGATCACTTCGGAAGTCGTCAGTCCGTCGGGATCATAGACGAGTTTGATCTTCGATCCGTCTTCGATATGAACGCCTCCGGGATCTGCAGTAACGCCGGTTCGCATTTTCGGTCCGGGAAGATCGCCGAGAATAGAGATGAAGACTCCGAGCTTTGCACTGATCTTGCGGACAAGTTTTGCCAACGCCAGATGTTCATCTTGCGTGGAATGCGAAAAATTCAGCCGGACGATATTGACTCCGGCATTAATAAGCGCTTCCAGAGTTTCTTCCGAACTGGAAGCAGGACCCAGCGTAGCGACGATCTTCGTTTTCGGTTGTTGCATATACTGCAAAAATACGGAGAGGATGCCTAAATAATTGGGAAAGGGCTTCGAATGAGCAACACGTAAGATCTTTTTACGGTATTATTTTTCACCATTCTGTCACAAATGTACGAAGCGATGTGTCCTAAAAGTAGAAAAGCGTGTTACAACATATAGTTGTATCATCCCCGCCAAATAGAAGAGGACAGGAGCGAATGGGAATATCCTTCCGGACGACTCCGGCCTCAATAAAGACATGAAGTACGGCATACCCCTTTTCCCCGGTATGCAGAGCCTTATATAATTGATTTAACACAACATACACGTATGAAAACTTCGATACTTCGCGGGACGATTCGGCTTTTTGCCGTAGCCCTTTGTTTATCCCTTGCCGGGCAGGCCTCTGCCCGACATCAATCCCACTCCGATGCCTCTACATACCGGTTGGTGAAAATCGACTATACTCCGATCTCAGGTCTTTCCTCGTTCGGAATATCGAATGTCGGCAGTTCAACCTTCATGGGAATTCTACGGATACCGATTACTCCGCTTGCAGGCATTCCTTTGCTTGATGGTGGCCATGACGGCGATCACGGCAAGAATCATAAAGATTCTTCCGGAGGTCATCACGGAAAAGATTCGACCGATGGAGATCATGGCAGAGATTCTTCCGGTGGTCATCACGATGGCGGCAAGGATACGACGGCCAATCATCACGATGGGGATAACGATACGACGGGCAATCGCCATAGCAGCGACAACGATTCGACAGGCGATCATCATGGCCAAGGTGACACAACGATGAATCATCACGATGGTGATAATGATACGACCGGCCATCATGGTAGTGGAGATAACGATTCAACCGGAGATCATCACGGCCAAAGTGACACGACGGCTCATCACGATGGAGATAACGATACTACCGGCCATCACCGTGGCGGTGATAACGATTCAACGGGCGATGTGCATGGCCATCATGATGGCGATAGCACTGATGTCGGAGATATCGATACGGTCGAGAATCATGGACATGCCGATAACGATAGCACGGATGTGACCGATACGACCGATCATATCCTCTTCGGCAGCGGTACGCAGCGGGTATTTGTCCGGTCGCATTCCGGGCAGACTGCCATCTCGTTCAGATTTACGAACAACTCGACCGTTCCGGTAACGATCTCAGGAGCCTCATTTACTATCGGCACGAACTTCCTTCTTCAAGGCAATGTGCCGACTGCAGTAAATCCGGTAACGCTTTCTTCCGGAGCAAGCATGAAGATACAAATCGTCTTTAGATCGGCCGATCATGCAGTTCATAATGATCAATTGATCATCCGTTCAAGCAGTGCGCAAACATCATCTACGATTTCGCTGCAGGGCATACAACTTGCTGCTGCAAAGGTATCCGGCAATCTTCCTTCCGGTGTATCGATCACGGCAATGCCGAATCCGATGACATCATTGCTGAAGGTTACTGCATCGGGAGTACGCAATGTCTCGGTAGTGATATACGATATGCTCGGTAAATCCGTGCTCTCTGCCGATATCAATTCCGCAGAATGGATATGGAATGGAAGCGCCTCGGATGGCTCGAGGTTGCTCTCCGGTACATATTTAGTCCGTATAAGCGGAATAAGTTCTGAGGGTGAGCCTTTTGTTACGACTCAGAAGATCATTCTTCAGCGTTAAGTAAATACAGAAATACAAAGAGGCCGCAATCCGAAAGGTTTGCGGCCTCTTTGCTTACTTTGGCAAATCCGGGGATGCCTCTTCGGGTCATTCTTCCTGAAACGTTGTTTTCTTAGTCCCAAACCAAAATAATAGTGAAATTTCTCTGAAACAGGGTGAAATTATTCTGCCGGTCTTGACTCATAATAGTAATTCAGTGCAATTTGCTTTCCCGAGCGGCTGAAGTTAAACCAATAACTTCATTTCATTATGACAATGAGAACACCTATACTTCATTCCACGCTTCGCGTACTCGCGATCGTTCTTGGCATTACTATTGCCTCGCAAGCTCCTGCGAGAAACTTCCATACTCCTACGCAGTACCGGACCGTTGAGATCGCAGTTACTTCCGTGACAGATCTTTCGTTTTTCGGTATTACCAATAATGCGGTTCCGGTATTTTCCGGCATGCTGCGTATTCCCGTAACTCCTGTCATGACAACTCCGCTCTTCGACGGTGGCGATCATGACGGCGATCGCGGTGGAGATGACGATAGCACAGGCGGTGACGATTCGCTTGGCGGTGATCACCATCATCATGGCGATCCAAGCAACGATACAACGGGGGGCGGTCCGGGAGGCCCGGGACATCATGACGGCGATAGAGATTCGACGGATGCCGGTAACGATACGGTTGGCGGCGGATGCGGACATCATGGCAGCGACAGCACGGGTTTCGGAGATCGCGGCGGTAACGATACCGTTGAATGCGGCGGTCATCACGGCGGACATGACGGAGACGACAGCACGGCAGTCAGCGATACCAATGCTCACACACTTTTCGGCAACAGCCCGCAATCGATCGTTGTGAAATCACATGGTAAAGTTGCAAACGTAGTTCTTCAATTCACCAATAATCTGACAACGACCGTTAAGATCTCCAGTATTGCCCTTGCCTCGGGAAGATACTTCACCATTACGAGCGGCGCTCCGACAATGATGCGGCCCGTAACAGTCGCTGCAGGTGGTACGATCAGCGTGAAGGTTGCGTTCAATGCTGCCGATTACGCCTTACATACGGATCAACTGAATGTTGTATCCAATAGCGCACAACTTACGAATTCGATCGCTCTTCAGGGAGTTCAAGTTGCTGCTACCGCTTCGGTCAGCAATTCTCTTCCGGTCGGAGTGACGGTAACGCTGCTTCCGAATCCGATGACTTCACGACTGAAGGTCGATCTCAGCGGCGTAAGCAATGCATCGGTTGTGATCTACGATATGACAGGTAAGCAAGTGCTTTCCTCTCCGATTGCAGCCAGCGAGTGGGTATGGAACGGCACGGCAACGGACGGAACGCAGCTTCTTTCAGGTACATATCTTGTACGCCTAAGCGGCACAAGCACGGAAGGTGCCTCGTTCGTCTCGACTCAGAAGATCATTCTGGCACGATAAGTAAGGTTAGGTTCTAAAAAAAGATCGCGATCCGAAAGGATTGCGATCTTTTTGTCTATTCCAATTTCTTGTGGAAGCGCATCATGCTCAGAGTGAGCGTGACCACTCCGATAATGAACATCGCCAGTATTTGCGGCCAAAGATTCATAAAGCCATCGCCTTTTAAAAATATCCCACGTACAATTTCCAGAAAGTACCGGAGCGGGATTGCATAGGTAAGATATTGAATGGCCCGCGGCATATTTTCGATCGGAAAGGTAAAGCCGCTGAGATAGAGGAAGGGAATAAAAATAAAAAACTGCATTGTCATCGCCGCTTGCTGCTGGGAATGAGATACGGTCGATACGAAAAGTCCGATACCAAGCGAGGAAAGGAGAAAGATCCCTCCGCAAAAAAAGAGAAACGGTACACTGCCCCGAACCGGAACATCGAACCAGAATCTTCCCACGGTCAGAACGAGAATAACATCGATAATGCCGACGATGACGAAGGGAACGAGCTTGCCAAGTATAAGCTGCCACGGCTTGATCGGGGTTACGATGAGCTGTTCCAAAGTGCCGACTTCTCGCTCCTTGACGATTGCCATTGCCGTCAGCATGCCTGTTGTGATCAGCAAGAGCATAGCCACAATGCCGGGAATCATGAAGTTCTTGCTCTTGAGTTCGGGATTGTACCAAACGCGGATATCGCTATTGACGGAGCCGATGTTGGGCTTGACGCCCGTTCTGGAAATTGTTTGTTGCAAGATATGCTGATTGTATGCTCCTGCGATCTGGCCGGCATACCCTAGTGCAATGCCTGCCGTATATCCATCGGAGCCATCGACCAGCAACTGGACCGGAGCACTTTTTTGCGCTTCAACGAAAGCTCCGAAATTCGGCGGAATAACAAGTGCGACCTGCACAGTGCCGTTATCGATGAGTTTATCGAGGCTGTTATACTCATTGACATTCCGTTCGACGGTGAAATATCCCGAAGAAACAAAGCTGCGGGTAAACTCACGGCTTGTAACAGATTTATCCAGATCGCAGACGGCAAGCGAAATATTATTTACATCGGTCGTTGCCGCATAGCCCATAAGCAACAGTTGCAGTATTGGGGCAATGATGATCGTTGCGCGAAGCCGCGGATCGCGCTTGAGCTGATTGAATTCCTTGATGATGATGCACCAGATTATTCTCATGGTTTGCCTCCTACAATTTTTGTCGTTTGAGTCTGCGGGTCGAGACCCAGATCATGAACGTTGCGAAGATTCCCATAGCAAGCCAATCTTCCCAGAATGCACCAATGCCAACGCCTTTAAGCATAATTGCACGAATGGCATGAATGAAAAATTTTGCCGGAGTAAAATTTGTAGCGATCTGAATAGGGATCGGCATCGAGCGTATCGGAAAAATGAATCCCGAAAGAATATTCGATGGAAGCGTAGAGACAAGGGTTGCGATCTGAAATGCAACTTGCTGCGAATTTGAAACTGTCGATACCCACAACCCCAGGCTCAACGCACAGATGAGGTAGAGTAAGATCGTCGAGAGTAAATAGATAATGCTTCCCTTAATGGCAACACCGAAGACAAAGAAGGAGATCGAGAGCAAGATCGCCGTCAGCATCAGTGCAATGATCAGGTAGGGAAGGAGTTTGCCTGCGATGAGTTCGAATGGTGTAATGCGCGAGACGACAAGTTGCTCCATCGTGCCTTTTTCCTTTTCGCGAACGATGGACATCGTCGTTGCCACAACGCAGGTCAGGATCAGCATATAGCCGATCAATCCGGGGATCTGAAATTTTATGGTCGAGAGGTCCGGATTATACCACGCCCGCGGACGGAAGTCGATCGGAGAGTAGAATTCCTTACCCATCTTTTTTAGAGCCTGTGTACGCAGATTCGAGGAATAGCTGGAGATCGCTCCCGTAGTATATCCTACGACCGATGAGGCCGTGCTTGAATTCGACCCATCGACAATAACCTGTACATCGGCTGCCTCGCCTCGCGCCAGATGATCGGAAAATTTCGGAGGGATGATCACTGCTACGGCAACGGTACCATCATCGAGAAGATTATCGATTTCCTGTTGATTATGCGCTGCATGCGAGTAATCAAAATAATCCGAATTGACGAACGACTCGATGAAATCTCTGGACTGGCTGCTCTTATCGTCATCGAGGACGGCGATCTTGATATGTGTTACGTCGAAATTAACGGCGAAACCGACAAAGAGCATCAGAAGAGTCGGCACGATAAAGAGGACAGCCAATGTCCTGGCGTCGCGCCGGATCTGGAGAAACTCCTTCCACATGATGGGATAGATATTCTTGAAGAATTCCATTATGTGTTCACTGTTTTACTTTCACGTTTTTCGATCAGATGAATAAAGACATCTTCGAGAGAAGGGATGATCGTATCGATACGCGATATGCCGATACCCTTGCCCGTCAGAAGTCTTTGCACTTCAGCTTTAGCCTTCTCCGCATCTCGCACCTGAATATGGAGCGCAGTTCCGAAGAGCGAAATTTCCAATACCCACTGCTCTTTTCCGAGAAGAGCCATTGCTTCATTCGTGTCGGAGCATTCGATCTCGAGGATCGGAGTCTTGATATACTGCGTCTTCAACTCGTTCGGCGATCCGCGCGCGATAAGTTTTCCTGCATCGATCAAGATGATCTCGTTGCAGAACTCGGCTTCATCGAGGTAGTGCGTGGTGACAAGAATGGTCGTCCCCTGATCGGAAAGGATATTGATCAATTCCCAAAAACTCTTGCGCATGACGGGATCGACTCCGCCTGTGGGTTCGTCAAGAAAAATAACTTTCGGTTCGTGGATGATGGCGCAGCTCAAAGCCAAACGTTGCTTGAACCCTGCCGAAAGTGTTCCGGTCAGTCGGGTTCTCTCCTCGGTCAGATGCGACATTTCGAGCGCATACGTTTTTCTTTCTTCGAGCCTGTTCTTATTCAGCCCGTAGACTCCTCCGAAGAAATTGAGATTCTCTTCGACTGTCAGATCGTCATAAAGCGAGAATCGCTGCGACATATAGCCGATACTACGCTTGACTTGCTCCGTCTGAGTCAGTACATCGAATCCGGCAACCTTTGCATCTCCGGATGAAGGGGCTAGCAATCCGCAGAGCATTCGGATCGTTGTTGATTTCCCGGCTCCATTCGCTCCCAGGAAGCCGAAGATCTGACCTTGCTCGACATCGAAGGAGACCTTATCCACTGCCGTGAACGAGCCGAATTGCTTACTGAGATCTTTTACTTCTATTGCAGCCATGGTATTATTCGCCGACAACTCTTGCCATTTGTGCCACTCCGATATTTGCATCAGTGATGGCCGTTGCCACATTGATATCGGCATCCAAGGTCAACGTCTCGGCGCTCGTCACATCGAGTGAAGTTGCAACGCCTTTGGAATATTGCAGATTGACAATTCGCAAATTTTCCCTTGCCTGCTCGGCTGCCTGCTTGGCAATGTCGATGGCCGCAAATCCCGTCTGCATGGTTAAGTATGTTTGTGTAATTTCAAGGGCGATCGCCTCTTCGGTTTGCTTGCGAACTTCCTGAAGTTGCTGCACGGAGTAATCTGCCTGCTCGGCCTGCAAGCCTGCTATGTTCCATGTCCAGACATCCCACGATAGATTAATACTTGCATCCCATGTCGTCTTGAATGCATCTTTGACAGGGAAGTAGCGCTGATTCGGATCGGCATAGTACAGATTGCCTTCAAGCGATACTTGCGGCCAGTATCCCGCCTTTGCGATCTTGACATTGGCGCGCGCTGCTTCGATGCGTTCGTCGATTGCCTTGAGCTCCGAACGCCTGTGCTTTGCTATCTCGATCAGCTCGGCCATAGATTTCTGTGGCGGAGGGACTTCATTGGCTACCGTTGTGAGAGTAACTTTTTCATCAAGCGGTAATCCAAGAGTATTCATGAGCGAAGCCGAGGCAAGGCGTATATCTTTCTCCGTCTGCATCTTCTTGAGCCGGTTATTGGAAACCTGCACTTGCATCTTCAGCGTATCGTTGGGCAGTACCAATCCTTTCTCAAGTTTACTTCGGATATCGACCATGCGAGCACGCGATTCATCAAGACTCTTATTGACGGCATCGAGAGTTCTCTGCAAGCGATACAGCATCCAGTATTGCTGCTTGATCGTAAAGATCGTGCCTCTTTGATCGGCCTTGTAATCTTCCTGGGCTGCCGAAGATGTATGCTCGGCTGCATTCTGGATATTTTGCAGCCGGAATCCTGTGAATATCGGCTGCAGAAGCGAAAGCCTAAGTGAGTAGTTGTTCAACAGATACGTTTGGAACGAGAGCGGCTGCACGCCGGGGACGGGGACAGCAATTATCGATGGGCCAATATCACTTAAGCGCGTATATGATCCATAGAGCTTAAGGCTCGGCAGCCGTTCCGCTTCTGTTTCCTTGATCCGCGATTCACCGACACTCTTTGCTTTGAGCATCGAGATCTTCAGTGCTCTATTCTGCTCGAGTCCGATCCTTACTGCATCATCGAGAGATAATGGCGTTTGAGCGTAAGCGATTCGAATGCTGCCGATTGAAAATGCGGCAGTAATAAACAGATAATAAAAGAAGTTACTCATTTTCATTACGTTGACTTATTTGCATCGCTAATTTCCTGAAGTTCTCCGGATACTGTCACACTTTGATGACCCATCATCGAGACGAAGACATTTTCCAATCGCGGGGGGATCTTTCTCCATGCAGATATCGTGATCCCTTTGTTCTTCAGCGCATCGATAACTGACTCAATAATATTCTCGTGGGGATTTACGATCAGATTCAACCTATCTCCATAGAGCTGTGCCTCCTGTACGCCATTCCACCCTTTGACGATCAGATACGCTTCGCGAACAGGAGAGCAGATGATCTCATACACTTCGCCTCGCATTTTGTCTCGAATATTTTGGGGACTATCGAGATCGAGGAGCTTTCCGTGATTCATCATTGCTACGCGAGTGCATCGCTCCGCTTCATCGAGATACGGAGTTGTCATGAAGATCGTAATGCCTTCATGGAGCAAGTTCGAAAGGATCTTCCAGAAATCTCGCCGCGATACCGGATCGACGCCCGTTGTCGGCTCGTCGAGAAAAATGACTTCCGGAGAATGAATGAGCGTACAGGCGAGAGCAAGTTTCTGCTTCATGCCGCCTGAGAGTTTATCGGCCAGGCGCGACCGTGCCTCTTTCATGCGTGTAAAATCCAGAAGTTCTTCACGCCGTGCCGTGAATTCGCGAACATGATGGATCCGTGCAAAGAATTCGATATTCTCATCGACAGTCAGATCTCCGTAAAGAGAGAATCGCTGCGAGAGGTATCCGATCTTCTTTACAAGTTCGGATTTATCCTTCTGAGTATCGTTGCCAAGAACCGTCGCTGTTCCGCTTGAAGGGGCGATGATACCGCAGAGCATTCGGATGATCGTGGATTTGCCTGCCCCATCGGGTCCGACAAGACAAAATAATTCGCCTTTCTCGACCTTCATGGAAATTCCATCCACGGCTGTGAGCTTCCCGTAACTTTTTGCCAGATCTGTTGTCTCGATGACGGACATTCGTAGTGCGTCTTTGACGCGAAGAGTGTATGTTACTTCAGGACTGCATCGGCAGGCATGCCGGGTTTGAGAGCGCCGTCGGGATTTGCAACTTCGATCTTGACAGCGAAGACGAGTTTCTCGCGATCTTCCGTCGTCTGCACATTCTTGGGAGTGAACTCGGCCTGGGGAGAGATATAGATGACGGTGCCCGTGTAGGTCTTATCTTTGTAGGAATCGATCTTCACGGTTGCTTTCTCGCCAAGTTTAACCTTCCCAAGATCTTTGTCGCTTACATAGATCGTCAGTTTGACCGGATCGATGACGCTGATGGTCACGATGGTGCCGTTCGGAGCTGCCATCTCGCCCTGATTGAGAACTTTATGGGTGACTGTTCCGGAAACCGGAGAGATCACGACACAGTCATGAAGCGCCTGCAGCGCAAGGTTTGCCTGAGCTTTTGTCTGCTCGAACCGTGCTTTCGCTGCAGCAATATCTTCGGCTCTGGCTCCTGATTCCAATTTCTGATAAGCCTGTTTCGATGCATTGAGAACTGCCTGTGCGGATTCAAGTTTCGTTGCAGCATCATCGTACTGTTTCTGTGTTGCCGCACTTGAAGCGAGCAGATCTCTTAACCTATCCGCATCTTGTTTTGCATTCGCATAGTTTGCCTGCGCCTGCTTCACTCCTTCGGCGCTTTGCTCGATATCTTCGCGGCGCGATCCATGCTCTTGCAGCAAAAGCTGCGC
Source organism: Bacteroidota bacterium (assembly GCA_030706385.1). Taxonomy (GTDB): domain Bacteria; phylum Bacteroidota; class Ignavibacteria; order Palsa-1295; family Palsa-1295; genus PALSA-1296. Next base: position 4,464 of record JAUZOQ010000047.1, on the reverse strand, counting down.
TTCAGCTTGACTGGAGACCGATAATGCCTGTTGGTAATTCAGTGCATAATTCGTTGTATCGATCAGGGCAAGAGTATCACCGGGATGGACGGCAGTTCCTTCATCAACGAGCAGGCGGACGATCTGCCCCGGAGATTTAGAGCCCATATTGACTTCCGTCGTTTCGATCGTGCCCGATGCGCTGATCGTATTTTCATCTTTACTGCTGCATCCGGCAATTGTGAAGAAAAATGCGAGGATCAGAAAATATTTTGTCATAGTAATGCTATGCTGTGTCAATGGTATTTCGATTCGGCATCTCTTCCTTTATCGGTAAGAATGCCATTGAGAAAAATATCGAGGAGATCGGTGCGGGAGCTGGCAAAGGATTGCTCGCTATGGAACATAAGATCGCTGCTCAGAAGTCGTTCGACAGATGCCATATGAATGGCGACAAAGATCTCGGTATTCAGTTCTTTTCTTATATATCCTTTACGCATTCCTTCGGCAAGCAGATGACTCCACATCTGGCGGATCTTCTGCGTCCGGATCTCCCGGATCTGTTGCCACAGTTCGGGAGCGTTTCGGCGCAGATCGTCAAGGAGCTTCACGCTTGCGACGGTCAGAAGGCATTTTTGCATTTCCTGCCCCATACGGTGAAGTTTCGCAACAGGATTTCCATCTCCTTTGATGACTTCATCCTGGATCTTCCATATGGCTTTGCTGATATCATCGATCATGGCTTCGGCAAGCTGCTGTTTCGAGCGGAAATGTTCGTACAGTGTTTTTTTGCTCATGCCGAGCAGCTCGGCAAGATGATCCATCGTAGTCTGAGAATAGCCTTGCGTGCGAAATTGCTCTTCCGCAACGGATAAGATCCTGGATTTTATGGACGAGCGTTTTGCCATGAGGACACGTAGAAAACTAAAAACGTATTAATAGTTTCCGCGATGCGCGAATAAAAAAAAGCGCAGAGAAACTCTGCGCCTGAAAAAAAGATCTCGCATCTGCGAGACGGGTTTGTGGGCAATACGGGATTCGAACCTGTGACCTCTTCCATGTCAAGGAAGCGCGCTAACCAACTGCGCCAATTGCCCATAAAGCAAATCGGGGTTTCCCGAACAGCCGGCCTAAGCCTGAGGTTCCGCCGTTAGATGCGCTTGGTCATCGTCCGGACGACTTGGCGGTCCTCAACGCAATCGGCGAGAGCAACGATAAGATCATGCGTTGTCTCGTCATAGCTATCTTCGAGGGTATCGAAACTTTCGTTATTTGTGCACTCGTACACTTCAACGAAGGCATTGGCCTTCTCATCGGAGGCATAGATGCTGACGCGGACTGCTTCCTGAGAGGAGTTAACTGCGCGGGCGAACTGCTCGGCAAGTTTTTGATACGCGGCAACTTTCGCAAGTTTTACCGGGTAGGATATTGTAACAATAACGTTTGCTGCCATAGAGGCGGTGTATATTTGAATAGTTTAGGATGCAAAGTTACGGATTTATTTGAGCCTTTGCCCGATTCGCGTAAAGAAATTCCCTTATGGCAATCTGGAGTAAACGATCGTTACTTATCGGAGCAGTGCTCTATGCTCTCGTCTCGATTGCGATTATTTCACTGTCCAGTCCTCTTTTCCGCATTCTGGGATTCGAATATTCCGGCTGCATAGCGCTCTTTTCAAGCCTGTATCTGCTGTTCTACTCCGGATCTGAGGCCGCAAAGCCCGGTCAGTCCGGAATCGGTGGCAGGGCAGGATCATTGCTCTTGCCCATCTTCGTGCTCTCTTCCATACCGCTTGCGATCTCACTACTTTCGGCATTTTTCATCCCGAATTGTTCGATCGCAGATGGGATTCTCTTCTATATTGAGATCGTCTATCCCACGGCTCTGATCGCCGGCATGTGCGGAATTGCCATCGGAAGTCTTCCAATAAGTCCGAATCGTAGGAATAGCTATCTTGCTCTGTTATGGATCGGCTCGTTCATCATCAGCTTGCTTCCGGGCTATTTCACTGCAAAGATCTTCACTTATGGATGGCAATATGGATATTTCCCCGGTTTCGTCTGGGATGAAGCCATCGAGCTTCATTCGGCATACTGGATTTCACGAATAATTGAGATTGCGTTGATCGGCGCGTGGCTGAACTACTATCGAAGAGTCCGAGGCAAGCCAATCGGAGCGCGCCGTTCATGGCAATTCACCATCATGATCGTCGTCTTCGTTCTTAGTACAGTCATGATCGGCAAAGAATTTTTCGATTTTCCGATTCATTCCTATCTTGAGAAAGAGATCATTACAGGTCAGATCCATATTCACTACGCGCCGGGCGGTTTGAGCACTGACGAGTTGCAGCTTGAGAAGGTGAAGATTGCTGATGACGTCAAGGAGATCGAACATGTCTATGGCTTGGCCCTTCCGTCGGAGATCGATATATATATATTCCCATCTACAGAAGCTCTTTACGAATATGTCGGAACGCGCGAAGCAAGTATTTCCAAACCCTGGCGTCATGCCGTTTATATAGCGAAACAGAATCTTCGCTCGCTCAAGCATGAACTGGCCCATGCAATGCTCGCAGGGTATGGGAGTTTCCCGTTCGATATCAGCTGGAGTACCGGACTAACCGAAAAAGCAGCTATGGCAATCGACAAATTTCTTGGAGGGCGAGGAAGTATTGAGGAAAAATTTGCCCCGGTTACTGAACCGGAGAAACGTCTTGGACAAGAGGAAGGCTTTGCCGGGATGACCCGCTGCGAAGAGATGCACACACCACCAGGTGAAAGGATCCATAGTTTCTGCAAGGTGGTAGAAGACATGGATGAGCGGTCGGCGGTGAACGAATCGAAACGGTGTCTTCAGTGCGATCTGAGGTTGATGATTAAGCCCGTAAAGTTTTGGGTAAATTACTAGCGCTATGTTACTCATTTGGAACCAAATAAATATGATGCAGCCTCAACAAAATATCACGATTTGGAGGCTGCTCCCTGGCTGTCACATTCAGGTTGACACGACAGCTCCTCGGAACAGTCGCTCTCTTTTAGACCTGCCAAGTTGAAAGCCATCCGCGGACAAATAAGGTGTGAATTTAATTGGAATTGAAAAACGTGTGTTGTAACGTTATAATAGATTGCCATGTCGGTGATCAAAGATATATCTTTAGAAGATAAGATCCAAACCATAAAACAGTTCTCGCAGTTTATGCAAATCGATTATGAATATTTGGAACCATTGGTTTCAGTTACAGTTCCTTTTGAGTTCATGAGAGGAGATCTGATCTTCCGAGAACACGATGCGCCGAAATTTCTTTACATAGTCCACAAAGGACGTGTTAAATGTTTCAAACAGTCCGGAACTGGCAGGAACTTCGTTGCCTACGTGGGCAGTTACGGCGGTTCTTTGAATGGAACAGCAGTATTTTCGGGGTTGCCGCATTTTCTCACTGCCCAGGCTATTGAGACCGCGACACTCTTACGAATCAAACGGGAGGATTATGTACCTGTCGTAACAAGAGACCGGAAGCCTTTGATGGGAATAATCCTGAGTATGGAACAGGCACTGAGGTCATCATATGATAGGCTTATAGACGCTGTCGGGGAAAGAGCAAGTCAAAGGGTGTGCGATGTCCTTTACATGCTTCAAGGCAAGTTTGGTCCTGAACTGCAGTTTAGCGGTGAGGAGATCGCGGAACTGTCGGGGACTACTACAGAGACAACAATAAGGATACTTTCTACCCTCAAGCGACAGAAGATCATCGATTCGGACCGACGGAGAATACGTATTCTCAACGATCTTGAACTGAAAAACATGAGTCACTTTCCTGAACACTCGCCCGGCCGGGCTTAGAGTTGGATTCAGACTAGAATTGTCTTGGCCCGATGGGGAGGGACCGTATTCGAGGGTCATCTGGCTTTCTTCGCCGTTTTCCCGCCACTCCCACAATTTAATAAATGGTCTTTTTTCCCTACGGGCAAAAGCCGGATGACGAAGATTCATGATATAGATCATAGAACACGATCATTGCAAGCAAAGCACTATTCTTGTTATTGTGTAGTTGTTTAAACATGGCTGACAATTTGCTTGATAGCATGATCCAAAGGTTAATTACGTAGCAACGATTCGGTGCTGATGGGTTCATTGTCCCTACACTCGGGTAAGAGAGGCAGAACAGCCATTGAAACAAAAATCCGTCGATGGCGAGAAGGATTCTGGGCTCTCAATGACGACTATACTGAAGAGCGATTTATACCAGGCCAATCAGTAAACGTCAAAGAAATGTAAAAGGAAGGTGAAATTATGTTGGCAGTTACTGGGGCTACGGGTCAAATAGGAGGTAAAGTGGCGGCACGTCTGGCACTCCTTGGTCTTCCGCAGAAGCTCATAGTTCGAGATCGCTCACGGGCGCCGAAACTCCCGGGTGCCGATATTTTCCAAGTTTCGTCATACGGGGATCCGGTTGCTATGGGGAAAGCACTATCCGGTGTGGAGACG
>JAUZOQ010000046.1 GCA_030706385.1 Bacteroidota bacterium | reverse complement strand
TATCAAACGTGATCTCGTCTTTACCGTCGAGCTTCACCGACTTCGATTTCGGATCGATCGATTGCACAGTACTGCCAAGAAAATACGTCAGCCCCTCTTCCGGCGTTTTCCTCCAGATGGTATCGATCGCATCACCTTTCCATAGTTTCTTCGAGAGAGGCGGGCGGTCATACGGTTTGTCCTTTTCCGACCCGATGAGAGCGATCGTGCCTTCTGTATCCATGCTGCGAATTCCCTTGACCGCTGAATCGCCTGTCATTCCGGCGCCAATAATTACGTATGTATAGTGTGCCATAATCTTCTTCTGTGAATTTGAGAAATAGAGGGAGTCGTCTTACTTACCTAACAAACCAAATTCCAAAATCATACACAAAAAAAAACGGCTGACATAGTCAGCCGTTCTAAAACATCCGCAAAAAACGGGATGAAGCTTTACCTTATTCTGCCTTGGCGGTAATCGTTACCTCGGCCGCCACGATCATGGGATTCATGCCTGTCGCCGTCGCGATCTCTATCCCAACCCCGATGTTCTCCTCTACCTTCGCGCCATTCGTCGCGATCGAATCTATGCCCTAGCGGTACCCAATAATGCGGGCGATGCCAGTATCCGGGTGTCCAGAAATGACGATACCCTTCGTATCGGTAATACCCCGGCTCCCAAACTGCATCGGGATATGGTTGCTCAACGATCACTTCACGCGGCGGGGGTACGGGAGATCCGAGGTGGACATCGACTCCCCATCGGACTTGTGCGTATGTCGGTGAGATCGCTGCAAGTATGAATGCGAGGGCAGCAATTGTTAAGAACGTTTTCATATCTATTTTCTCCTTCATGTTGGTGTGGATACGAAGATCAACAATTTGATCTTCTATCAATTCGATAGTACTAACGCTCGTAAGTTTAATATAGTAAGTGAATTATCCCTAACAATTGAGTGAATTGATATTCACGTAAGAATAAAAAAAAACGGCTGCGATGCAGCCGTTTCTTCTTTTCGATTCAATTCAATTTGGGAAATTAGTTGCCGTGACCATTTCCATTTCCCCTGCCTCTTCCTTTATTCTTTCCGCCGCCTCTGCCTTGATCGCCATGGCTTTTGTTCTGCCCGAGATGACGTCCGTTATCATGTTTCCATCGGCCCGAATACCACACTCTTCTTCCGCCGTTGGGTGGATACACATAATATCCCGGAGCCCATACTCCATCCGGCCAAGGGCGAACTGCCGGGTTACCGATGTTGATCTGAACGCTGACTTGGGCTGGTGCAGGGGAGGTAAATAGGAACGGCACGCATACGAATGCCGCTAATAGTAGTTTTTTCATTATAGTAATTCTCGATCGTGAGGGGAGTTCTCATACAACAGAGGAAGTTGCTACATTATGCCGTCAATCGGTATTTACTTTTTTCCCGAAGTTTCGCTCTTTTGGATTCGCTTCCAGCTTTCCCTTCTTCAACTCATGGTTCAAGGTGATACGATCGTCGAATACGAAGCACTCTCCTTCGAACAGACTCTCTTCTTTCGGAATCTCTTCAAGGTATTTCAATATACCTCCCTGCAGATGATAGACTTCCTGAAAACCCTTGTCGAGCATATAGCTCGTTGCTTTCTCGCAGCGAATGCCTCCGGTGCAGTACATAGCGATTTTCTTGTGCTTTGCCGGATCGAGATTCATTTCGACAAATTTTGGGAATTCACGAAACGCTTTTGTCTTCGGATCAACTGCTCCTTTGAATGAACCAAGTTCAACTTCAAAATTATTTCGGGTATCGATGAGAAGAACTTCGGGATCACTGATGATCTCATTCCATTGCTGAGGAGGGATATAGGTACCGACTTTCCTAAGGGGATCGATCTGCGGCACTCCGAGGCCGACGATCTCCCGCTTGAGCCGAACCTTCATTTTCTCGAATGGAATTGCATCATAGTATGATTCTTTCGGCTCAAGATCGGAGAAGCGTGCATCGCTTCGCAGGTGAGCAAGGAGTATATCTATGTCTTCCCTTGTGCCTGCCACCGTTCCATTTATGCCTTCGTTTGCCAGGAGCACTGTTCCTTTTATATGGTGCGCATTGCAAAATTCGCGCAAGGGAATACGCAACCGCTCATAATCGGGCAAAGAAACAAACTTATAAAAGGCTATGACGACGATATCCATTTATTCTAGATCAAATTGCCGCCCAATGGCCAAAATAGGCGGGATCAGGCAGCCTGCGACACTTTATCAGCAGTACTCAGCGTTTAACATCCGATTCGGAGAAAAATACTCCGCACACACTTATGATCGTCACAAAAGAACTTGTTATCTCCCCGGAATCCGCGTACCATTCCCTCGCTCTGAAACAGATCGCCGCCGAGGATCTCGGAATATCGGCAGACCGGATCACTTCCATCCGTATCCGAAAGCGCTCTATCGATGCCCGCTCCAAAGATGTTCGATACCGGATGCAGGCTGAGATCTACTATGATGAGCCCGCTCCGATCGAAGCTCCGATCGTCCCGGAGTATCGCGCAGTATCTCCGAATGCGAAACGTGTTATCATTATTGGCGCAGGCCCGGCGGGAATGTTCGCAGCCTTGCGCCTTATCGAGCGCGGAATAAAACCGATCATTCTCGAGCGAGGCAAAGATGTTCGCGCGAGGCGCTACGATCTTGCTGCCATTCAGAAACGCGGAATCGTCAACCCCGATAGTAATTATTGCTTTGGCGAAGGTGGTGCCGGCACGTACTCCGATGGAAAGCTTTATACTCGGGCAACAAAGCGCGGAGATGTGAATTCCGTTCTGCGCGCCTTAGTCGCACATGGAGCAAGCCCTGATATCCTCATTGACGCACATCCCCATATCGGTTCGAATCTCCTGCCGAAAGTCGTCTCGGCAATGCGAGAAAGTATCCTTTCTGCCAGCGGCGAAATACATTTTGAATGCCGCGTAGAAGATCTCATAATCAAAGAGAACAAAATTCTTGGAGTCACCACACACGATGGAGACGAGGTGCTTGGTGATGCCGTCATCTTGGCAACCGGCCACTCTGCACGGGACATTTTTCATTTGCTCGAGAAGAAGGAAATCCTCATCGAAGCCAAACCGTTTGCAATGGGAGTCCGTATCGAACATCCGCAGGCATTTATCGATAAGGCACAATATCATTCATCCTCTCGAAGCGAATATTTGCCGGCAGCAAGTTATAAACTTGCTGCGCAGGCAGAGGGGCGCGGAGTGTTCTCATTCTGCATGTGCCCGGGAGGTTTCATTGTTCCGGCAGCAACAAGTCCCGGTGAACTTGTGCTTAATGGTATGAGCCTTTCGCGGCGCGATTCGCCGTTCGCGAATTCCGGAGTTGTTGTTGCGATCGAAACGGAAGACTTACTTCCCTATTCACAATTCGGTGCGCTTGCCGGAATGATGTATCAATCGGAAGTCGAGCAGGCTGCCTTTGTTGCAGGAGGAAGCACTCAGCGAGCCCCTGCACAGAGGATCACGGATTTTCTTGATAACAGATTGTCAACTACGTTGCCTGAAACAAGCTACAAACCTGGAATAAAATCCGCTCTTCTAAACGAACTGCTTCCGAAACCTCTTGCATCAAGACTTCGTGAAGGTATCGAACAATTCGGAAAATCCATGCGCGGATATGTTCAGGAAGAGGCCGTCATGCTCGGAGTCGAAACACGCACAAGTTCTCCCGTTCGAATCCCTCGTAACACCGAGAGTCTGGCTCATGAGCAGATCGAAGGCTTCTATCCTTGCGGTGAAGGTGCAGGATATGCCGGAGGGATTGTGAGTGCAGCAATGGACGGGATTCGAGTTGCCGAGGCGATCATCTGAACTCGGATTCGTTGGATTTACGGATTCTTCGGATTTAGTTGACGGCAATCCGACTAATCCGTAAATCCAACGAATCCAGGTTCTGACGATTATTCCTTAATGATCTTTTTCGAAATAACTCTTCCGCCACTTTCAAGTCGCAGGATATAAGTGCCCGCAGGAAGTTTCGATCCATCGAATTCGAGGTTATGAAGTCCGGGAAGCTGTTGCTCATCGAGGAGAACGCGCACTTCCCTACCCAGGACATCACTTAGTGTGATCTTCTCAAATGAATATTTTGCCGAAACATAAGTGATTGATATTTGTCCGGTGAACGGATTTGGAGTAACACTACAAAGGATGCCTGAGCCATTTGCTCTCTCCACTTTTTCGGACGATGACAAGCGGAATAATCGTCCAGTACTGTAGCAGACAAAATATAACTGTTTATCTTGATCTTCTCCGAATGAAGATAACTGCAATGATGGAGTCTGCTTATCGACGAGAAGTTGATTTGTTGCAGGACTGGTCGTTGCATCCAGCGCCCATACGCGGCCTGAGCCGTAGTCGCCATAGATATATTTTCCAATCAGTGAAGGGATCGAAGTCCCTCGATAAACATATCCTCCGGTGATAGAGACATTTCCGCTTCCATGCGGATACTCCCAGATCGGCGGAATAAGCCCTGTTGAATCGCAGTTGAAATCTCCGGCAGGGTAGCAGTGAAATCCTTCCATCTTATTCCATCCGTAATCGCCGCCATTAGTGATCGTGTCGACTTCTTCGTACCGGTCCTGGCCGACATCTCCTGCCCAGAGTTTTCCTGTTGTGCGGTCGAAAGAGAACTTCCACGTATTTCGCATACCCCAGCAATAGATCTCTGGGAGGAATCCTTGCATATTATCGACGAACGGATTACCGGCAGCAGGGGCATAGTGCTTTCCATTCCATTCGTGATCGACATCAAGCCTGAGTATCTTTCCAAGTAATACTGAGCGATTCTGCCCGTTGCCCAAAGGGTCGCCTCCCGATCCCCCGTCGCCGAAGGAAGCATAGAGGTACCGATCGTTTCCGAATGCAAGATGGCCGCCGTTATGATTTGCATAAGGCTGGGAAAGTGTTAATAGTATCTGTTCCGTGGCATTCAGGACTGTATCTGGTGCCGAGGGATCTACATGAAATCTGGATATAAACGATGTGAGTTGGCCACCGGGACTTGACGTGTAGTTGACATAAAAATATCCGTTGTTCTTGAAATCGGGATGGAAGGCAAGGCCGAGTAATCCCGTCTCGCCCAGGCTTTGAGAAACGGTGCCGGAAAGATCGAGAAATACTTTCTTTGTCGAAGTAGCCGGATCGTTATGGAAAAGGTAGATCTTCCCTTTCTGCTCGACGATGAAGATCCGATCGCTGCCATCGCCGGCCGTTTGCATTTCCAGTGGCGCGGAGAACGCCGGGAGATTCGGGAATGCAGGCTGTAAAGAGTATTGCGCCGAGGCCACACCGGATAGAAGAGCTGCTAGAAGTAAGAGGATGTATCTCATAGGATTAAGCAATGTTGTCTAGATGAAACACACAGCCGGAAGTTTAGTTTTTTGAATTATTAATAAGTATTCACCTTAAAAAGGGTAACAAACCGCAGATGAGAGTGTTTTTATTAAGGTAACACTAGGATGCCTCGCGGCATTGTTTGTGTGGTTAGGTTAGGTACCCTCTCCTCAATTGCCCGAAGAGAGGGTATTTTTTTATATTCAGTCGTATATTTGTCTCTCACTATAAGACCACAATTGCCCTGAATGCCAAGGATATCTTCATATAGCTCATTTGCCTTCGTTCTGCTCTCGATTCTCTCCACGCTATCGCGAGCGCAGGCTCAGATCCCGCAAGGCGCGAGTTTCTGGCTCCGGGCCGATACAGGAGTTACGGCAGTTAATGGTGCCGTCACCGATTGGAAGGATCAGAGCGGCTCAACAAAATCGGCATTTCAAACCCAGCCAGTAAGCGAGCCTACTCTGATTCCTGCCAGCATCAACAACCTTCCTGCCGTTCATTTCGAAGGCAGATTCACATTCATGGATTGCGCTCCGATCTTTCCGACTGGAAAAGATTACTCCGTGACGATCGTCACTCGCTTGCTAAACGTTTCGTACAACAATCATTTGTTTTCCGGAAATCGGCGCTCCATCTATGCTGCTGCAGGCACTGGGCTAATTACAGTGCGCAACGATACGTTGCCCGCTCCGGCAGTAGTTTCAAATCTCGCACTTGCTCCGAACACTCCCTCGATCGTAACAATTAGCTACCGACAAGCGAATCAGACTGCGGCGATCTATGTCAATGGTACCTTTGCCGATTCTGCCTTCATCGGACCAAATGAAGATTCCAGAATTTATCTCGGTGCATTTCAAGGACTGAGTTCTTTTGCCGGCGATCTTGCAGAGATCGTGCTTTACACGCGCGTGCTTACACGATTGGAACGAGAACAACTGGAAGGTTACCTCTTTGATAAATACGCTGTGCTTCCGACTCCGGCTCCGGATAGTATCTACACTGCCGTGCCGAAGCATTTTCAGCTTTATCCTCGCGAGCAGGACGACTCGGCAACGGTTAGAATTGCAGGAAATATCTATGAAACAGGTTACGACTCCATCTATCTGAAATTTTTCAAGGATGGTATTCTCCTCCAGCGGACTGCTGAGCCGCTTCAGTACGTAGATGGAAAGGCTGCTTTTAATTTCAGCTCGCGAATCCATGCAGAGCTGGCGGAGTATTCGTTTCTTCTCGGAATAAAATATCCCGGAGCCGATAAACAGATCGCTTTCCGTGACAGCGTCGTCTGCGGAGACGTTTTTCTGATCGACGGACAGACAAATGCCATCAATAATAACTTAGGCTATACCAATCAATTCTTTCGAACCTTCGGTCTTGTCTATTCGCAGGATCCGAAAGATACGGTCTGGGCGATCTCAAGCGCAGCCATAAGTATGGGTGGCGGCACGGAAGTAGGCTCATGGGGAGTCCGCCTCCAAGAGCAGATCATGAATACGTACCACATTCCCACATGCATAATCAATGGCGCGATCGGTGGTGCAACTATCGGCCAATTCGGTCGGGATGATCTTAACCCCACCAATCTTAATACGATCTATGGGGCGATGCTCTATCGCGCACAGAAATCGAATCTGGCATCGGCAGCGAAGGCACTCTTCTGGTATGAAGGCGAATCGGACGAGCTGGCCGGGTACCAATCATCATTTACAAGCATCTTTAATTCCTGGAAACAAGACTATCCGAACCTTCGGAAAATCTACATGATGCAGATCCGTCCGGGCTGTTCGACAGGTTTTACAGCGGATCTTCGTGACCTCCAACGTCGCATGCCCGACTTGCTTCCGAATCTTGAGATCGTATCAACCACGGCAATTCAAGGTCACGATGGATGTACATTTTCTCCGGAAGGTTATACGCAGCTTGGCGATGAACTCTTCAGGCTGGTTGCACGTGATTTCTATGGAGCCTCAGATATTAATCAGATCTCCTCGCCAAATATCGTGCAAGCATTCTACACGAATTCCGCTCATACCGGCATAGGCCTGACGTTTTCTCCGGAAGATACTCGATTTACAATTCCTGCAGATACGACAGTTAATGGCATCGCAGCAAGCCTCAAAGATTACTTCCTGCTTGATGACAGCGCCGAAGTTGTGCAATCGATCTCGACTTCATGGGATAGAATTTTCCTGGAGCTTAAGCAGCCATCATCGGCAACGTCGATTACTTATCTTCCGGATAAATATTATAACAACTCATCGGTGATCTACGAAGGCCCATGGCTTGTGAACTCTCGTGGCATCGGAGCACTTTCCTTCTATCATGTACCCATCGTCGATTCTGCTCAGGCTACGGTGCCAATGAATGCAAATAATGGCGGGAATGGCTTAGAAGTATTTCCGAATCCCTCCGATGGAAGGTTCACGGTTCGGTATTACTTATCAGTGGGAGAGGATGCGCTACTTTGCATCACCGATCTTCTTGGGAGAACAATTTTTTTGAAGTCCATCAGCACGGGCAGCAGCCAAATGCATGAAGAGCTTTTCGATATTTCTCGTTCTATGCTCGTAACCGGGCCCTATATTTGTAGTGTTCGATCCAAAAGCAATGCAGCGAGAACGATGCTCTATCTAAAATAAGTTGAGCGATCTCCCATTGTAGTCCCGTAGCTTGTTCGAATTGATACTAGGATCTCGCGATCATTCTTGCAATGACAAAATATATATTCTTCCCGATCTTCTTGTTAGTGCCGTGTCTTCTTTTTGCTCAGATTCCCGGCGGCTCCCTATTATGGCTTCAGGCCGATAACGGTGTGATCCAAACAGCCGGGAAGGTATCACAATGGACGGATCGGAGCGGCAAGGGGAATTCAGTCTTACAGAGTCAGTCCGGTTCTCAGCCACAACTCCTCGCGAACTCACTGAACGGCCATTCGATCGTGAAATTCCATGGATGGAATGAGTACCTTGTCGGACCACATGTCTTTCCGTGTTATAAGGATTATACTGTCACTGCAGTCGTAAGGATTGACAATCTACAGGCCGTGAATAATATCCTCTCAGGAGAGGATCATGCATTTTACCTGGCAGGAGATCAATATCCCCGCGTCGTACACGGAGTGTTTCTCTCCCAGCTCATCTCTTCGATTCCGCTCGATACGAATTTTGCAATCGTTACGGTGAGATACTCGGAATGGAACGAGCAGGCAAAGATCTATGTGAACGGGCAATCCGGCGACTCACTCTATGTGACTTCCAATAATGATTCTGCGATCTACATAGGGGCGTTCCGATCGAGTTACGGGCTCAACGGGGCCATTGCAGAACTGATTCTCTATGACCGCCAGCTCACGGAGCAAGAGAGAGAGGAATTGGAAAGCTCATTGCGCATGAAGTATGCGATTCCAATGGGTCCTCTTCCTCCGAAGCCCGATAGTACCTTTACTTCCATTCCGGCACAACTGCAACTCTACCCTCGCGAAAAAAATGATTCGGCAGTTGTCGCCATCGAGGGATCGATCTATAAGCCCGGGTACGACTCTGTTTCCGTTACAGGATTTCGTAATGGCTCTCTCTTCTACCAACGTTCTCAACAGTTGCTGTACTCAGATGGAAAAGCTCCGTTTACGTTTCTGCCATCAATCCACGCGGAATTAAGTGAGTATCATTTCGTCGTTCACCTCTTGAATACTGTTCAAGATACCGTCATCGCCGATCGAGATAGCATTACGTGCGGAGATGTTTACCTTATCGAAGGCGAATCGAATTCCGTATTCGGCGACTATACTGACACATTGCGTAATGAATTTTGCCGGACGTTCGGTCTCAATCTCTCGCATAACATCCGAGATACGGCATGGACGCTTGCCCAGGCTGAATTATGGGGTCATGGACCCTCAGTGGGCGGGTGGGGATTACTTCTACAGAAACGGCTTGCAGAGACGTATCATATTCCCATCTGTATCATCAATGGCGGCGTAAGCGGAACCGTACTCAAATTTCATTTGCGAGATTCAGCCAATCCTACAAATCTGGAGACCATCTATGGAAGACTCTTATATCGAGCGCTAAAGAGCAAAGTTGCCCGAGCAGCGAAAGCTATCTTCTGGTATCATGCAGAACTGGACTATGTGAATTATTACTACGCAATGTTTCGCTCGCTTTACTCGACATGGCTCGAAGATTTTCCGAATCTACAGAAGTGCTACATCATGCAGCTTCGCCCGGCTTACTGCGTTGATCGAGGAGACCAGCCATTACGCGAATTACTGCGGACGATACAGGACTCGCTTCCGGCATTCGAATCCGTTTCTACGACGATGTTCCCGCATCATGACGGCTGCCACTTTCATGACGATGGCTTTTCCGGAATTGCCGATCAGGTATTTCCCCTGGTTGCCAGAGATTTCTATCACTCTCAGGATACTATAGGCATCGTTTCCCCGAGTATCGTAAAAGCATTCTACACAACTTCCGGAAACACCGAAATTGCCATGGTCTTCTCGCCGTTCAATTCCTCCATGTCGACGACTGCGGATACAATAGTTGGAGGGATAACGGCTACGATCAAAGATTATTTCTATCCGAACGATGAGATTGGGAAAATTGAATCGATTCGTTTCTCAGGCGATACGGTTTTTCTCAAGCTTTATGAATCCTCCAATGCAACATTCATCACCTATCTTCCCGATCGCTATTATAACGGAAGCGATTCCGTAATTTATGAAGGCCCCTGGATTAAATCGGAACGCGGCGTCGGCGCTTTTGTATTTTATCATTTTCCGATCGATAGTTGGAAGAGCGATACCAATTCGCCAGTAAAGCCCGGATCTCTTTCATTGGAAGCAGTCCCCAATCCGGCGATCAACAATACGGTGATACGGTATTACCTTCCTGAGCAAGAGCAACTCACGCTCGAGATATACGATGTTCTTGGAAAGAAACTAATCACGTTATTCGAGGGCAAGGCAACGCAGGGATTCCATGATGTTACGCTCGCAACCGAACTCCTTCCTGCAGGTGAATACTTTTGCAAGCTTCAAGCCGGCAATACCGAACTCCTTCGAAAGATCATTCTGGCGAAATAGACCTACAGGATATACCTGCTCAGATCCCTGTTGCGGACGATCTTTTCAAGCTTTTCATTGACAATATCGCCGGTGATGACGATATTTTTTTCCGTGATCACATCGGGAACATCGAAGAGGATCTGCTCTAAGAGTGTGGTCAGGATCGTATGCAACCTTCTGGCGCCAATATTTTCGACGGATTCGTTTACCTCGAAGGCGATCCTGGCGATCGCAGCAATGGCATCTTCGGTAAATTCAATATCGACACCCTCCGTCTTCATCATCGCAATGTATTGCTTCAGAAGAGCATTCTCCGGCTGCGTGAGGATCTTGACAAAATCGTCCTGCGTCAGGCTTTCGAGCTCAACACGGATCGGAAATCGCCCCTGCATTTCGGGAATAAGATCGCTCGGCTTCGATACATGGAAAGCTCCGCTGGCAATGAAGAGAACATGATCGGTCTTAACAACTCCGTGCCGCGTACCGACACTTGATCCTTCGACGATTGGAAGAAGATCGCGCTGCACACCTTCACGAGATACATCGGGGCCGCCTTCTTTTGATTTTCCGGCGATCTTATCGATCTCATCGATAAAGATGATACCGTTATTCTCGGCGCGATCAATAGCCTCTTTTGTCAGTGCTTCCTGATCGATAAGTTTAGCCGATTCTTCCTGAATGAATATCTGACGTGCCTCTTTGATAGTAACGCGGCGCGATTTGGTTTTCTTCGGCATGATATTGCTCATCGCATCCTGAAGGTTTTGCGCGATCTCATCCATTCCTCCTCCTCCGATCGGTCCCATAATCTGCATGGAAGCAATGGGCGGCATTTGCGAGACTTCGATCTCGATCTCCTTCTCGTCAAGCTCTCCGGATTTTACTTTCTTGCGGAAGCGAACTCTTGTCCGCTGATTTGCCGCAGCTTCACGTTTATCGCCATTTCCATTGACAGGCGGCAAGTCATGCTTGGCTTCCTCGATCGCCTTCATGAAATCAAAAGACTTCAGATCGATCTGGTCAAGAGAAGCGCCAGCCTGATGGGCCGGCGCTTGTGGAATAAGAATATCGAGGATGCGCTCATCGGCAAGATCCCGCGCTTTCTCTTCCACGACTTTCAGCATCTCCGTGCGCACCATCATGACGGCGATATCTGCAAGATCGCGGACCATCGATTCGACGTCCCGGCCGACATATCCCACTTCCGTATATTTCGTTGCCTCAACTTTGATGAAGGGCGCTCCTGAGAGCTTGGCCAGCCTGCGTGCGATCTCCGTTTTCCCGACTCCGGTCGGTCCGATGAGGATAATGTTATTCGGCATGATTTCCTCACGCATCGAGCCCTCGACCTGCTGCCGGCGCCACCTGTTTCGCAGAGCGATGGCAACAGAGCGCTTCGCATTGTTCTGGCCGATGATATATTTATCCAATTCGCGGACTATCTCATGCGGAGTCAGGACCTTTGCAATATGCTTCGGTTTTTCTTTCTTTTCGAGCTCGAATCTAGTAGCTAATTCTTCCATGGTATCTTTTTGACTGAAGGATATTCTCTCTATTTTTTTTGGGGACGTATAGTTTACGCAAGTTCTTCGATGGTCAGATTCGTATTGGTGTAAATGCAGATCTCGCCGGCGATCTTCAGGGATTCTTCGACAATATCCTTAGCGGACATTCCATCATTTTTCATATATGCCCGAGCCGCAGCATAGGCATACGGTCCGCCTGAGCCGATGGCAATGATTCCATGTTCCGGCTCGATCACATCACCATTACCGGAAAGCAAATACGCATTCTCGCGGCTGACGACGGCGAGCATGGCTTCCAGGCGCCGAAGATACTTATCGAGCCGCCACTCTTTTCCGAGTTCAACTGCAGCACGAGGCATATTGCCGCGAAATTCTTCAAGCTTTGCTTCAAATTTTTCGAACAGGGTTAGGGCGTCGCTCGTCGATCCAGCAAAGCCGGCAATCACATTACCATTATAGAGCTTACGTACTTTTTTTGCATTGCCCTTCATAACCGTAGCGCCAAAGGTGACTTGCCCATCCGAACCGAGTGCGGCTTTGCCATTGCGGACTATTCCGATGACCGTTGTAGAACGAATTTGTGTCATTTTTTCCATAGATTAATAACAATATCTCTAATTGAATCGGTCTGAGAAAGAGTATTTATGGTCCGTGACATATCTATTCGCCTCCATATATACCTTCAACCGGATCGTGGCTTGTAGCCCATGTCATCAAGAGGGCGGCAAAAGATGCAATCGTCGGTTTTTCCTCTACTTCACGGACAACGAGTCCGTAGGTTTCGGCCACAAATTGCATATTATCCAAAACTTTCTTGATCTTCGCATTACTCACAGCTCCATGCCAATAGCTGACTGTTTCGATGAGCATTTTCCTATGCCGACGCAGGAATTCTGCCATGGAGATCGAGGGACTTGCTCCCTCGCGTTTCGACCGTGGCCGGGCGATAATAAGCATATCAGTAACATAGTCGTCGAAGTGCTCGGCAAGGGACACATTCCCAGGTCTGCGAAGGAATTGGGCGCGGCGGAGAGAAAAATCGGCTTTTGAGCTTACACGAAAGTTTGGCTTCAATGGATAGAGATCGAAATACTGCTTATGGGTGCCATCCCGAAGATAATCGTTATAGACCCATCGCCGCTTTAGCTCCGTCCAGGATGGAAGGCGAACGACGGGGTCCTTCTCGCTATCCAAGACCACAAATCTCTTGCTGCGGGCATTGTAACCCACAATGGTGACCCAATGCGCCCATTGATTGATGCAGATGACACAGGGGAGCCCTTTATCTAAATAAGTCGTCAGCGCACGGTATGCAGATTCCTCGTTAAACCGTTTGATTTCAATGAGTTTGACGTTAAACCGCTTAGCAGCACGCCGCAACATTTTTTCATCGGTACCGCCTCGAGTCGTGTGGGCGGCACGGGAGATCGTCTTTTCGTCAACAAATAGCCCTACGATGGCAAGAGCATGCTTAAGCGCAAATGGTCCGCACTGCCAGGTATTTGGTTGTGGATAGAAGCTCAATCCCTCGTGAATGTGATATTATGAAGCGGGGATGGTAACAGCGGAACAGAGGGTGTGGCTCCCGGAGGAATTTACCAAGATGCAGAAGTAAAACCTGAAATGAATTGCTATTTCTTCGCCAAAAACTTTGCTCTGCCCTTCTTCGCATCCTCAGTGCCGCGGGCCAGGGCGTTCATGCTTGCTGCGTACTCAAGCGCAGCTTCCATGCTCATGCCGGCTGTTGTTGCGAGCAATCGTTTTGTCATCGCAACGGCAGTCGGAGAGTTTCGGGCAACCGTCAATGCATAGCTCTTAACCATATCTTCAAGCTGCGGGCAGGAAACAACAGAGTTTATCATTCCGAGAGAATACGCTTCTTCAGCAGAAAACTTTCGGGCGGAAAGCAAAAGTTCACGTGCATGCTGTGCGCCGATCTTTCTTGTAAGGAAAACACAGACCAAGGCCGGAATAAAACCGAGACCTACTTCTGTGTATCCGAATTCCGAATCATCGGAGGCGAACGTCATATCACAGACAGCCGCAAGTCCAGCTCCGCCGCCAAGCGCGGCGCCATGGACCTGTGCGATGACGATCTTCGGAAAAGTATAGATCTTCCAGAGCAAGTCGCGCAGTTTGCGGGAATCAGCAAGGTTCTCTTCGGCTCCGAACTCGGAAAGCTTCTGCATATACTCCAGATCTGCTCCGGCACAAAATGTATTTCCTTCTCCGGTGAGGATAATTACACGAACATCTTCATCGCCTGCCACGGATTCCAATGCAGCCGAAATTTCCGTCATCATCTCGGGCGAAAGTGCATTGCGTTTTTCCGGACGGTTCATCGTGATCCGCAGCAGCGGATGTTCAAGATGAAGTTTGATAAGCTTGAAGTTCTCCATTATCTTTAGTATTCTAGATTTCTGCAAAACTACGAGGGAAAAATCGATCCGTAATGAATGTCAGTTCACATTCCCCCAATAACGCAAAAAAAGGCTCAGGCAATGCCTGGCCTCTTCATGAGATTGATCGATACGAAAACGAAGGTTCCGATACTGCGCTATTCCGGTTGGAAATTCGTTATTTCTTCGATCAGAACCGGCACGATCTCCGATTCCTTTATGCGCCGAACAACTACTCCTTTGCGATAGAGAATGCCCACTCCCTGCCCTGCGGCTATTCCGATATCAGCATCTGCAGCTTCGCCCGGACCGTTCACCACACAACCTAAGATCGCAACCTTCACGGGTTTCTTCAAGTGATTTGTGGCGCGCTCAAGTTCGTCGCAGATCTTGAAGAGATCGATCTCAAGCCTTCCGCATGTCGGGCAGGCAATGATCTCGACATTACGGCTTGCAAGAGAAAGTGAGCGAAGAATCTCTTTTCCGACTTCAACTTCGCGCTCAGGCTCATCGGTCAAGGAGACTCGTATTGTATCGCCTATGCCTTCGGCAAGCAATGTTCCGATACCGACCGATGATTTGATAGTACCGACGCGCATCGTGCCGGCTTCGGTTACTCCGAGGTGGAGCGGATAATCGGTTCGCTCGGCGATAAGACGATATGCAGCGATCATCAATCGAACATCCGTCGATTTTACGCTGATCACGATATCGCTAAATCCGAAATCTTCACAAATATCGACATGGCGCATAGCCGATTCGAACAGTGCTTCGGCGGTAGGATAGCCATGCTTCTCCAAAATGTCTTTTTCGAGAGAACCAGAATTAACTCCGATGCGGATCGGAACACGCCTTTCTTTTGCAAGCGAGAGTACCTGGTGGATTCGCTCGATCGAACCGATATTGCC
Organism: Bacteroidota bacterium; assembly: GCA_030706385.1. Lineage (GTDB taxonomy): Bacteria > Bacteroidota > Ignavibacteria > Palsa-1295 > Palsa-1295 > PALSA-1296. Next base: position 11,364 of record JAUZOQ010000046.1, on the reverse strand, counting down.
GGGGTTCAACCGGACTTTTGCAACTCCTGCCTCGAGTGCCTTGATCGCAAAAATATGATTGAAGTGAATATCGGCAACGACAGGGATTTTCGATCCCTTGACGATCTCCTTCATTGCCTCGGCAGCTTCCCAATCGTTGACGGTTACGCGAATAATGTCGCAACCCGCTTCTTCAACTCTTCGGATTTGTTCGAGTGTTGCTTTCGCATCGCCAGTCTTGGTTTTCGTCATCGACTGCACGCTGACCGGAGCGCCGCCACCTATGGCGATATCGCCGACCATAACCTGTCGTGACTTGCGCCGGTTATCGATGAAGCTATCAAGCCCCGTTTGTGCAGTGAGAATTGGTAATTCCATTCAGTCTTGGTGCGTAGTAGTTCTTAATTTCCTTTATCCATTTTCCGAGAAGCCTCGATGAGGATCTCGCGCTCTTCCTCGGAAAGATTCTGGTAGCCGGAAGCGGCGATCTTATCCAGAATTCGGTCAATATCTTCCTGCGTGATGATGCGTGTACCGCCATGCGCTTTGGTAACGGTTCCTCCGATATCGTGATACTCAGCATCGATAAGATCGTCGTCATCGGTCGGACGCTTTCGGAACATTCCTCCGCCGCCCGAACGTGATTGCCACGACTCGGAGCCGGAATTTCTGCCCGGCATTCGAATGCCAGAGAATAACTTCAGCCCTCCATTGGTTGCAAGAAGATAGATCAATCCGACTACAGCTCCTCCAAGATGCGCCAAGTGGCCGACGTTATCGGCTGCGCCCACGGACATGAATTCAAGCACGACGAATAAACCAATCGCATATTTCGCCTTCATCGGCAACATAAAGAATACGAAGACGAGCTGATCCGGAAAAAGCAACCCATAAGCTATTAGCAATCCAAAGACTGCGCCCGAAGCGCCGATGAGAGGACCGGCTCCTCCGAGTAATGGAGAAATCAGCAGATGAGCAACAGCTCCGCCGAGCCCGCAGAGGAAATAATACGTGAGAAATTTTTTTGGTCCCCAGATAACTTCGAACTGCAATCCGAACATCCATAGCGCCAGCATGTTGAATGCAATATGCATGAAACTTCCATGGAGGAACATATAGGAGATCAACTGCCAGGGATAGAAATTCCCCGAGCCCAACGGCCAAAGATATAAGTACTTCGCAATGTAAAAATCAAAAGGCACTCCGGAAAGCCTGAGCTTTCCGAAAAACATTTGGAATAAGAAAACACCGACATTCGCATAAAGTAATGAGCGAATGACTGGAGTATTGTGGAGAAAGCCGCCGAAGTTGACGCGTCCGCCGCCCGGACGATTGAAATTTGCCATTATTAATGTTCTAAAGGGGAATTTCCTGCCGTCCCCTCGTATTATAAAATAGTCGAACAGGTATGCCGAATGCTCTGTTCCATTCCTATACGAATCGCAAAGACGTGCTGTTTCAAAAGAATACTCATTTCAGATCATCGAATACTGCTCGCCCAAAAGGATTGTACCTCTTTGCCCTTTTTCTGTTCCTGTTCGCTTCTCTTTGCTGCCTTACTGATGTCCAAGCTCAATGGCAATTACTTGCCCCTTCGCTTCTCGGCCCGCAGAATATCGATCGAAGTGTAATTGTCCATAAAGCCGGTTTGACGTGGGCAGGGACAAAAGAGGTATTCATGTCTCCGGACTCCGGCATGACATGGTCCAAACGATGGAGTGCACCGCTGGGAAACGATGCGATCGCCGATATTACATTCTACGACAACAATATCGGTTTGGTTTGTACGCACGACGGCAAACTCTATCGAACCGACGATCAGGGCCTCAGCTGGACTCAACTTCAGGGATTCGCCGGTGCAACAACGGCGGCATTTCTCGGCTCACCGGCCGATATCATCGTAACGAGTGGAACTGCAACTGTCGCAGTAAGCAGAGATGGAGGCCTCACCTGGAAATCCACCGTTCTCGATTCGTATGTCGAGCAAGTCCGGCCGCTGCTCGGCGGTAGCGCAATGGTCTTTGCAGCAAACTACACGTCGCTTCAAGGCAGTATTTATAGAACGAACGATTACGGAGTGACCTGGCAAAAAATGACCGGCTTGATCGATCTTGATTCCTATTCGTTCGAAGTCGATCCATGCGATCCGAGTTTTATATACTCCATCAATGAAGAAGGCACTACGCAAACAGATAAGAAAGGAGCCATCTTCATCTCTTCCGACGGCGGTAATAGCTTCACCCAAACTCAGGTTTCTCCAACGCAATATTTTTGCGGATCGATATCCCGAACAACAAAGGCCCTCTTTGTACAAACCGTAGCAAACGGAATCATCCGTTCGACCGATCACGGAACGTCCTGGAAATCGATCGGCGGCCCAGGAGCGATGTGGGATTCGCGACTCGTTTGTGCAATAAATAGTAATATCATTCTGGCCGGTGATGCCAATGGATCGATCTGGCGGACGATAAGCAGCGGTGGCGACTCATTACTCAATACATCCGCTTATGAAAGTCTGGTCTTCACTCCGCAAGAACTTTTCGTGACCGATTCGCTGGTAAGTTGTGATTCTCCGATCGTAGAGACATTGCATCTCCACGCTATTCTTTGCAACTATCCCAAGATCATGGGGCAACATATTAGCGGAGCGGATTCGAACGATTACCGGATCATCCAGCCGATCGGCGATTCACTTAGCGGCAACGATTCTATCATTCTCTCGTTTCGCCCTTTTTCGAGCGGACCTCAGCAAGGAGAATATATCATAACTCTCGAAGATGGAACGCAAGTCGCCATTCCTCTCAAGGGATTTGGCCGAAACATTATTCTTGTCGAGCCTGCTACTCAAAATATTACTCTTGATACGATCGGAGGATTTGCGCAAGTGCCGATCCAATTCAAGGGTTTTTCTCAGAATGAAGATTTGGATATCGTTTTGCATTATGATCAACGCCTGATCTATAACAGATCCATTTCCCTGAGTGGAACTGCTCTCGATCTTCCTGGAGAAGCGTGGCAAGGGCGAGTCAAGCTCAGAATCCCGCGTAGTGAAATGCAGCTCGATACCATAACGGGGATTGCGATCTTCACGGTATTTCCGGACGGTGCAGATTGCTATAACGTCTCACTCGATTCAATGGACATACTTAATCCATTTGCTCCGTGCACCTATTCGATCGGCAATCCCGTCACAGCAACGATCTGTCCTCCGAAAGGATGCGGCATCATGACGTTGACCAATTATCTCTTGCATGGCACCATGCCACAGTTATCGATCCAGCCTAATCCCAGTCAGGATCACGCCTTCATAACTTCATCGGCTTCTTTAGGAATTACATCCGTCGAGATCATCGACATTGTTGGCAGGACACTTCAGAGAAAATCCATTATTCTTTCAAAAGGTGTACCGACTAAAATTGATTTGAAGGGAATCAACTCCGGAAGTTATTTCCTTCTCGTCAAGACTCCGGAATTCCAATACCGCCTACCACTAGCGATCACACGTTAGGCCTAGTTTTCGTTTGCAGGGTTTTGAGGGACTTTCTCTTCGACGATAAAAAGATCGACCGTTGTTCCCTCCAGAACAAGTTCATCCGGTTTCGGAGATTGATCGACGACTGTGCCTGGCCTATCGGTGACCGAGGATACGTAACTCCTGTTCCCTACTCCGAGTTTGGCATTCCCAAGACGCAAGATGGCTTCATTGAAGGATATCCCGGTAAGGTTTGGAACGGGCACTCGCCCGGCTTTCGGACCTTGGGAGACGACGATATTCACCCTTTGATCGGTGGATATTTTTGCACCAGGATCGGGCGATTGCTTGAAGACTACTCCGGTTGCGATCGAATCGGTAAAGGCCATATCGGTCTTTCCAAGTTCAAGATTCGAACGCACCAGAAGAATTCTGGCATCTTTCAATGATTGTCCGACCAAGCTCGGCACGATCACCATCTCCTTGCCGCCGGAAATGATCAGATACACTTTGCGTCCCGGCTTCGTCTCATCTCCGCCTTCAGGGGTTTGTCGGATGATCGTGCCTTCTTTTGCTTTTTCATCAAACTGTGTTTCGTATTTGATTGGCTCATATCCCGCATCCTTCAAGATCCGAACAGCATCATCGACCGGTTTTCCAATCACCTTCGGAAGAACCGTTACTTCGCCACGCTTGACATACCATGGCATAACGAGCTTATCCATAAGCAGGAGAAAAGCAAGTAAACCGAGGACAACGATCGCAGCTCTAATGCCAATCTTTTGCCATTTCTCTTTTCGCAACTCAGGTTTCTTTGTCTTCATTCGTGGTACGAATATAACAATATTTTGGGAATCTGTGATGACTCCTGGCAATCGGAATGATTACCATCCCACAATGTGAACAGGTTAACGGTACCAAGCGTTTTCATTTGGCAATGCCATCAAAAGGATCATACCTACTTTTTTTTCTTGGAACATCTGCCGTCCTCATCGGAGCGCAGACGTTCGTGTATTTTCAGTTACGGAGATTTATCCGGCATGATTTTCCGAAGAAGGCAAAACGTGTGATCCCCTATATCCGGTGGTTTTTCATTGCCATGAACTTGCCGATTCTCTTCCTTTTCTTTCGGAGGAATATTCAAGCCGATATTCCGACCCTCACCAATATCATGCTCTATCCGTTCACGATATGGGAATTCCTCATCCTGATGTGGACTCTGATCCTCATTCCGGTAGTTATTTTGAGGTTCATCCGAAGGAAGCTTCACGTAACTTCACGGCCCTGATAACGTAAAAAACAAGGATGAAAGAACAGCAAATTGAACCCGAGCACGAGACAAGTTCTCGTCTGATCACTAGGCGGAAATTCCTTTATACCGGGATTATGACGGCCAGCGCCGCAGCCATCACAGGCTGCGTTTCCGGAATTGTTACCCGGAAAAATGTGCAGATAAGTTACAAGACGATCGAACTTCCGAATCTTCCGCCAGCCTTTAAAGGACTCACAATCACTCTTGCAAGCGATATCCACTCAAGCCCCTATATGTCGCTTGAAGATATGAAGCAAATCGCTGCGCTCATCAATGAGCTTAAGTCCGATGTCATTCTGCTTCCCGGAGATTTTGTGACGACTCATAAGAATGAGCTTCCTCCGGCTTTGGAAGCCTTCAGCGTCTTATCCGCACCAATGGGTGTCTTTGCCACAACAGGAAACCACGAGTTCTATGTCGATGCAGACCTGGTTAGCGAAGGAATTGAAAGCATTGGAATACGAATGATGCGCAATGAGAATTTTGCGTTGGAGAAGGAAGGCCAGAAACTCTTCCTTCTTGGGGTTGACGATGTCAATGATACTGACATTATAGATTATACTCAAGGCAGATCGGCTCAGCACATTGAAGCGCTCTATAAAGGTGTTCCCGATACGGCAGCGACGATCCTGATGTGTCATAAGCCATACAAGTTTGATGAATTTGCGAAGACAAACATCGGCCTCATGCTTTCCGGCCATACACACGGCGGCCAGATCGTTTTCGGAAGATTCGGTGAAAGTGTGTTTTGCCTCAGCTCAATGGCATCGAAGTATGTTGAAGGGCATTACGAAATCAGTAATGGCACCAAGAGAACTCAAATGTATGTTTCGCGCGGCCTCGGTACCGTGGCTCTTCCGATGCGATTCAATTGCCCGCCGGAGATCACTCAGATCACCCTGGCGTAATTCTGCTCCAACTTCTAATACAAGCTTGATCCCCTCACAAGCCCCGATCCGCCGGCCGTTGTTTTGGCGAATTGAAATCCTTGTTGGATCGCATAGGATCCTGACTCTCCATTCTTATTGAGCGCCAGAAATGCTACCTGGAATTCTTTATGGTCAGGCTGCTTTTTTGCGATCCGAGAAACTGCTTCCTTGCAGGCTTCACCGGGCGACGCACCCTGTCGCATCAATTCCACAATAAGATGGGTACCAACGATCTTTACGACTGCTTCACCTTTACCGGTGGCGCATGCGCCTCCAATTTCGTTATCGACAAAGAGTCCGGCGCCAATGATCGGTGAATCGCCGACTCTTCCGTGATATTTCCAGCCCAAGCCGCTTGTCGTACAGGCTCCGGAAAGATTTCCCGCCTCATCGATTGCCAAGATACCGATCGTATCATGCCAATCCAATGGTTTGTAATGATTATCCTCCTTCCATTTTTCCCATGCCTTTCGGGAAGCTTCAGTCAAAAGATTCTCTTTCGTGAAACCTTCCGATAAGGCGAACTGGAGTGCTCCAGGGCCAGCCAGCATAACGTGGGGAGTATGCTCCATAACACGTCTGGCGACTGATACTGCATGGACAATATTTTCTAACGCAAGGACGGCACCGCAATTTCCTTTTTCATCTATAATGCAGGCATCGAGGCTAACAATGCCATCACGATCCGGGTAGCCTCCGAGACCGACACTCTGTATGTTGGGATCGGCTTCAGGTACTCGAGCCCCTGCTTCGACGGCATCCAACGCTCTTCCGCCCGAGGCAAGAATCTTCCATGCTGCAGCATTAGCGGCCATTCCAAAATTCCAGGTGGAGACGACAATAGGTTTCACAATCGGCGACGCCTGTACAACTCGAGGCAAGATCGTCGCAGTTGATGCAATGCCAACGGTCTTCAGTAAGTCTCTACGGGTAAGCATAGGTGTTCGTAATGATAGATTTTCCGCTACAATTCATATAGTATACGATAGTTGCAAAGATACGCGGATATTACTGCAGGTCGTAATCTCTTTCGGTATATCACGCGGCCCGATCTATACTCGCCGTATTTTTGCTGCTTAAACGATTTGCACAACATTTGACAAATTCAGAATCACGACCGCAAATAAAGGTCTTTACCGATGGTGCTTGTTCCGGAAATCCAGGGCCCGGTGGTTACGGCGTAATACTCGAAGATGAAAATGGAAACAGACGGGAGCTATCTGAGGGCTTCCGAAACACCACCAATAACCGGATGGAGCTTCGCGGCGTCATCGAAGCTTTGGAAGCACTGAAAGTGTCGTGCGATGTCAAACTCTATTGCGATTCCCAGTACGTTGTCAAAGCGATCGAAGAACACTGGCTGAAAAATTGGATCAAAAGAGGATGGAAAAAAGCAGATAAATCGGCCGTAATGAATGTTGACTTATGGAGGCGGTTGTTGCCCTTGCTCGAAACCCATAGTGTCAAATTCATTTGGACCAGAGGCCATGCCGGGCATGCGGAGAACGAGCGCTGTGACGAACTCGCAGTGGCAGCTTCACGAAGCGGCGATCTGAAAGAGGATAGAGCCTGAGGATCCTTTGATCCTGTAACCTGAGCAATTTGTTTATCAATGATCATTCGATTTGTTGTCGGACTAATCTTTACTTCTTTGCTTCTTGTAGGCGGTCTTCTGCTTTTCGGTAAGCACGTGGAAGTTCGGTCCCTGCCACAGTATGAAGGAGAAGTGAAGATATCGGGTCTGAAAAATCCTATTGAGATATACCGGGATAGTTTTGCGATAGCTCACATCTCTGCACTCACCGATGAAGATGCATACTATGCTCTGGGCTATGTGCATGCGCAGGAACGTCTGTTCCAGATGGATTTCACCCGGCGCATCGGTAAAGGATTGCTCTCGGAAGTTCTGGGAGAAAAAAGCCTGCTGATCGATAAATGGGCCCGTATCATTGGATTCACGCGGCTTGCCCAGTATATGTGGGATAAAGCTTCTCCTGATACGAAAAAGTATCTTACAGCGTATTCGAACGGAGTCAATGCATTTATTTCCTCACATAAAGGAAAATTTGGATTGGAGTTCGATGCACTCTCTTATGAACCCGAAGAGTGGAAACCGACAGATTGCATGATGATCGGGAGATTGATGTCCTGGGAAATGAATTTTTCGTATTGGACCGATGCGGCATTCAGCGATATCGCACTTACGTTAGATTCCGCTCACATGGCTTCTCTCTATCCCGGTTATCCTGCCGGTTCACCGACAGTGATCGAGGGAAACAATCATGCTTTGCCTATTCGTACTTTCGATAGCACGAATCGCCGTAATGTTCGGGACACAACTTCCCTCTCCGAGTTTTACCGTGGCGAGAAGGCCCTACACTCAGCCTTGCAAACTGTGGTCGGTATGGGTGGCATCGGTGGCGGATCGAACTCCTTCGTGATTAGCGGTAAGCGGACTTCCTCCGGCGGAGCAATGCTTGAGAATGACACCCATCTTGCCATCGGTACGCCAGCACGATGGTATCTCGTTCATATTCAGTCGAAAAGCGGTTTGAATGTTGCAGGTTTTACTGTCCCGGGCATACCGCTAGTCCTGAGTGGCAGAAACCAAACCTTGAGTTGGGGGCTGACAAACGGAATGATCGATGAATGTGATTATTTCGTACTCAAGCCGGATTCGACAGGCTCAGGATACCTCACACCGACCGGTGTCAAACAAATTACAAGAATCTCTTCACAAATTCCTGTCCGAACATTCGACGGCTCCGGTAAGAGATTCGAAAAGATCGAAATCGGTCTGACCGATAACGGTCCGATCGTCAGTACGCTGAATACCTTCGAGCTTGGTCGAAAGTTTGTCGCTGATAAACAGACTCCTCATCTCCTTCCGATGAATGAAACTGCACTTGGTCAGCATCCGATGGTTGCCATTGAGTGGAATGGAAATTTCGTATCAAGCGATGAGCTTGGCTGCTTCTTCAAACTCCACCACGCCAAAAATATTGAAGAGGCAAGGATTGATGTATCGGATTTTGCGACGCCGTGTTTGAATCTTACACTTGCCGAATCAAGAACAGAAAGAATTGCTTACCAGCTGATCGGACGAATCCCTATCCGACAAGGCTCTGAGGAAAGAGCACTGCTTCCCCGTTACGCCGATAATGCATCGGATGCCTGGCAGGGATTTCAGAGTGGATCGGCTTTGCCGCATACAACTGATCCATCAGCCGGATTTCTTGTAAGTGCGAATAATCCATCGACGGCTTATAGGATTATTCCTCACTCCGAGAACTGGGAGCCGCCAGGCCGCGCCGAGCGACTAACTCAGTTGCTGGAGGGCATAAAGAAGATGGACTTGCCGAAGCTGAAACAAGTAATGACCGATACGACAAGTCCGTTCGAAAAAAATGAACTTGCCTCGCATTTGATTCGGATCTACCGAAGCTCGAATCCTGACACAAGCCATAAGAAGGATGTGCTTTTTAATGCAGCGCTTGACTATATCGAGAATTGGGATGGAGCGCAAGGTCGGGATGATATTGCTACGACGATAATCAATGTATTTCTCCTCCGATTAATCACCGATGCGCTTTCCGATGAGCTGGGCAGTGATCGGCTTGCGGAGTTTGCTTATCTTAATAATGTACCGGTTCGGACGATCGCCCACTTGCTCAAGGATCCTGATAATATCTGGTGGGATGATATCCGCTCTCCCCAACGTGAATCAAGAGATGATATCATCAAGCGCTCCTTCGAAGAATCACTTGTTTACTTAACCGGAAAACTTGGAACTGATATCCGGAGATGGAATTGGGGAAGGTTACACTGGCTAACATACAAGCATCCCTTCGCCGAGGAATCGAAGGAAGTCGCGGCAATCGGTAACATCGATATTGGACATGCTCCGGGCGGATTCACTACCGTCATCCAATCGAGTTACGGATTTTGGAATCCCTTCATCATGCGAGTTGGACCATCGATGCGCTCGGTTGCCGATATGAAGTCCGACGTGCTCTATGCATCGCTACCGACCGGCAACTCGGGCAATCTCTTCAATCCACACTATCGAGATATGACTGACCTCTTCCATAGAGGAGATCTGATCGAAGTACCACTGGTTCGTAAAGATCCTTCATGGAAAAAACTGGTGTTGATGCCGGAGTAATCTCAGAATCTATTGCGTTGAGCTACTGCCATGCCCATGAGAATCGATATTATCTCTGCCGTACCGCCAATTCTGGAAAGCCCTCTGAACGAGAGCCTGATCAAGCGCGCCCGTGATAACGGAATCGTCGAGATCGTTATTCATAATTTGCGAGATTACGGGCTTGGCAAGTATCATCAGATCGACGATGAACCATTCGGTGGAGGAGCGGGTATGGTCTTGCGGGTCGAACCGATCTTCACTCTCATCCGCAAGTTGCAAGCCGAGCGAACCTACGATGAGATCATCTTCCTTACTCCGGAAGGAAAAACATTCGTTCAGGGCGACGCGAACGAGCTTTCATTAAAACAGAATCTATTGCTGCTCTGCGGAAGGTATAAGGGAATTGATGAGAGGATCAGACAGCACTTCGTAACGAAGGAGATTTCGATTGGCGACTATGTATTGACCGGTGGCGAACTTCCCGCGTTAGTCGTTATCGATGCCATCGTCAGGCTGCTTCCCGGGACCATTCACGATAGTGAAAGCGCAATGCTGGATTCCTTTCAAACTGGTCTGCTCGATGCCCCTCTTTATACCCGGCCGGCTGAGTTCGAAGGCATGGCTGTGCCTGAAATCCTTCAGAGCGGCGATCACGAAAAGATCAGGCAATGGCGCAATGCAGAGGCAGTAAAACGCACACTCGAGCGCAGGCCAGATATGCTATCGGAATAACGCATACTGGTACGTTGCGAAGATTGGTACTTCATTAATAGTATGCGAATTATTTCCCTGGAAATCCAGCCAACACCGGAATTTGGGTCGGAATAAACTTTCGGTTCTAGTTCAACACCGCTTCAAATACCTCGGCAAAATATTTTTCGTACGTTTTTTTGACGGTGTCGAGCTCAATCGGCCGCTTCAGAATTCTTGAAAGACTTGTCACTTTCCTATCACCAATTCCGCAAGGAATGATCCTATCGAAATAGGTCAGATCAGTATTGACGTTCAATGCAAAGCCGTGCATAGTGCACCAACGGGAAGCCTTGATGCCAATGGCGCAAATTTTCTCCTCTTTGCTCTCGTCACCGATCCAGACACCAGTTCTGCCGGGAATGCGAAAACCTTTCAGGTCGTAGTCTGCTAACGTACGGATTATCGTTTCTTCGAGTGCGCGCAAATACCAGCCAAGGTCTTCTTTAAATCGTGAGAGATTCAGTAAGGGATATCCGACAAGCTGGCCCGGCCCGTGAAAGGTCACATCGCCGCCACGCTCGATCTCGAATTTTTCTGCTCCGATCTTGCGAAGCTCGTCGTCGGTGAAAAGGATATTGTGAGCCTCCGTTACTCTTCCCAGTGTATAGACCGGTGGGTGTTCACAAAGGATCAACGTATCTTCTCCTTCGCCTTCGACTAATCGCGCAAAGATCGAACGCTGCAATTCCCAAGTCTCTGAATAAGAGGTTTCAGGTAATGAAATAAGATGTACCTCTCTTGTGAGGCTTTCAAAAGTATTCACAGGGTTCAT
>JAUZOQ010000045.1 GCA_030706385.1 Bacteroidota bacterium | reverse complement strand
TTCCCCCTTGCCATTCTCCCAAACTACCAACTCCCAAACTCCCAACTTCCCCGGTCATTTCCCTGTAACTTTTCCGCACCTGGATTGTCTTTTGTATATATGCCGCATCGTATCTCTGAATTGGTCCTGATAGTCGCAGCAATCTTTTGCTTCGGCGAGAGCTATGGGCAAGGTGCATTCGATTCCGCCTGCTATTTTCCCCGAATGGGTAATCCGAATGAACTCGATACGATCTACGGTGGTCAACCCAATCAAGGTTTGGGTGCGAACCTGAAGCATTTGCCACCACTTCATGGTCAAACGTACGATCGGCTGGCTATGCAGGGCCTACAAGATAATGCTCAATTCCTTTCATCAATTCAAACTGGGCCAACCTTCAATCTCCATAGTCTGAATCTTATTACCAAATATCCTTACGTTTTCAAGCATTGGCCTCATTTCGTAACAGGACATTTTCATTCTCAAAAATTCACGGATATACTGACTTACAATGATAATGGAGGAGATGTCAGGATTTATTGGGCGGACCAGAATAATGATTATGACTCTGGCAGGTATACATTAATTCTTCCCTTCGACAACCGACACATGTCTTATCCCTATGTTGCAAGACTCACGTCTGATACTGTTGAAGACATCGTTATGAGTATTAACTTCCTTAATCTTCAGCAGAAATGGCCGGACACCTCATATATAGCACTTGTCAAAGGAGGCCAGCATCTCTATGATCAAGGCAGAACTGCCTTATGGGATGATACTGCATATTGGGGGCATTCCCCTTATGGTCCGAATAAAGATACCCTTGACAGATTCCCTTCCCAAGGGGATTGGCGCGGTATAGGCAGGGACGATCTAATCACAATTGATAATTGGGGAAATTTCTTTTACTATAGGAATGATCCACCTTTCGATCTTCACCGTTTGGCTAAGTCAATGAGATTTGATACTCTCCTCGTTGCAGCAGAATGGTCATTGTATAAAGGACATTTTAATGGATTGGGCGGAGGAAACTCAATGAGGGTATTTCCTAAGACCCCTTCGGATCGTTCAATGGATCTTATTGCTCCTCTACCTATCGAACTGGCGAGCGATACAGGACTCAGTAACGGCATTTGTATATTTAAAGGAGGACCTGACTTCGGCTCAAAGCGATTAAGTTATGATTCACCAGATTATTTCTTGCACAGTCCAGCCTATTATTCCGGTGATTTTGTCAATGATGTCTGGCCCGGTGATATTCTTGATTGTGGAGATTTGACCGGAACCGGTAATCCCGTCTTGGCGATCCGTGGAGGGTACTTTACTTATGGCTTCACATCGTTCTATGTTCTCGGCAAGGCATTGGATGATAAGATCGACGCTTTTTTTTCTCAGAATGGCGGTGGATACGGTGGAGCGGATACAATCCATGTCTCAAATGGTGGGAAAACAACTTTTATCATGGGCGCACCGGCGTACCAATCTCCCGAGGATCAGAAAGATGGTATCTTCCAGAAGGGAAGCCTTCAAGTACTCTATGGAGCCGAGAAAATCCCAGTGCGGCTGAACCCACAATTTGCTGATGCACCACAACGCAATCTCGATGAATCGCCGTCGCATATTATTGCTTATCCTAATCCTTGTTCCGGTCATACGGTGCTGACATTCGATAACTGCTCTGCAAGCAAGATGAAGATTCAAGTTGTTTCGACGAGCGGAGTGGAAGTGCTGCAGGATGAGACTCCGGCCGTGGGTGGTCTGCAGCAATATGCCGTCGATCTCTCCACAATTCCGGCAGGCGAGTACATCGTTAATCTCAGCTGCCCGCTTCCAGGTTGGAGCAGCTCGGTGAAAGTAATCAAGCAAGGCGCAGCAGTGAAGCCATGGACATTTGATTTGAAGAAGATGGTGGGAAGGTAGTCGTCTGAACCTGGATTTGGGGAGATTATGGGATTAAGATGATTGGGGAAAGGGCGAACAGGCTATCTTGTCATTAGTCCTTAGCAGACTTCTTTACATTTCTCGAAATGGCCACACGTCTATCCGTCAATACGTCTTCCCTCTTCTCCCAAACTACCAACTCCCAAACTCCCAACTTCCCCGGTCATTTCCCTGTAACTTTTCCGCATCTGGATTGTCTTTTGTATATATGCTCAAGCGCATCTCTGAATTGGTCCTGATAGTCGCAGCAATCTTTTGCTTCGGCGAGAGCTATGGGCAGGTTTCATCGGTTGCATTTGATCCCAGTTGTTATTTCCCGAAGATTGGTGTGCAGGGGGAGATCGATACAATCTATGGTGCAGCACACGATCAATACCTCGGGAACGGAATGCTGAATATTGGTCCAGCAAGAGGAAATCCGTTCGGACGAATGACATCGCATATTTTGAATGATGGGTCGCAAGCTAATCAGGATATTTTTTCTACGGGTCATGACTTTGATCTCCACAATCTTCAGCTTCTCGGGAAAAATTTCATAAGGAATATTATTCGAAGAGGGCATTTCCGTTCTCCGAAATATTCTGATTTAGTGTGTTGGGATCATACGTCTTTGCCTGCTAAAATCGATTGGCAAGATGATGCCGGAAATTATGATTCGTCAAGATATACTATTCTAATGTCGTCCGTTGAAGGTAAAGAGTACAATGACTATAGCCCAATGATGCCATACACGACCTATATTTCTTCGGATAGCGTCGAGGATATTATTAATATGGTTGTAGTCGCTGATAGTACAGAAAAAGGGAAGATTTACTTGCTATATTTCAAAGGAGGTTCGCAACTTTACGAAAAAGGAAAAATTGCAGTTGCAGATAGTGTACTCAATTTGCAGGATCTTGCCAACCCCCATAGTACCATCCAAGGAGATTTTCGAGGTGTAGGTAGGAATGATCTACTAATTGACGACTACTCCCAAAATATTTTATACTTCAAAAATGATCCTCCTTTTTCATTATCTTCTTTCTCATACGCCTTAAGATATGATACCATTTTTGCTCAGTGGCAAAATCCCGAGGCACATAATGCATATAACTCCCCACGGCTCGCTATGCGAGCATTACCAAAATTATCGGAAGATTCATCTCAAGATTTTATTAATTGCTTTGGTACTTCCTATGGAGGACAAGGCTTTACAGAATTTCGTTTCTTCAAGGGTGGAAAGGATTTTGGATCTCATCGCTGGACAGCCGACAGCGCAGCATTTGTGCTTCATGAACCAGCCTTTCGAGATCCGCAGTACATGATAGGATTCGGAAATCATATTTATGATTGTGGTGATATGACCGGAACGGGAAACAGAATGCTCTATGTCGAAGGATCTCGCGACGGTTTATTTTACGGATATCATTTTTTCTATGTGTTAGGTGCTGCTATAGACGATAAAGTGGATATGTTCATTGGCCCTGTACCGAATGACGGGCAATCAGATGGTGCCATCGATACTTTGGTTGCCGACAATGACAATTTACAAGATGTCATAATGGGTCTTGGAGGGTTCGGGCTGAATAGCGGGAATGAATCAAACGGCACAATTTATCTCATCCACGGCTCTAACAAAATCCCCGACAGAACAAGCTCCGTTTCTGCACGAAGATCCGTCGATGAATCGCCATCGCATATTCTTGCTTATCCTAATCCGTGTTCCGGTCATACGGTGCTGACATTCGATAACTGCTCTGCAAGCAAGATGAAGATTCAGGTCGTCTCCATGAGCGGAGTGGAAGTGCTGCAGGATGAAACTCCGGCCGTTGATGGCTTGCAGCAATATGCTGTCGATCTCTCCACGGTTCCGGCAGGAGAATACATCGTTAATCTCAGTTGTCCGCTTCCGGGCTGGAGCAGCTCGGTGAAAGTAATCAAGCAAGGCGCTGCAGTGAAGCCATGGACTTTTGATCTGAAGAAAATGGTGCGAAGGTGAATGCCTGACTGAGTTGTCTGAACCTGGATTTGGGGGGATTATGGGATTAAGATGATTTGGGAAAAGAGGGCGAACAGACTATCTTGTCATTAGTCCTTAGCAGACTTCTTTACATTTCTCGAAATGGCCATACGTCTATCCGTCTATCCGTCTGTACGTCTTCCCTCTTCTCCCAAACTACCATCTCCAAAACTCCCAGCTTCCCATTTTCCTGTAACTTTTCCGCGCTCAAAGTGTCTTTTGAATAGATGACTCATCGCATCCTTCCGCTGATCATATTCCTCGGAGCAATCTTTTGCTTCGGCGAGAGCTATGGGCAAGGTGCATTCGATTCCGCCTGCTATTTTCCCCGAATGGGTAATCCGAATGAACTTGATACGATCTATGGCGCGCAACCCAATCAAGGCTTGGGTGCAGATCTCTTCCATCTCGCTCCATTGAGGGGACACCAATATGACCGGCTGGTCATGCGAGGCATGGCTGGGAATATTCCTTACCTAACCTCCGTCGAAACAGGCCCAACATTTGATCTCCATAAACTTAAGGTCGTGAAAGACTATCCTTACAATTTTAAACATTGGCCGACGTTGGTGAAAGGCCACTTTCATTCTCAACTCAACGAGGATATTCTTGCATTTAATTCTACCGGTGGAGATGCCCGCATATACTGGGCCGACGATGCCGGAGATTTTGATTCCGGGAGATATACATTGGTTCTTCCATTCGACAACAGACACATGGGATATCCCTACGTGGCTAAACTTACTTCGGATACCGTCGATGATATAGTGATGAGTATCAATTCTCTTCCTCCGTTTAATATTCCAGATACCTCATACATGGCACTCGTCAAGGGTGGCCAACATCTGTACGACCAAGGTAGGATCGCATTGTGGGATGATACGGCGTTCTGGGGGCAGTCACCTTATGGTAGAGATATTGATACCCTTCAGCGATTCCCATTTAAGGGCGGTTGGCGTGGTAATGGAAGAGAGGATCTCATAGCTATTGACTATTGGGGAAATTATTATTTTTATAAGAACGATCCTCCCTTTGACCTACATAGATTCGCGCAATCACTAAAGTACGATACCTTGCTAGTCATCAAAGAATGGTCATTATATAATAAATTTAGTGGGCTAGGTGGTGGAATCTCCATTCGTGCTTTTCCAAGGCCCAGTTGGGATCACTCTGTTGACTATGTTGTCGCATTGCCGATCTCAATAGCTGCTGATCTCGATAATAATAATGGAATTTGTATCTTTAAAGGAGGGCCGGATTTTGGCTCGAAACGTTTGAGTTACGATAATCCGGACTTTTTTTTGCATAGTCCTGCGTATTATTCAGGAGACTTTGTAGGAGACAGCTGGCCGTCGGGACTGATGGATTGTGGAAATCTGACTGGTACGGGCAATACCATTCTGGCTACAAGTGGGGGAGCCTTTACTCATAGTTTCATAGCTCTGTACGTATTGGGCAAAGCCATGGATGACAAAATCGACGCATTCATGTCCTTTGAGTATGGAGGTGGACACGCGGACACGATTCGAGCAACTACTAATGAGATTCCTACACTTATCATGGGAGCGCCTGGATATCAATCGTCGGAGGATCAAAAGAACAATATATTTCAAAAGGGAAGCGTTCGAGTGCTTTATGGAGTTGAGAAAATCCCCGTACGGCTGAACCCACAATTTGATGTCGCACCACAACGCAATCTCGATGAATCGTCAACACATCTCCTTGCTTATCCTAATCCTTGTTCCGGACATACGGTGCTGACATTCGATAACTGCTCTGCAAGCAAGATGAAGATTCAGGTCGTCTCGATGAACGGAGTGGAAGTGCTGCAGGATGAGACTCCTGCAGTCGATGGCTTGCAGCAATATGCCGTCGATCTCTCCGCAGTTCCGGCAGGGGAATACATCGTTAATCTCAGTTGCCCTCTTCCAGGCTGGAGCAGTTCGGTGAAAGTAATCAAGCAAGGCGCTGCAGTGAAGCCATGGACGTTTGATTTGAAGAAGATGGTGGGGAGGTAATTGTCTGAACCTGGATTTGGGGGAATTATCGGATTAAGATGATTTGGGGGCGGTGAAGGATTTGCATAATCTGCTAACGACTAAAGACTAGTGACTAACGACTAATTCGTCTGAACCTGGATTTGGGGGGATTATGGGATTAAGATGATTTGGGAAAGAAGGCGGAAAGACCACCCCTCATTTTGACCGGAGTCTACTATTTTGATCTCGAAGCGGAGGGGTTTTCCGGAATGGGAAAAGTAACAAAGATCGTGCCGTGAGTTGTGCGCTGGAGTTTAATTCATCAGCCGCTCCCTCAGCAGCTTTTCAAGTTCCGGACTCAGATTCACGGATAGGCTTTTGATGTAGTTGAGCTGCTGCACCGATATTCCGGCATCGATGAAGGTCCATTGCTTGCCCCCGTCGCGAGAGATCGCGATCATCTGAGTCGTCAGTGCATGCTCGCCGGTGCCGTAGTTGGCAACCATGGTTTGCGGCACGATGCACTGGATATCAGCTTTCGTTTTGAAAATCGCCGAAGCTTCTCCGATCGTTTCGGATCTGATCGGTTTCGTAATTTCAAGCCAGCCTTTTTGGAATTTATGAAGAAGCGAATCCTTCCCTCCCATTTTCTTCACAAGAAGAGGATTCATATAGGAAATGAATTTATCCAGATCCTGCTTCAGGAAGGCATCGGCCATAATTTGCGCCTGCGCTTTTGCCCGAGCCCGCTGTTGGGCTTCGGTGAGCGGCTGCGCATTTAGGGGACCAATAGTCAGGAACAAGAGACCGATGATGGTAAGAGGGATGTTTCTCATGACGCAAATATACGGGAAGGAGGAAGATAATTTTCTTGCTTGTATGTCATCGATTGAGAGCAATATCAGTTCGCAGCTCTTTTGGAGAATATTCGTTCTTTGATCTTTTCCTGATAGCGTGTGATCGGAAGTAAGGTAAGACCTCGTACAGTCTGAACTGCTGCTTGATTAGGAGTACTAAGAACAAAAAATTTCGGTTTCGTCCTGGAATGAAGAAATCCTTCGATCGAGAGATCTTCATCGAGATCCGGCCAATGAATACCCAAACCTCTTCCGATCCATTCGAAATTATTCAACTGCTTTTTCGATGCATGAGCGAGACTGGGGTAGTCTGCCGTCGGTACGCGCAGTACTCTTCCGTCCTCCAGAAAGATCCAGAGGTAACCGGATTCGATTTCCAAATGTTTTGCCCTTACGGTGTTACGATGTGAAGTACTCATTCCAAGCATTTAGTATTCGGGTTTTTCTTGCCCGTATCATCTTTTCAATAAACGATATTTGTTGTGAAGAAAATCCTTCGTTCCAGTCAAGTTTTACCGGATCGATCCAGAACTTTGCTGCATTTTCCGCTTTTTGGACATGAACGTGCGGCGGCTCACTTCCTTCATTTGAATAAAAGAAAAGGCGGTATCCATTTATTGGCCTTCTGAATACGTTCGGCATTGTGCAAAGATAGCACTGGATGCTATGGCGGCCGGATGCTGGCTCTTCAAAAAACGATGAATCTCAGTCCGCGCCATGTAACAATCCTCCGAAGGCCAAGTTCTTAAGCCGGAACAGGGGCTCTCTGTCACAAAGATGAGCTTAGCCGTGTCTGGTAAGCAACGATCACTATGAGAATATTATCCTTCCTCGTTCTCTGCATTGTAATTCTTAGCTCCGATTCAGGGCTGCATGCTCAGTCGCTGAACGGGTATTGGGATAGCCGGTTCGCGCCATGCGGAGTAGATTGGCCCGTTGAAGCAGTTGCTATCGATGGAAATAAGCTTTATGTAACAGGTCAACTTGATGACAACGGCCGCAGCGGCGGAAAAAGATTGCGTCAACCCGTGCTTTGGGATGGAGTAACATGGTCGAGCGTTGGCGGCGGAGTCTTTCGCGACAGCACGCCATATTCCTACCACTCCACAGAGATCAGGCAGATCGTTCTTTCCGGAAATGACATCTTCGTATCCGGATATTTCGATCATGCCGGAGGACAGAAGATCAGGGATATTGCCAGATGGAATTCCGTCGACGGCTTGTGGCATCCGCTCGGAAATGGATTAAGCGATGACGGATATACGATGCCTCCGGTAAGTGGTATGGCAGCCGATAGCAATTACCTCTATATCTCGGGAGCAGATATTCAGATCTCCGGCGCAGGCACCTGCTCGATCGCACGATGGGACAGAAAAAATGACAAATGGGAAGTGATGGTGAACCACTCCAGTCAGATTGGCTGTCAGCTCCTGCTCAAGAATGGAATGCTTTATGCCTATGGTGATTTTTCCTCACTCGATGGTTTCGCCGCATACGGAATTGCGCGATGGAACATTCAGGCCGGCCGCTGGGAGAAGGTGGAAAATCAACATGCACAGGTTGGATTGAACCAGTACGGAATAACAAGCGTCAAAGCAGGCCGCGGAGATACGCTCTATGCCGTCGGAAATTTTGCAGTTTGGGATAATCTGGCCGATACGATCATTGGCAATAATCTCTTGAGATGGGATGGAAGGACGTGGTCTGCCTACGGAATAAGCAGGAAGACGAGTATCACCTTCCCTGCCGATGAATTTCCCATCCTTTCCGGCGATAGCACTCATTTGAACATCACCGGAGATTTTGAAATTGTGCAAGACACCGAACATATTCGATATTTTGCAGCCTTTGATGGATCGAAATGGAAACGCCGGTTGCCCGAGTCGTACTGGGATCCGCATAACTCTTTGCTTTGCTTCGATGCAGATAGCACGCCATACATCTCGTACTACCTGAGCGAAATGAATTTCGGAAGATGGAACGGGACGAATGTTGTGCCCGTCGATAGCGGAGCTTCCCACGGAATCCAGGGTACGGTAAAGGCACTTCTTTTGGATAACGATACCATGTATGTTGCCGGTGATTTTCTGTTTGCCGGAGGAGTCAGAGTGAATCATGTTGCGAAATGGTCGGGATCGGAATGGCTTCCTCTGGGAGCAAACTTGTCTGAATACAAATTAACTCCTGTCGCGTTGGCAAAATACAATGGAGAGTTATATATAGGCAACGACACACAAACAGATTCGACCAGCTTCTTGCGGCTTCGCAACGGGAAATGGAGTGCTCCGCTCGTTTCCGGAGTAAGCATGGATGGACAGATCTGGTCTTTGGCAAAGTATAAAAACATGCTCGTCGTTGGCGGAGAGTATACGACGATCAATCAGGATACTTTTAACGGCATTGCACTGTGGGATGGAAGCAAATTTCAACATCTGGGAAGCGGATTCGGACCGTTCGCCAGCGCCGATCATTTCACTCCGCTCGTAGCAGCATTGCTTCCAAAGGATTCGTCGCTTTATGCAGGCGGGGGGTTCGGATCTGCCGATGGCAAGCCGGCCTATTGTGTTGCAAGATGGGACGGCAATGCATGGTCAGCTCTTGATGACGATCCCCGCATGAGCCCGGGCGATACGGAGTATTACAAGTTCACCGTGTATTCTCTCTGCAGCCGCGCCGATACGATCTTCATCGGAGGAGATTTCGATTATGAGAATCGCGGGCTTGCCATATTTGACGGCAAGCACTTCCAACAGGTTACCGATACCATTCCGCAGCCTCCGGGTGTCGGAATGTATGTGAATGCAATGGAGACAGGTTCGGATAAATTGTATCTTGCCGGCGGCTTGGACGTCTTAGGGATGTCCATTCTCACTCCGCAGCCCGCCTGTCTGCAAAATGGAAACCGGTTCTCTCTTGGAAAAGGAATTCCGTACTCCTACGAAAGTGATGCAATAAATTCTATGAAACTGACGGGAAAGAATGAGTTGGTTGTTGTAGGTGCTTTTTCGGATGCCGGAGGAATTCCCTCGCAAGGTATTGCAATCTGGCATGAAGGATCGAACTCCGTATCCGCGAGGCAAATAGGGAATGGAGAACTTAGTATCTATCCGAACCCAGCTTCGGCAAGTATTACGATCGCATCGTCACTCCCTCTTCTGCACGTTTCGATAACCGATATGCTCGGTAATGAAATAGCTTCGCTAAGCTCTTCGACTGGGGAGTTGAACTGGAGTACCTTGGCCCTTCCCAACGGCATATATACTTGCATCGTGCAAAACGGTGCAAAGAGGCTGGAGAGGAAGTTTGTAGTACTGAAATAGCGAGGATAGTAATGCTCAATTTGTCGGAATACTAACGAGCCTGATGTTGCTTGCTACGGGGCTTCGTCCGACTGAAGGCGGAAACATTGCCGTGTTGGATTTGTTATTGTAATTATGGAAGCAAATATGCAAAATATTACTCTATCGGTCGACGCACAGGCGGCAAATTTCTTCTTAAATGCTCCCAGCGAAGAAAAGAAGAAGCTCCAGATGCTTGTATCCTTGCTATTGAGGCAACGCTCGCAGGAAAAGAACGCTCCATCTATTGAGGAAATAATGGATCGAATGAGCGATTATGCCGAGAGCCAGGGATTGACGGAAGAAAAGCTGAGGAGAATTCTTTCGTCCGATGCCTGATCGAATTATATTCGATACGAATGTTCTTGTCAGCGCCTTGCTTATGAAACACTCTACTCCGCGCAAGGCCTTTTCAGCAGCTCTCCGAAATTCGATTCTTCTTGCCTCCGAAGAGACCTTAACCGAACTTGAAGAAGTGCTTCGCCGACAGAAATTGGATAAATATTCGCGGCTTGAGGATCGCATCTACTTTTTCCGAGCTTTCATAGATCTGGTAGAGGTTGTCCCGATAACGTCAGTTATCAGAAGTTGTCCGGATCCAAGAGACAACAAATTCCTTGAGCTCGCGGCAGATGGAGAGGCAAGGTTTATCATAAGCGGTGATAAAGATCTCTTGAAGATGCACCCATTCAATGGTATACAAATCCTTTCTCCTACCCTTTATCTAAGGGAGATTAGTGATATCAGTTGAGAGCTTCTTTGTTTCAGTTCGAACGTTTCCTTTAATCCGTTTGCCCCAAGAATTTCCCGAGGGTTTTCTCCAGCTCTTCGCCGCGAAGTTCTTCCTGCATGGCAACCACTTTTCCATCGGGACCGACGAGTATCGGTTTGGGAATTCCTAAGACTTCAAACTTCTTTGCAAGCTCTGCTTCGAAAACTCCCGGAATGAAGGCATGCAGCCAGGGCATTTTCCATTTCTTTGCGCGGAATGGAGCGATCTGGCTCTCGGCTGCATCCATGGAAAGCGAGAGGATCTCGAATCCTTTCCTGCCTTTGAATTTTTCGTATGCTTTATGGATAGCCGGCATTTCGCGAACACACGGTCCGCACCATGTTGCCCAGAAATCAATCATGTAATATTTTCCGAGCATCGATGTATTGCTGACTTTTCCGGAGCCATCTAAGAGAGCAACTTCGAAATCGGGAATAGGTTTGCCCGTCATGACAACGGCATCGGGATTATTCTCGACCATGGTCCATTTTATCTCCGGCACATCGCCATAATCTTTCTTGATCAGCTCGTAGAGCCGTCTCCATTCTTTTGTGTCCTTTGCTTTGACGGCTTGCTCCATATCGTCAGCATAGGCGATGGCGCGAATGGAGCGTTCGGGACTATTCTTGAACTCCTTCAAATATGCATCGCCCGTTTTTTTATCGACAAGCCCTGCGATCGCGCGAATTTCATACGGTGCCATAACCCATAGTGGAGAAGTTGCCGGTACGGCTTTAACGACGATCTCAGCATTATCGGATCCGAATTCGTATGTCGGATTGAATTCTTTAGCAAGCATGACTGCGGCGAATTGGGAGAACTTGATATCGCCGGATTTTAGCGCATCGGCGTAGATACGTTTGAGATTATCGAGGATTGCCTTATACTTATCGGCCGGAATCGTTGCCGCTCCGCCGCCGGGAGGAATGACTGTGGATTCGCGCTCCATCTTCTCAACGGCCACGCTGAGTTCGTATGCTTTCTTCAGATATTGATTATTTTTGATCTCAACCTTCGGAAGATCGGCATCGGTATTGTAGTGTTCTTTCGATGGGTCGAAAGTGATCGTCACTTTCTGGCCGGGCTTGGTCCGGATCACGGAGCGGTAATCACCGCCGCCATCGTAGGTAAAATAATCGGCCATCGTTCCGTTGACGCTGTGACCGGCGGTCGTCGTACCCATGAGCTGGTAACTCATTGTATCGCCGGTGGCCGTGCGTTCGTATGTATAATACGAGAGCATATCGTTGGCGCGGACAGGCGTCATCTGTTCGGAGCTAGCGAATGCGAATTTATTCCAATCGCCGATGACGGTGATCTTATCCGGATCTTTGATGAAGGCATTAGCTCTGAGGCGGACATTCACCTCAATGTGCTTATCTTTTTCATCCAGAATAAGCGGAATAGAAATCTCTTCATGGTCGACGGCGCTCAGGCGAAGTGCATAGATCCCTGCCTTGGCGATCTTCACGGAGAAGTGTCCCTCTTTCGAGCATTCCGTTGATGTGCTTTTTTTCGCATCTTCATTGTACTTTCCTATGTGTGCATGCGCAAGGATCGGCGGTTTGCCGTTTGCATCGGAGATCGTGCCTTCGACGGTAATTTGCGCAAAGGTTGGCGAGGCCAGAATAAGAGCGAATAGGATGAAGAGTTTTTTCATAGCGGTTAGTGAATAACAACGTTCAAAGATACGACGATTTGATCGATCGGATTCAGCTTGCGATCCGGATTTGGCGGATCTATGCAGATGGAATCGCCTGCCCCGATAGGGCTTAGCTTCCGCGCTCGCGGAAGATCACGCTGGAAAACCAAAAGCGAAATGCGATCAGGATCTTATGCGGAGTGCTTACCGTGATGCGTTTGCCGAAGACGTTGAACTCGGCCAGCTCGATCTTTCGGAGCAATCGGAAGTAGATGGCATCCATGATCTGTGCAGCAAAAAGCGTAAAGCGCTCATGCTTGCCCAATTTCTTGCGGGCATCGGCATAATACGTTCGCGCCCTTGCCGTTTCGAACTTCATGAGGTTGATGAAATTCAAATTGTATCGGCCTGAAAGGATGTCCTGCTCGCTGACTCCGAACTTGCGCATATCGGCTTTCGGAAGATAGATCCTGCCCATGGCAGCATCTTTTTTCACATCGCGCAAAATATTGGTCAACTGCAAGGCGATTCCGAGATCGACGGCGTATTCCTTCGTCCGTTCGAATTTGTATCCGAAAATCTCTATCGTGATCAGGCCGACTATACTTGCAACGGCATAGCAATATTCTTTCAGGTCTTCGAATGATTCATATCTGTTCTTGACAAGATCCATTTCGACTCCATCGATAAGCGTCAGGAAGTACTGCTTCGGGATCTTGAAGCGAGAGATTACTTTATGCAGACTGAAGAGGATCGGATGCTTCGATGAACCTGCATAACACTTCTCGACTTCGGCGCGCCACCAATTCAGGCGGACGCGTTTCTTTTCGATGGCAAGCTCTTTCTTGAAGTCGATGCCCGGAATTTCCAGAGGCGCATCTTCATCGACAAGATCATCGGTATATCGGCAAAACTCATAGACCGATCGCATGGCCATGCGCTCATCCTTAGGAAGGAGCGAGAACGAATAAAAGAAATTACTCTTCTGTCCCGGTTCCAGGGCAAGATTTTCTTCTAAGAGGAGTTCTGCGTTGCGTGATACTTTATCCATGTAGTGTTAACGTTGCCCGGCGACTTATGGGAAGATCGATCGCACTAATACTGTAAAATGCTCCCATTTCGATAGCTTTGGCCGGATTTGGTAGATCTGGCCATCAACATGCCTGATCTTTTTTGCCAATTTCCGGGCAGCACAGGTTATTGCACGAAGTTCATAACGCAGTCTGCCTGAAACAGATTCAGATAGCCTTGCGCCCCGATCCAGGAGAGACTCGACACGCTCAAGCTCGAAAAGGGAGACCAGAGCAAGGCGATCGGTATCGGGATCCCCTGTTCCGATCTCGAAGCCGAATATACTGCAATCTTCCTGAGGATAATAGAAACGCTTGTTTCCAAGATCTTCCTGAATATCCTGAATGAAATTCAGAAGCTGCAAGGCCGTGCAGATCTCATTCGATAATCTGATCCGTTCTGCATCTCTATAACCGAAGAGCGCAAGAACGAGCTGGCCGACCGGATCGGCCGAACGTGATGTATACCAACGAAGATCTTCGAACGTCTCGAACTGGACATTCCCTTTCGCATCAAATTCAAATGCTTCGAGCAGTCTATAGAGAGGTTCGGAAGGGAGATCGCATTCCCGGATGGTATTACATAAAGCGAGGAAGATCGGATTCTCCGGCTCTTTCCCTTTGATCCCATCATCTAATTGGCGGCGCCAATCGGCTAAGAGGTCCAGCCTCTCTTGCGGTGGCCTCGATGGAAGATCGGCGAGGTCATCGGCCGAGCGCATATAGGCATAGAGAGCGTAAAAATGATGGCGGACGGCTTTGGGAATAAGGACGGAGCCGACGGGAAAATTCTCATAATGCCCGAGGCTGATCGCGCGGCAATGGTCGTAAGCGGATGAGAGTGCAGCTTCCTGGCTTGTCATGCTGGCTAGGAGAACAACAAAAAGCGAACATCGGTTAAATTCATCGGTTTTTATTCCGTGTCGCCTTCTGCCCCGGAATGCAGTTTTCCCGCTCTGCCCCCGAAAATCTCCGTATTTTTGCCCTGCGTTACTCACAGGGCGCTGATTTTTTGACTAAAATATACTTACAATTCACATGAATACTACTACATTAAGAAAACTTTCGTATTTTCTCTCACTCTTTTTAGTTGTTGCTCTCATTAGCTGCGGCGGCAAGAAAAAGGAAGATGAGGAAGAGGCAGGCGAAGATAAGGGCGCTGCCACGACCGGAACTGTTGCAACAGTCGATATGGCAAATGGTGCAACCATCACCGGCACAGTGAAGCTTGACGGCAAAGCTCCTGAGAACAAGGTCATCAAGATGGAAGCAGATCCGGTTTGCAAAGCTGCTCACACAGCTCCGGCAATGGAAGATCATTGGCTTGTCGGCGGCGCCGGCGAAGTTGCCAATACTTTCGTCTATATCAAAGATGGCTTGGGTGGAAAAACGTACGCTGCTCCAGGAGATGCGATCACGCTTAATCAGCAGGGCTGCCAGTACCAGCCGCATGTCTTCGGAGTCATGGTTGGGCAGAAGATCAAGATCCAAAATTCCGATCAAACATTGCATAACATCCATGCTCATGGCGATAAGAACGAGCAGTTCAATGAAGGACAGCCTGCCGGCTCTCCTGCAAAAGAGCGCACCATGGATAAGGTTGAAGTTATGGTCCCGATCAAATGCGACGTACATGGTTGGATGAATTGCTACGCCGGCGTTCTGAACCATCCGTTCTTCGCTGTCACAGGCAAGGATGGTAAGTTTGAACTTAAAGGTGTGCCGCCAGGAGACTATACCGTAACGGCATGGCATGAGACGCTTGACGGAAAAGGCGAAAGCGTCGACATGAAAGTCACCGTTGCTGCCAAGGAATCGAAGACGGCGGATTTTACGTTGAAACCGCAATAAGTATCTGAGAATTATGGATTGTGAATTGAGAGTCCGCTCTCAATTCACAATTCTGCATCTACGTTTCATCCTGAGTTGTCACTGAATCTTAGAACACCATTCACTATGAGCCGACCATCCGGACTGAAGAGTACGCTTAAAAAATTACCAGGTTTTCTTTTTGCAGTTATAGCATTTCTTGCTCCCGCAGCAAGCTTTGCCGTTCCGGCAAAATCGAGATACGATCACTACTGGCTGCCGGATGCGAACTCGACGTACGCTCCGAAGATCGACGGTATGTTCAATACTATCCTTTGGATCACGATGACCGTCTTCGTTCTGGTGGAGCTCGGCATCCTCTACTTCCTTTTCAAATACCGTCATAAACCCGGAAGAAAGGCGACATACACGCATGGCAACAACAAACTTGAAATTGCCTGGACCATCGTTCCGGCCGTGATCCTGGTATTCCTGGCGATCTTTAGTAATTCACTCTGGTCGGAGATCCGCGATCCTGCGAAGTTTCCGAAGGATGCTCCAGTTATTCGCATCAAGCCTCGCCAGTTCCAGTGGGATATCACTTATCCCGGACCTGACGGCAAGTTCGATACGCCCGATGATATCAATACGATCAATCAATTGTATCTTGCTTATAACTCGCCTATTCAGATCAAACTTCAGGCACAGGATGTGATCCACAGTTTCTTCGTACCGGAGTTTCGTATCAAGCAGGATGCCGTTCCTGGAATGCAGACTGCAGTATGGATCCAGCCGACGAAGATGGGCGACTTCAATATCGCTTGCGCCGAGCTTTGCGGAGCGCAGCACTATCGCATGATGGGCTATGTGCATATCGTCACTCCGGATTCACTGGCAAGCTGGCTTAAATCTCAGGCACCTGAAGCGCCAGCGCCTGCCGCACCTGCAGTTGATACCACAAAAGCAAAGTAGGATAATTTTTAGGAGAATATAATACAAGATATGGCAACGATCGTACTACCAGCCGAAGTAAAGAAGGTTTCACATAACGGGCATGCAGGTCATGGGCATCATGAACTGAGCTTCGTTCGTAAGTATCTTTTCTCGACCGATCACAAGACGATCGGCAAGCAGTTCTTGTTCTTCAGTATGTTCTTCCTGCTTGTCGGCGGCACGTTAGCATTAGTCGTCCGCCTGCAGCTCGGATTCCCCGATCACCAAAGCGGATTCTTCCAGTTCTTTGCAAAATTCTTCTCGCTCATATTTGGCAAGACGAATTTCGACTTCAACAAGGATACCGGAATGTACGGAATGCTGGATAATTTCTACAATTCGGCATTCACGATGCATGCGACCTTCATGATCTTCTTCGCCGTCATGCCCTTCCTGATGGGCACATTCGCGAACTTCCTGATCCCGCTGAAGATCGGAGCCGGCGATATGGCATTTCCGAAACTGAACATGGCATCGTTCTGGGTTGCAGTGCTTGCCGGACTTATCATGCTCACAGCATTCTTTGTAAAAGGCGGCGCAGCATCGGGTGGATGGACGGGTTATCCGACCCTCTCTGCAGTACCCGATTTCTCCGGAGTCATCTGGGGACAGAATCTCTGGCTGATCAGTCTTCTTTGTTCGGGCATTTCATCACTACTGGGAGCTATCAACTATATCACGACCGTCGTGAATATGCGTTGTCCCGGAATGTCGTGGTTCCGCCTGCCGCTTTCGATTTGGGCGATCTTCATCACTGCGATCCTTCTTCTTCTTGCAGTTCCGGTACTTGCATCGGCTTTGATCCTGCTTCTTTTCGATCGGACGATCGGCACAAGCTTCTTCATTCCGACCGGTCTGCTCTCGGCGGGCACGGTGATATCCGGGCCGGGAACGGCTCATGCCGGCGGAGGGCAGGTACTACTATGGCAGCATCTATTCTGGTTCTTCGGACATCCGGAGGTGTATATCATGATCTTACCGGCGATGGGAATTGCTTCCGATGTGCTTTCAAACTTCTCGCGCAAACCGATCTTCGGATATAAGGCCATGGTTCTGGCTATTGCCGGAATCGCAGTGCTCGGATTCTTCGTCTGGGGACACCACATGTTCCAATCGGGAATGAATCCCCTGCTTGGCACCACGTTCATGATCTCCACTATGCTGATTGCCGTACCTTCGGCGATAAAGACATTTAACTGGATGGGGACGATTTGGGGCGGCAATATTCGGTTCACTACATCGATGCTCTTTGCCATCGGATTCGTAACGATGTTCGTTATTGGCGGATTATCGGGAATCTTCATGGCCTCGACACCTGTCGATATCTTCATTCATGACACGTACTTCATCGTCGGCCACATTCACTATGTGCTCTTCGGCGGATCGATCTTTTCGATATTTGCCGGATTGTATTTCTGGTATCCGAAGATGTTCGGTCGGATGATGAATGAGAAGCTTGGCAAGATCCATTTCTGGACAGCCTTCCTTTCTTTCAATGGAGTTTTCTTTCCCATGCATATCCTGGGTATCGGCGGAATGATGCGACGCATCTACGATTACACACAATATCCGCATCTTGTGCGTTTTCAGGGAATGAATGCATTCATGACCATCTGCGCTTTCATCCTCGGGTTTTCGACTCTGGTGTTCCTCTTCAATTTCTTTTGGAGCATGAAAAAGGGTAAGATCGCCGATATTAATCCATGGCAATCCAATACGTTGGAGTGGACCGTCGCCTATCCGATTCCTCACGGCAACTTCCCGGAAATGCCGCATGTATTCCGCGGGCCATATGAATACAGTGCGCCTGACTGCCCCGCCGGCACGGATTACTATCCGCAGAACATGCCGCCTCCGGGCTGGGGCGAGGCAAAGGCCTAAAGGTTATAATCGATTTTCTCTCTCTAAGGGTGGCGCAAGAAATTGTGCCACTTTTTTTATCGGTTTGAATTCACTGTATCATTGCGCTCCGAACCTCGTTCAGCGATTCGCTGTTTCATGCAATCCAATGAAGAGCATCGAGCCGAACACACAAGCCCCGAAACACCGAACCCCGAACCTTTGGCTGCATTACTTTGCATTCTTTACGTCGTGCTTGACCTTTCCGCTCATCTTCGTCGGTGGCCTGGTCAAAAGCCATGAAGCAGGATTATCCGTACCGGACTGGCCGACAAGCTATGGCTACAATATGTTCACCTTTCCATTTCACTGGATGGTCGGAAACATATTCTACGAGCACGGGCATAGGCTTTACGCATCACTGGTCGGATTCTTTATTCTTGTTCTCGCTATCTGGATCTGGCGAAAAGAACCCAGAGCATGGGTTCGAAAGCTGGGATGGTTCACACTTGCAGCTGTTGCCGTTCAAGGAATTCTCGGAGGAATTACAGTCAAGACTCTTTTGCTGTGGTATGTATCGACGGCTCATGCAGCGCTTGCACAAACAACGTTCTGCCTGACGGTCGCGCTTTCGATGGTAACATCCAAATGGTGGAGAGATGACGTGCAAAAGACGATGAGCGAAGCGACAGACCGGCTTCAAACTCTGACCTTAGTAACTGTAGTTGCTATATTCATTCAATTGCTTTTCGGAGCCGTCATGCGGCATCTCAATGCAGGATTAGCAATCCCGACGTGGCCGCTTTCCAATGGCTCGCTTATTCCGGAGTTTACATCGGTCGGAGTAACGCTGAATTTCATTCATCGCTCGTGGGCATTTGTCGTAGCGATCTTGATCTTCACAACTGCATATCAAGCAATAAAAGCTTCGAAGGCACATCCGGCGTTCAGGAAGCCGGCAATTGCGGGTGTAGTGTTCGTTATTATTCAGATCACTCTCGGAGCTATTACAATACTTAGCGAGAAGGATCCGAACTGGACTTCGTTTCATGTCGTTGGCGGCGCAGCTGTACTTGCTTCGCAGTTCATACTTCTTGTCAGAGTACGGCACCTGACAAAACGTTTACATCAAAGTGAAACTCAAGCAGTGATTTCCTCGCCAATAAAGGAAATGGCGAGTGCAGGACTTTAGAAAAAACATTATGGATCAAGTTATCGCAACTCCAGTAGTAAAGCCTACCGACTTCAAGTCGGTACTTCGCGATTACTTCGATCTCTCGAAACCGGGTATCGGCTTCTACTCCCTAATCACCACGTTCACGGCGTTCTGGATGGCTTCCAGCGGCAAGATCGATCTCATGCTGCTCTTCCATACGATCATGGCCACAGGCCTCGTCACTGCAGGCGGAGGAGCGCTCAATCAGGTGATCGAGATCCAGGCCGACTCCGAAATGCGCCGCACGGAAAAGCGGCCGCTTCCGGCGGGAAGAGTCTCGGCACTTTCCGGATTAGTATTTGGAGTTGTCACTTCAATTCTCGGAACAGCATATTTGCTTTTTGCAGTAAATGCCTTATCGGCACTATTGGCGATCGGAACGCTCGTCGGTTATCTCTTCGTCTATACTCCTTCGAAGAAGCTCACTTCTCTTTCGACGATCATCGGAGCATTTCCCGGAGCGATCCCGATCTTGATCGGATGGGTCGCAGTTACCGGAAGCATCGACCTGCGCGGATGGACACTCTTTGGAATTTTATTCTTATGGCAGATCCCGCATTTCCTTGCTATCGCCTGGATGTATCGTAAGGATTATGCACGTGCAGGTTTTCCGATGCTGACGGTGATCGAGCCCGAAGGAATATCGGCCGCTCATCAATCCGTCATTTATCTCATCGCTCTATTGCCAATAAGCCTGATGCCGACAGAGTTACAACTGACCGGACAAATCTACTTTATCGGTGCAGTCATCCTCGGAATCGGATTCCTTGCTTCAGGAGTAGTGGTTGCAATAAAGCGAAGCAATACTGCGGCCAGACAAATGCTTTTTGCATCGATCATCTATCTGCCGGTGCTGCTGGTGCTTATGATCATCGACAAGATGTGATCTTAAATTATGGACGTAATTCATATGGAACAAATTCAAACGGAAGTTCGCACATCGCGTAACTCTTGGCAGAAGAATAAGAAGACACTCATCTTGCTTATTTCTACGATTGTCGCCCTCGTGGCAATATCGGTAGTCTACATCATTATTTTTCCTAAACTCTAACCTATGCAGATCCTTAGTATTGAGCGGGCAGGGCTTGCCGATTCGACACATGATGGGAAAGAGATCGTCAGCTCGAAGCGCCTGGCGTTTACGCTCTATATTGCACTAACGATCATGCTTTTCCTTGGCCTGTTCGGAGGATACTTTGTCCTGCGAGGCAATAACGAGATCTGGCCGCCAACCGGAACACCGGAGCTGACGTTCATGAACATGCTTCCTGAATGCCTGACGATCCTGGCTTCGGTTATCGCACTCATCATTGCAATGAAGTATCTGAAGCGAGCCGATTTCGAAAAATTTCGGACATACGTTCTTGCAAGTGCCATCTCCTGTATACTCTTCGTCTTCGCAATGGGGATGGAGATCTGGAGGCTTCTGGCAGGTGGGGTCTCAATGAGCTCGGTATTTGGCGGAATGTATTTTATCATTATGACAACCTTCCTCGCCCACCTTGTCGGTGGGATCTACGCGCTCTTCCGCTTCGCCAGAAAGGCACGACAATTCCCGGCTTCACAAGGAATTACGCTGGGCTTTGCGAATACCTTGAACTGGCATTACCTTATGCTGGTCTTATGGGGATGCATCGTATTTTTGGTGTACGGATAAGTCTGAACTAGCGAGTTTTCCAAATCTAAGCAATATCGATGAGATCCTTGCTTGCCTGTACTCTCTTAACATGCCTTGTAACCTCCTGCACGTACGATCCCGGAACTCGCGATCACGAAGGTCTGCGAAGCGACGGATATATCCGTTATACCTACAATGGTAATAACGTTATTCTGTACGACAGTATCTATGGAGGGGATCCAGCGTACTTTCTTCTTTCGGGGTATTATTATAGGCATGATACACTGCTGATTCTTACAGGTTCAACGTCGCAGACCGATGAAAGAATAAATATCGAACTTGAAAACTGTCTCGATACCGGTATCTTCGATAAGGGTCTCTATAACGCTTCCATCACGCAGACCACAAGCAAACATACTTGGTACAGCGATCTCAAGCATGCAGGGCAAGTTCATCTTACTCAATTTGATACGGTGAATGGTTTGGCCAGCGGCACGTTCAAATTTGAGGCGGTCACGACCAATTTACCCGTGCGCGATAGTATATTCGTCGATAGCGGATTCTTCTTCCATTTCCCGATCCTCATGGCTCAATAGCATCCTTCATCTTCCAACTTTCTCCGAAGGATCTTTGTTTACAGCACCTCGCATCGGAAGATTTTATGCCAGATACAAAAACCACTCAACGCATCTTATGGACGGTTCTTGCCGTAGCTCTTCTTGGCCTTGGCATCTATGCGCTTAATGACTGGCTCCGAGGCCAGGAGCTGAAGAAACCTACGCGGACACTCGGTGCCCTCGGCATTGTTCCGGATTTTACGCTCACCAAACAGGACAAGACTCCGCTTTCTCTCAAAGACCTCAAGGGAAAGATCTGGGTTGCCGATATGATCTTCACGCATTGCGAAGGCACTTGCCCGATGCTCACTTCAGCGATGGCGAACCTACAGCAATCGCTCGTAAAGAAAAATACAGGGGTACAACTCGTCAGCATTAGCGTCGACCCTAACAACGATACGCCGGAAGTTCTTGCCGATTATGCAAAACACTTCGGTGCCGATACGCGAACATGGTCGTTCCTGACCGGCCCCGTTTCAACGATCTATACGCTTGCTAAGGATGGATTCAAACTCACACTCGACTCAGCTAATGCAGAGACAAAAGAGCCGATCGTTCATAGCGAGCGATTCGTCCTTGTCGATAAGCAAGGTGTGATTAGAGGATACTACGATGGCACGGCCGATGATGCTCAAACTAAGGTGCTAACCGATATCGGCGATCTGATGAGAGAGGAAAAAGAGAATCTATGACGGTCTACGATTTGCCGATTGTCAACGCATCGCTTAATGCAACGGCTGCTGTTCTCCTTCTGGTTGCCAGAAGGCAGATCAAACAACGGAAGATCCAGAATCATAAAAAGATAATGATCTCGGCATTCGTTGTTTCGATACTCTTTCTTATCTGCTATGTCATCTATCACTTGAACGTCCTGAGCGTTCCCTTTCGCGAACCGCTCTGGTTCAGGCCGATCTATCTCGTCATCCTGGCAAGCCATGTGCTGCTTGCCGTGACCGTACCCGTCTTCGCAACGATCTCGCTTCGCAGAGGGCTTCGCCGTGATGATGCCAGGCATAAGAAGATCGTTAAATACACGTATCCCATCTGGCTCTATGTATCTGTCACGGGCGTGCTGATCTACCTGTTGTTGTATCAAATCTTTCCTCAATCCGTATAATTGCTGTCAATCGACAAGGATATGAAGCTGATATTACACAGAGATCTACCGCCATCGCTCAGAGATCAACCTCTTGAGGCTTCATCCCATCTTCCGCCACACAATGTCGACCCTGTTGCAAACATCAAAGAAGCAATTTCTTGCGGTATGAAGCGGATCTGTCCGGCATGCAAGAACGGCAAGATGTTCCGTACCTATTTTCAGATGAACGATTACTGCCCGACTTGCGGAGTGAAGTATGAGCGCGAAGCCGGAGAGTTTATCGTGGCGATGTACATCAATATCTTCCTTACGGAGATCCTCTTTATTTCCGGTTATCTGCTGACAAATAGCCTCTTTTCATGGGGCGTGTGGACACAGGTGGCGATCTGGGCTCCGTTCAACGCACTGTTCCCCATTTGGTTTTACCCCCGTTCGAAGGGCCTATGGGCGGCGGGGCTGCAATTGAGTACAGGGCTTTACAAGGATTAAATGGGCCGGAGATTCGGGGATTATCTTTGCATTCTTCATGTTAATTTCGGTATGAAAAATTCA
Organism: Bacteroidota bacterium; assembly: GCA_030706385.1. Taxonomy (GTDB): domain Bacteria; phylum Bacteroidota; class Ignavibacteria; order Palsa-1295; family Palsa-1295; genus PALSA-1296. The sequence continues at coordinate 3,534 of JAUZOQ010000045.1, read as the reverse complement.
GCAAAACTTCTCTTTTCTGTAGCAGTTCTGGCAGTAATCTTTGCTGCAGATTCTGCGCTTGCACAGTCCTGCCCAATGTGCAAAGAGTCAATGACGCAAGCCGGAGCTAAGCTTTCGGATGGATTCTATTACAGCATCATGAGTATGTTCACCTTGCCGGAGACCATGATCGGTGCCGGAACAGTGTTCGTAATGCGTTCTTCCTGGATTAAGCAGCATCCCGAATCGAAGGATCTCTCGTTCTTCGGAGTCATGAAAGAGATCGCAAAAGAGAAAATGGGGCGTAAAGGATAGGAATAAGGGTTCTCGAAGCCTGACGCTAGGGCATCTGTTGCATCCTCAGAGATTTTAAGTCCTTGATCTGCTGAGCAGTAGCAAGAATATCTTCCATTATCGTGTTCACTGCAATTTCATCGGTAACCTGCCGAATGTCCTGCTGCAATTTTTTCAGTTTCTTCTCCAGAACATCGGACATGATCACGGCTGCGCTTTGATGCGCTGACTGAGCTAACCGCTCTTCGATCTGAAGCTGAGTAAGCTGAGCATTCTCCCATTCTTCGCTGATCTTCTCAACTGCAACCGATGTATCGATTATTAATTTGCGGACTGCTTCGTCATCCCGGAAGGCTTCCAGAAGAATTGCCACGTTCGGTGCCTCTCCGTTTTCCTCATAGCTGCGAATGCAAGTGAAGAGAACCGATTTTACGTACTCGTTCTCGATAAGAGAAATATCAAAATCCAGATCGATGATCGCTTTGTAGGCAACTGCAGTATTCTCCAAAAATGTGCGAAGCAATTCTAGCTCAGCAGGCGAAGGGGCTGCATCCATCGGGCGCGATGCAAAATGATTGTCTAATGGTGAACCGCTTTCCTGTCGAATACTTGTTTCGACTTTCTTTCGGACCTCTTCCCGGCGTTCGCGACCTGTGATCTTCCGCAACTCGGTGAGAAGCGTCGATTCCATCAACTGGAATCGCTCTGCGATACAGCGGATATAGAGTTCTTGCTTAATTGCATCGGGGACTTTCGCAATCGTCTCGACTAAAGAGCGTATCGCGCGTGCCGCACCTTCCGGCGATTCGAAAAGGCCCTGCTCCTTCAAGAGCCTTGCCTTCGTTTCGATGAACGATGTCTTCTGCGCAAGCTGGCGCTCAAATCCTTCAGCTCCTTCTTTGCGAAGGTATGAGTCGGGATCTTCTCCCGGCGGCAGAACGATGCAGCTGACATCGAAATCTGCGGCCAACGCAAGTTCTATTCCGCGTAATGCTGCATTCTTCCCTGCCAGATCGGCATCGAAAAGAAGTACGATGGTCTTGGTATATCGGCGGAGCAAGTTCAGCTGATCGGTTGTAAGCGATGTTCCGGCCGCAGCGATGACATTCTCAAAGCCGGCTTGCGAAACGGCAAGAACATCAGCATATCCTTCGACCATGATCGCATAATCGAGCTTACGGATAGCTTCTTTTGCCTGAAAAAGCCCATAAAGAATGTAGGACTTGTGGTAGATTGGAGTCTCCGGTGAATTAACGTATTTTGCCAGCTCCTTATGCATTGCGGGGAGTATCCTTCCGCCGAAGCCAACGATGCGTCCGGTTTGATTGATGATCGGAAAAATGATCCGGTTGCGGAAACGATCGTAATACTCGCCGTTCTCACCTCTGGAGATGATGCCTGCCTGCTCGTAGATCAGCAAAGTCTTGTTCGATATCTCCTGCGAATGGAGGAAAGATGCGTTGCCATCGGGAGCGAATCCAACTCCAAATTTTTTAAGTATTTCTTCTGAGAACTGGCGCGTCTGTAAATACTCCCTGGCGCTGCTACCCTGATCGCTCCGTAATGCGCGGTAGCAGAAAGCAGCAAACTCTCGACATGCTCCGATGAGCGGCTCTGCCTTATCCTCGGAAGATTGCTCACCGGTTCGCTCAGTTCGCACATAATCGATGCCTGCATTCTTGGCAAGCTTTGCCAGCGCTTCCGGAAAGGTCAGTCCTTCGATCTTCATCAGAAAGCTGAAAACATCACCGGATTCGCCACAGCCAAAACACTTGAATATCCCTTTATCCTCGACGACATTGAACGACGGAGTTTTCTCCGTATGGAACGGGCAGAGCCCGATATGGTTGCGGCCTCTTTTGCGCAGGCGCACGTGTTCGCTCACCACATCGACAATGCTGGTGGCGTTTCGAACCCGCTCTACGATATCATCGCTTGTGCGCACTTCGGAATTATCAGGAAAAGGAATTACGGGATGCAAAAAAGTCAGAAATCAGAACAAATTATTCTGACTTCTGACTTCATTGTTTATGAATGTCTATCTATTTCTTTATTGTCGAATCTGTTCCAGAGGAATCGGTCTTTTGAACGTGAGTCGAATCATCTGGGTCAGGAACATCGCCATCCATAGGAATGTGGATCGTTACCTCATCGTCTTTAAGGATTGTCCTGTAGGTGCCGAGGGGTTTCTTTGCCGGGCCACTTTTGGGATTACCTGTCAGATCGAAATGGGAATCATGGCAGGGGCAGACGAACATATTGACCTTATCCTCGTACTTGACCTCGCAGCCTTTATGGGTACATTTAATATCGACAGCAACGAAGCTATTCTCACCTGTGCGGACAACAAGGAGATCTTTATCAATTTCTTCGATGATGAGGTGGTATGCGCCTCCGACTTCCTTTAATTCAGGCGTGTCTTCAAGCCGCAACGGTATCTCACGGTTGCCGTGGAAAAGCCCAGTCCGTGGTGAAGCCTTAATACTCGGAATATCAAGCGAGCTAAGAACACTTGCTCCTACGATGAGGCCGATGCCGCCCAGACACGTTTTTTCGATGAACTCTCTTCTATTCATGTGTAGTCGATAATTGGTGGAATATCGCGAGCACTTCCGGCTCATCTATTTCCGGGTTTTACACTATGACACCGGATATATCAGAAATATAACACGTTGCAGATAAAAAAATGCTGCAATTCGTTTCGGCGAATTACAGCATTTCGAATTTTTGCTCCATTAGTTCATGAGCGCCATCAAGCGATAGTATGCATCTTTTGCCAGAGTATATCCCGGTTCGATCTCAAGCGCATGCTCATATTCAGCAAGTGCTTCGAACCAATCGCCTCTACGTTCAAGGATCCTGCCCAGATTGTAGTGCGGAAAATGCGGCGTTGCATATCTCTTTGCTTTCATCGCAAGTTCGAGGTAAGGAATAGCTTCGTCAGAGTCGCCTCGTTGTATAAGGTATGCTCCAATATCGTTGTAAGGATTGCCGAATTCGGGATCGATCGAAATAGCCGTTTTGCATTCTTCGATGGCCTGATCGTAATCTCCCAAGAAGCTGTGCGCCCATCCTAAGAAGGTATGTGCTTCAGCTGTCGGAATGATCTCGATCGAAGCCTTGTAATTCTCGATCGCTTCCTGAACGTGGCCGGACATCTGCAAGCGATACGCTTTCTGCAGAAATTCCTGCGCCCGTTCCTGCGGTGTTCCCTGTTGTTCTACTTTTGTCGTCTTCATATTGCCCGCCTCCCTGGCTTGC
>JAUZOQ010000044.1 GCA_030706385.1 Bacteroidota bacterium | reverse complement strand
TCTCAGGTGCAGCCAACTTCCGGCAGCGGCACATTTATCAATCCTGGTGCGGTGAGCATTCCCGTATTCGAGTGGTTTGTCAAAGCCGATCCTGCCTATTTCTGCAGAGGCGATGTTCATGATACGTTGATCTTCACCGGCTCGAGCAGCCTGGGCTCTTTTGCGTTTCGCGAACCATCGAATAACGCAGTCGAATGCGATCATGATCTCGTTCTCGATTGTGCAGAAACCGATATCGATCCTCCGATCTGGAGCGTACTCACCGATACGAATATTCTTGTCAGAGATATTCATGTCCATGACGACCGGCCGACCGATCGGGGGTTGCATAAGATCACCTGGCATCCGACTGCAAAAAGAGATTCGGCAAATGCGCTGAACTTCGTCATTACCTTTAGCGGCCCGATAAAATTGTGCCCGACGGATAAGGATATTCATACCGTGCACATCGTGCAACTTGATTCGACTCTTGGTGCATGTTTCGATTTCACGTACGAAGATTGTGTCGGCAACCAAAGTTTCGAAACGGTCTGCATGCCTCCGCATCCTCGTATTATCATTCCCGATACTTTAAAGCCCGTCTATCATATCGATCTGCAGTCCGGCAGTTTCGATGGCTCCGAATGCAATAGCAGGCTTGATTCGTTCGATGTTCGGGACGACAGGCTGCACGACAAAGGGCTCGATAGCGTCTTCGTCATGGGGACTCCGGTGAATATCATCGCCACCATCGATACATTTCCGAAGCATTCTCCGCTTGTTCGTTTCACGATCACCGTCGTCGATTCCCTCCGTGATGGCGCCGTCTGCATTCGCGCGATCGATGGAGCAGGAAATTACCGGGACACCTGTATTTTCTACTGCACGATCCATGATACAATTCCACCGCTGGTGGCGATCGTGAAGGATCCAACGCGCAGAGGAAAATGGACGGTTAACGTATCAGACAATCGTCCCTGGGATAGATTCATCGATTCTATTTTTATCGTCACCGCTAATAATGTCACCTTCCCGCCGACAGGAATCAATCCACTTCGAAAGTATACTTCAGGCCAGTCGGAATATTCCTTCGTCGTTACGGCGATCGATACGATGCAAGTCAGTTCGATCTGCGTCCGGGCGAATGACTTGATGGGCAACATGAGCGAGATCGTTTGTTCTTACCAAGGCATCGATACGGATGCACTCTGCCCGAACATAAGTATCTCGCCGGATCCAAAAACAAGTCCGACATCGGTAAGCACGTTCGTCGACGATATTCATTTTAACGATCCACCGGCAAACACGGATACGAACATCTGGGATACCGGGATCGATAAGATCTGGTTTTCCGATAACACCGGCATCATTGCGCCCGATACGATCTACGGTTACTGCAAGAAGAACGTAGCGCCATTCACACTTTCCGTTCTCGATACACTGAAGATCGATACGCTTAGCTGCGTGACGATCAATGCGCAGGATTGCCACGGAAATATATGCACGTACACATGGTGCTATCCGTACATCGGTGATTCGCTTCCGCCGATCCTGACAGCCCATTATGTCGGGAAAGATAGCATTGCCGTGCAAGTCAGTGATTCGAGAGTCTACGACCGCGGCTTGAAACGCATCCAGACTCTTGGCGAGATCAATCTCAGTCCCTTCGATACTGTTGCAACATCTGCCGGATTGTGGCTGAAGCAATTCGGATTGACTCGTCCGAAACCGGATGAATCCACACTTGGCTCGCTTCATGCCGTCGATTTCTGGGGATCTCTGCTGCCCAATCCGCGTCATGAAGCGCTGGTGAATTTCGCCGTATGGGTACAGGATTTTTCGATGCGAAAAGGAGTGTTATTGCGTCAAGGCTCTGCATTCACAGTGCCCGTGTATTTTGTGCGCAATGATTCTTTCCCCGTTGCAAGCAAGGGTATTACCGATTTCAGTTTTAGTTTTAGCATCAATGATCCAGCCGGCCTCGTCTCGTTCGATCGTGTTTCTACCGTGAATACAGAGACGGCTAATTGGACGGTAACAGCAAATACAAGCGGACAAAGTGTGCAAGTGACCGGCACGATGCTACCAAATGGAAAGCCGCTTACAGCCGATATGGCAGGCGATCCGCCGGATTCACTTTTGGTGCTGCATTTCACTACACAGCCGAGCATCTCGACGCAGGACATTACGCTCGTTATCGATTCGATCGTTTTCAACAATGGCCACGATACGACGTACTATGGCTTAAGCGCAACGGCAGTGATGCCGCCTCCGCTAGGCTCGATGTCTGGTTCGCGCATCGTCATCGTCGGCTCCTGTGCGCCGATCGTCACAAGCGATAGCGTTCATCCGACTGCCGTATCTCTCGATCCGAATCATCCGAATCCGTTCTCGCATATCACGACCTTTACCTTTACTGTTGCGCAAGACGGGCCTGTGCAACTGGCCATCTATGATCTTCTCGGCAAGGAGATCGCTCGTCCTGTCGATGGATTCCAAAAACAAGGGCTGTATTCCGTGACCTTCGATGGCTCCTCAGTTAGCGAAGGAAGTTACATCGCACGGTTACAGGCCGGTGGAGTTGTAGTTTCGAGGCTGATCGGAATTGAGAAGTAAAGAATTCAATGCTATTTCTTGACCTTATGAAAATATGAAAAACAATCTGACGTTCGTCGCGTTTGCAACGCTTTTCATTTTGATTACTCTCAATGGTTCATCCAAACTCTTTGCACAGGGGAATACCTATTCGGACAAAAAAGAGAGTGGTTCGATACATCCGCTTACAGGGACTTATTCCACATCGAATGCCTATATCTGGGGCACGGTCGATGGCTCCACAGGATTGGTGACCGTACTCCTGCCACCGGGCAGGCCCGTATACGACCCCCAGCTTTCGTTTCAGAACAAAAGTTATTTTACTTGCTCATTCGGAGGTAATTATTATACGAATAATGAAGTCATACCTTCTCCTCCGTCGAATAGCCATCGGTTGGACAATGGGACGGTTGTGAAGATAGCCGACACTGTACGTACTACATGGGCAGATGAAGATGGTGTCGATATTATCCAGGATATTTATCCTGTTGCTTTTACTAAGAGCGGCCAGATCGTCTACAAATGGAAATTCTTCAATCATAACCAAACCACAGTAAATATTTCTTGCCAATACCTTCTGGACCTGCAGCTCACCGATCCCCACGCCGCTGCACCTAACTCTAACGATGGGCCAACAGTGTTGACTAAATGGGGTTACAAAAGGATATGGCAGCAATTTCCCAATTCGAGTTTAGGTCAAACTATGCCATGGTTTTTTGCCGCATTCCTTTACGATCTCCCCCATGATCCATCACTCGATCCCGGCCTTAGTTCAATGGGCTATCTTGATTATGGAGCGCCGCTGTTCCTGACCAAGCCATCTCGAGTTACGATCGGAAATTGGTATACGATGGCAAGTACAATTTTCGGAGCTAGTGCATCATGGCCGATCGGGGTGACTTATGGAGCACCGCCACAGGTAGATAATGCCGTGCTCACGGAATTTCCATCCGTCTCTATTCCAGCAGGTAAAATGGTCGAAGCTGGCAGAACATCATATGGAACCGGAGAATATGAGAAATGCGTAGGCAGTCTTCTTTCTTTGGTGTTTTATCCTGAGCATGTCGTCTGGACAAAGTCGAACACTCCGCCACCCGGATTCTATACGCCGAACCCGATTCATATCGAAAAATTCGTTCTTAATCCTGACAAAGTCAACTCGTCTGCCAATACGAAGATCACACTTATGGTCGGTGATGATATGACAATAAGCGATAGCCTCTGCAAAGCTAATTTCGGAAGATCGAAGACAAAACCTGATTCCGGGGCGGGAGTTTTCCTTGGTCCCGGTGATGTCGCGTACTTCGATTGGTGGGCATGTGTCAGTCCTGCGCAATTTTGTACCGGTCCGGATATCGATAGCCTGAAGTTTACTGCGACTTGTGGAATTTGCCCTCCGGGTTTTTTGAATCAGAATGGAGATATGCAGTGCGACATGACGATCACCATCGATTGTGCCGAAGCCGATATCGATGCGCCGGAGTTCAGCGATACCTTGGTCGTCCATGACTCTGCCGGCCTCAACGTTCACGATTGGCGAACCACCGATCGGGGATTAGCGAGTATTACCTGGGCGGCCTCGCCAGGAACCGATACGTCGGAGATCAAGGTGATTCCGCCGTCACCTGCCATTGGCCCGTGCTTCACGGACAAGGTGAATCACATTGTGAAAGTCGTGCAACTCGATTCAACAGTTGGAGGGTGCTACGATTTCACATTTACCGATTGCCTCGGTCATCAGAGCTATCATACCGTCTGCATGACGGCAGAGATCAGACGATATCCCGATTCGCTTCCGCCGCTTTTTACGCTGCTTACGCATGCCGGCCGTCCCGATACGGTTTGGTGTACGAGCATCATTGATTCTTTCGAAGTATCCGATGCCAGAGTACATGACTCAGGTATGTGCACTCTGGAAGTTATGCCCGGATCGGCACAGAATATGATTCTTGTTACCGCACCCATCGTTGCCGGAGATCCTGTTGTTCGCTTCTCCGTCCACGTTCTCGATAGTACACAACCTGGAAGTATATGCATTCGTGCAACAGATTGCTCGAAGGAGGCACACTTCGCCGATACGTGCATCCAGTACTGCCCGCTCGTATTAACAGGAGTGGCCGTGGCAGGAAGCAAAGCGCTTTCGCTTGAGGCCAATCCGAATCCGTTCACCCACGGAACGACATTCCGCTATAGTGTCGGCAGAAACGGTATCGTTCGACTCATTCTCTATGACGAGTTGGGCAGGGAAGTAGCGCGTATTGCCGATGGAATGCGGGCGCAGGGAGCATACAGCATCGAATTCGACGGATCGAATCTCCCGGCCGGAAGCTACATCGTTCGCCTCGAAAATGGCGGCAATATTTTGTCACGGAAAGTAGTTATTGAAAGATAATTGGCTAATGGATTTCATGCACATCTATTTATTGGAGGAATAATTATGAATCGGTCATATTTCACTTCAGTCAGTGCCTTCTTCGTAACCTGTATCACCTTGTTGATCTCTCTGAGCAGTTTGCAAGCTCAAGACTTGAGAACGAGTAACACATTCATTACTGCGATAGTCGAAAACCAGACAGGCCTGGTCACCGTGCTCTTACCTCCGGGAAGAGTCGGCCGAGACCCTCAACTTGACTTCCAGGACAAGAGCTTCCTTACCTGTCAAATAGGAACATCCTTCTTTACCAATAATCAAGTGATACCGCTTCAGAAGAATGCCACCCTTCTCAGCGACGGTACGTCAATAAAAATTGGCGATACGATCCGGACGACGTGGCTGAATAAGAACGGTGTAGATATTATACAGGATATATATCCTGTCGCATTCACCAAGAGCGGGCAGATAGTCTATAAGTGGAAATTCCTTAATAATGCCGGAGCAGCCATTGCAATTGCCTGCCAATATTTGAATGATATTCAGATTACCGATCCTAACTCCGCAGGAATGACGAATACGAATGACGGCCCGAAAATTCTTACGAAGTGGCAGTATACGGGCAATTCCGTGCAATATCCGAATGCAAAATTTACGAGCGTCCCTCCATTCTATGTCGGCTTCCTGCACGATCTTCCGAATGCTCCTTCGATGGATCCCGGACTGAATTGCCAGGCCTGGCTGGATAATTCCGAACTCGGATTGATCCCGCCGTTTCGCATGACGGTTAATGATTGGTTTCAGTTAGCACAAACGTTATTCGGTGCAAATTCCCAATCTATCAGCGGCGCTTCCATCGGGGGCGATAATGCCGTGCTGCTGGAATTCTCCGCAAAGACTGTTGAGCCAGGAAAGGAAACGGAGATCGGAAGGACTTCGTACGGCACAGGTGAATTTGAGAAGTGTATCGGTAATTTAGTCGGACTCTCGTTCTATCCGCATCGGATCAACTGGAACTGGGCCACACGATCCTCTACACCGAATCCATTCGCTATCGATTTTTTTGCAGTTGATGGGGGTAATGTCGATACCGCAGGTCAAACACATATCACCTTGACGACGGGTGACCATCTTTCGATCGTATCGGATATTGCCGGTACCAATTCCATCGGTAAATCCCAAACGCTGCCGGCTCTTCCGAGCCCTGGCGTGGCAATACCGCCCGGAGAGGTCAGCTACTTCCAATGGTTTGTCAAAGCCGATTCCGGATTTGCGTGCACGGATGATGTAACGAGCACTCTTACATTCACTGGCTCAAGCAGTCTTGGTTCGCCAACATTTGTCAATACCGGAGGACAGGACGAATGCGATCAGTCCATCGTCATCCAATGCCCGGCAACTGCAGGAGTCGGCACGATGATTTCCAGCGCTCCGATAACACTTGAAGCAAATCATCCGAATCCGTTCTCGAGGATCACCACATTCTCCTATACGATCGGAAGCAGTGGCGCTACCAGAATTATTCTCTTCGATGAACTAGGTCGTGAAGCGGCACGGATCTTCGAGGGCATGAGAGAAACAGGCGCGTACAGCGTTGATTTTGACGGCTCCAAACTTCCTGCAGGAAGCTATATCATCCGCCTTGAAAATGGAGGACGTGTGGCTTCACAAAAAGTGATCATCGAGCGGTAACAGAGGTTACTCGCTATCGTGCTTTTTTCATAATTACGACGCCCTTCCTTTGGGGATTGAAATGTCCGCTTGGCGAATCAACGACGAGCGTATACAATCCGATCGGAAGGGCGATTCCGTTATCATCCTTTCCTTCGAAGGTCAGGGACTCTGTTCGGTAAATTCTCCGATTGCGCGCAATCGTGCTGCGAAGCCTGCCTTGCAGGTCATATAGCTGGGCGGAAACAACTTCCTCATTATCACTTGGAATCGAGATCGTGATATCGGCTGCATCGTGGTATCCATCACCATCTGGGGAAAACGGATTGGGCGAGATTCGAACATCTACTGCACTCGGTGCAACCGATGAATCGAGAAAGAACGAGTTCTTCCGGAGCGGTGTCGAACCTTGCGGGTCGAGAGAGGATGTCCAACTCGATGGACCCGATTCCGGAGCACTGCTTTCTTTTCGCTCAAGTGATATTCCTCTGTGATCTCCGACATTTGGTGAATGCCAGGAGGAATAATAATGGAGACTATCAATAATACTCCCGTCGATATTGACAAGCTCGATCATGGCATCATCCGCGCTCAACTTCAAATCGGATTTTCCGAGAACTGCAACTCCGTTCAGATTTTTGAGAAAAGGAAAAGATGAGAAGAATTTCGTGCCGGCAGCGATGACGGCATAGTGCTTCGGATCGAGTTGCACCTCTCCGATCCGGAATTCGTACGTTGTATCCGCTCCGCCGATTCGAAGCATTAGACTATCGAGCGAGGCCATGCTACTAGTTGTATTCAACAATTCAATCCATTGTGAAGAAGAACTTGACGGAGTCGCCATGATTTCATTGATGACAATGGCTTTCGGTGGGATGGGAACATAGATACTCTTCTCGATCGTATCGTTCGATCGCCGCTCATCTTCAGACTGACTCAGAAATACAATAACGCTTTCCCTTCCAAAATTCGGATCGTGCCAGATCAGAGGGATTTCGATACGCGCAAGCGGGGCAAGGGGAAGCGGGAGTTGTGCCTCGGCAATTGGCAATCCGGAAATGTGTGAGACCGTAATCAACCCTTCCGAGATTTCCTTCCTGCCGCGATTGGCGACCGTAGCGGTGAAGAGAATGTCGTTCTCATCTTGTACTGTGAAGCTGAGCGATTCGATGGCCAGATCATAATCTCTTCTTCGAATAGAGTTCGGCGCGCCAGGGGTGGCGCTATCGGTTGCACTTCCAAAATTCGATGCATCCGAACCAGCTGCGTAGTCGATCCGCTCTAACGATTTTCCTCCGCCTCCGCCCCACGAAGCCGAATAGGTTACGCTATCGACAATTCTTCCCGATGAGTCGCGAATAAGAATGAGATCACCGGAATTGTTCAATGAAGGCATTGCCATCTGAACAATTGTGATCGGATAATTCGAATATTTTGCTTGAAGTGCAGCAGAATCTTTCGAAAGAACGACATAGCCTTGAGCCGGAATATTTTGATCAGGGATCAGGTAGGATTTCGAAAGATCGGAGATTTGCCAACCGATCATCGCCACCGATGAATCGGACGGATTGAATAGCTCAACCCATTCCGGTTCAGGTTTGATCGGAGCATACATTATTTCATTGATAACCACGCTCTGTGCGCGGATTACTGGAAAAAATGCAAGGACATTGAAGGATATAGCTAACAGAAACTTCACGATTCAAAATTACAAAATTTTTCGACGGTCCTTATGCTTTTCTTTGCCAGACTAGGTCGAAAACGGCTTGATTTATACGCTTTCACCAAAATGTTAACTGTTTGCCTCTCGATGCTGTTAAAAGACATCTATGCCCGAAACAAAGAAAATTCCGCCAAAACGCGTCTCGCTTGTCACCCTGGGCTGCGAGAAGAATACAGTCGATTCCGAAGTGCTGATGGGCGGTTTGCGTCATAATGGCGTGCGTCTTGTCAGTGACCCCTCTCATTCCGATATTATCATTCTCAATACGTGCGGATTTATCGAAAGCGCAAAGCGGGAGTCGATCAATTCCATTCTCGAAGCAGTAGAGATGAAGAATTCCGGAAGTGTGAAGGAAGTCTATGTTGCCGGATGTCTCTCAGAGCGTTACCGGTCGGAACTTGAAGCGGAAATTACAGGTGTAGATGGCTATTTCGGAACGGAAGATTTCGAGCGTATTCTCAGAACGGTCGTTCCCGAAGCAAATATCGCCACCGGTCCCGATCTGAGATACGAATTGCTCGGAGAGCGCGTGCTGACGACGCCAAAATTTTATTCCTATATCAAGATCTCCGAAGGCTGCGATAATCCCTGTTCGTTTTGCGCCATACCGATCATGCGTGGCGGCCACCGTTCCAAATCGCCGGAAGAAATTGCCTTTGAAGCAATGATGCTGGCCGGGCAAGGAGTTAAGGAGATCGTTCTTATCGCCCAGGACTTAACATACTACGGACTCGATCTTACCGGAGAGCGTACGCTAAGCGATCTGCTCCGCAGGCTCGTAAAAGTAAATGGCATCGAATGGATACGGCTGATGTATGCCTATCCTGCAAAATTTCCTCTCGATATCCTGGATGTCATCGCCGGTGAAGAAAAGATCGTGCCGTATCTCGATATTCCGGTGCAGCATGCTTCGACGGAAGTTCTCAAATCCATGCGACGCGGCATCACCAGGCGCGCAACGGAAGAGTTGATCGAAACGATCCGAGCCAAGGTGCCGAACATAGCACTCCGTACGACGCTCATCACCGGGTACCCGACTGAAGGTGAGAGGGAATTCGAAGAGCTTGAGGAATTCGTCTCCGAAATGAAGTTCGACAGGCTCGGCGTATTTACTTACTCTGTCGAAGATGGCACCACGGCAGAACCTCTTGGCGATACGGTAAGCGAAGAGGAAAAACGCAGAAGGCATGCGCGTCTTCTCGATATTCAACGCGAGATATCGCATGAAAAAAATCTTGCGAAGATCGGTACGATCGTCCATGCCATCATCGAACGCGAAGAAGAGGGAGTCTACTATGGCCGAACCGAAGCTGATGCTCCGGAAGTCGATAACGAAATTGCCATCCATTCCCAAGCAGCCCTCCAGGCAGGGATGATCGTAAACGTTCGTGTTCACGAAGCAGATGAGTTTGATCTGGTTGGAGATGTTATCCCCTAAGATGTGCCGGAAAGATCGTCAACACCGGCAGCGCATAGCTTTGCCGGCGTTATTCTTCCTCTTATGCTTTCTTTTCTGCCTTCCAGCAACATTCGCACAGGAAAGAGAAAAAGAGAAGCTTCCTGAATTCCAGTTTGACATTCTCTCGTTTCAAACGTCGAAGTATTCTGCCGATAGTGCGAGGGTCGATATCTATGTCGCCGTTCCGTATTCCTGGCTACTTTTTTTGAATGCCGGAGAAAAGTATGTAGCAGATTATCAGGTCACACTTTCGATCTTTTCGAAGGGGATCGATTCTGCGATCAGCCGTCGGGTGCAGCCTCTGACGGCAATTGTGCCTTTGGCGGAATGGGAAAAACTTCACGAACTCGATCTGACGCGCGCCGATGCATCACAGTATCCGTTCGTCCTCAAGCAGGGTGGCGAGTATGAATTGAAGATCGCGATCATGGATCTGACGACTCATAAAGAGATGACAGATTCAAAACCATTTACCGTTCTCTCTTTTGCGCCGACTACTCCTTCGATCAGCGATATCCTGCTCTACAAATCCAAGCTCGGAAGCCGCATCACACCGCATATCGGAGCCGATATCTCGAGCCTGAAGATCGATGAGGCCGGAATATTTTGTGAACTTTACAATGCTCCGCAGAGCGTTCCGTTCTGGCTGATGCAGCGTATCAGTTCGATCGATGACGGCGAAGAGATCGCACGCGATATTTCCGTTCTTGTATCGAGCGGGCAGAAGCGCATGCCCGTCTTTCTTCCTTTTATCCAGGAAGATCTCTGGTCGGGGAAATATTTACTTGAGACATTTATGCTTTCCGATGCTAAGGATACGATGATCTCATCTTCGAGTGCATTGCAAAGTCATGCACTGGCGTATCGTTCGCGAAAGATCGAAGTCAGCGGAGTGCACGGCGTTCCGCTCGCCGGGCTTGATCTCGATGATGCCATCGGGCAGCTGGCTTACATCGCCATAGGCGAAGCATACGACTCGCTTTTCCGTGCCCAGACAAAACAGGAGAAGCGTAGGGCAATCATGGATTTCTGGGATAAGACGAACTGGTATCGCGGCCAGCGCACAACGAGGCCGATGGAAGTATTTTACAGGCGAGTGCAGTATGCGAACGAACACTTCAAGGGAATGGGAGCCGGTTGGCGCTCGGACCGTGGAAGAGTCTATATCGCGCTGGGCTCACCGACCTCCATGGATCGCCATCCGTATGATGCGAACAATAGGCCGTATGAAGTTTGGAATTACTACGATCTGAGCCAGCAATACTATTTTTCCGATCAGTTCATGATGGGCGATTACCGTTTAATGAGTTCACTGCCGCCGAACGGAACATACCTGTGGCAAAGGGAAAGTTATTAGCAGCACGTGTTCGATAGTGTAAATTTGTATTGCAAACTTGCCCGATCGGGGATCGTGTCAACTTCATCATTTTCATAATAACGCACCGTGCCTCAAAATTTCTATATTGTCTCGCATCCTGTTGCGCCATTTCCGGCGACGGAAGTGGCATCGCTGGCTGCAAAGAATCTTCGCGCCCAGATCAAGGGCTCGAAAGTGATGCAATTTCCTCTTGTCGAGGGAGGCGAAGGGACGATCGAGCAACTCATCACTTCGACGCTCGGCTCATTCCTTGAAGTTGAGGCGACTTCGGCCTCCGGCGAGCAGCTGATCGTGCCGCTCGGTTTTGCCGGCGAAGGCGGATCGATCGGCGTGATCGAGATGCGAGCCATAGCCGAGGCACCTGCAGTAGCCGCACCGAAGCCGACAAAGAAGAACCGGCTCGGATTTTCCGGAACGACGTTCGGCATCGGCGAGCTCATCGCAGATGCACTCGATGAAGGCGCATTCTCCGTTATTCTCGGATGGGACGAACCGCTTGCAAAGGATGCAGGCTTCGGCATGGCTCAGGCGCTCGGCGTGAAATTCCTGGATGCTGCCGGAAAGCAACTGGATTTCAAATCCGAGACTCCTCTAGGCGACGTACAGGCAATCGATCTTTCCTCCAGGTCATTTCAACTAATGAGTTCAAAGTTCTTTATCGCAAGATCTGAAGCAGTCCGTAATGGAAATTTCGAACGTCAGGTAACGGTCGATCAAACGCTTTTCGAGAACGAGCTTATTCGTATCGCCGCACTCTTAAAGAAAGAAAATAACACAACCGTCGATATGACGAAAGTCAATCTTGGCGGAAGTTGTATCGAGTTCGGATTGAGTGCGTTCTTGAATTCGGAGTTCAAAGATGGCGGCCCGCTTGCCCTCGAAGCAAGCAACATCCGCGGCAATCTGGCAACGCAGGGCGGCACGATCATCTTCTTTGCCGAGAGGCTTGAAGATATTGCCAGCGATCGTGCACCGCTTGCCTCCAGAGAGATCATGCGCATTGCGACGGAGTGCAACATTCCGATCATCGCTATTATCAATGAACCTGCTAAACCTGCCTCCGAATCTCGCTACAAGAAGAAACATCCGCTCCTGCAGGAAGTTTACTGCCTCGCAGAAGTCCCGTTGTTTTTTGCACCGTTAGCTCCGGATGCGCCTCATACGGAGAAGCGTCGCTATTTCTCGGCACGACTGGAGAAATTGATCGGATTGAAATCGGAAGAACTCAAAGCTACGGCTGCACCAGCTGCTGCCACTGTCTAATGTGTGAACGAACGATCGTCATTGCTCTCGTTCTGTTTTGTACGTTCTCTTCGCTTTATGCCCAGGCCGAAGACCCGGCCGATAGCTCCGATGTTTTTGCTTATCATCAGAATATTTTTCTGAAATTTCTTTTTCCGAAGGGGATCGCCGAAGGCGTTGCGCTGCGATCGTACATCCGATCTTCGGCATGGGATGAATTCAGAAAGGAAAATTCCGATCTTGAATCCTTCGATGAGTTGTTCATCGATGCTGATGCGCTCTGCAGCGACGACCGTACTGCTGCCATACTTGCCTGCAGCATTGCAACCTTGGACCACAAGACGATTCCGCTGAAGCTCCTTTTCGGGGCAACGCTTTCGATACCGCTGACGCTCGAAAGCGAAGACGATTTCGAGGCACGGGTTTCGAAGTTGCCGAAATATCTCTATGATCCGAACATTCCCGATGGCGATAAATGCCAGCACTTTTTCTTCTCCGCTTTTTTTATGCGCATCGTGAAGATGAATTGGCTGGTACGATTGTTCGGAAATGGAGTGGAGATCGGCGAACAGCTCTTTGTCGTTGGCGGCGCCAATGATGTAAGGGATCGCCATGCGAATGCAGACGGCAGGAATTTCGGCGCAAGTTGCGAAGAAGATTCACTTCCGCTTCCGAGCATGTTCCTGACTCCGAATCCGAAGTAGACCGATTGACACCACAAAGCTAACTTCATGAAACGAATTGTATTCTCTATCACCATTGCCATACTCGTTGCCGGATGCGAAGGCACGGGATTCCGAAAGATCGAAGGAGCTAACGAAAAGGCGACGATTCAGAGCGCGCAAGAAGCACTCCAGCAGATCGAACTTGCCTTGGGGAGATACAAAGAGACGAATCGCACATATCCTCGCGTGACGGAAGCCGGTCTTTACGACAGCCTCAAGAATTATTTCATTATTCCCATCGATCCGAATCACGTTTATCGCAATGAAACCGATCAATCTAATTTTATTGCCGTTGGCGGCCGAAAGAACAAGATCATTTACCGGTATCCTGCAACGCTCGGATCGGGAGAATACACGCTCTATTGGATCGGCTTGAACGGGCTCGACGAAGAGGGGCGGGGCGACGATATTTTTCCTTCACGCGGAAAGCTTCCGAAGCAACTCTCGCGCAAACTCATCACGAACTTCCGGGGCGATAGCCTGAAAACGGAGTTCGCACTCTCGGCTACCGGCAGCGACATGACGAAAGACTCCGTGAAATTTCAGATTCGCGTCGGCAGTGCACTGACCTATTTCGACTGGTGGTCTCTGAACTCCTACGTTGCAGGCCGTCCGGAACTATCGGAAGCCGAGCGCCAGGAAATGATCAATACGGAATTCGATCGGTTCCTGCATCCTGTGCACTTTATTCCGGCAGATTCCCTAATGAAAGATAGAAAGAGCTTTCGTTTTGCCCAAAGGATAGGCGATGGCACGCTTAGAGAACTTGCCGGAAAAAACTTGCGTGTCTTTACTTATTATGCAGGATCGAAGGGCCCGAGAGCGATCTTCTGGAATCCGCGCGAACGAAGAATCAATGTTGTTTCGCTTTCCGATTGATGAAATACCTGATATTGTTAGCTATGTTTTCTCCGGCTCTGGCCTGTGATTCATTCGCGCAATTTACTGCCGATTCGTCCAGACCAAAGCCGATCGGTTCGGTGATACGCACGGTGCGGGAGATCGATATGACGAATGACACAGTACCCGAAGTACTGCAGGTAGAAACAACGAGAGCAAAACGGTTTCGTGATATCAAGGTTCGGTTCGGTATCTATAGAGGAAAAAAGAATGTGTATTCGTACTCCTGGAAAGCCGATGATTTCTTTGATAAGATCGATAAGCTTCCCGATACGATCAAGTGGTTCAGGTTGCAGAGGATCATGCGGGGATTTTTCTCCAATCAAAACTTTAGCTCAAGCGATAGTGAAGATCTCAGCTCGCTCTTCGGACGGCTGCGGGCGGCTGACATCAAACCCGGAACGGATGAAGCACGCGAATTCACTTCCGCTCCGCATAAGATCTTTTCTGTTTATGCCGGCCGCGATATGCTCTTTGGCATAACATGGCTTGATTCGAAAAAACGATTCGTAACGCTCTGGCGAAACTGAACGATGTACTTTCTTTCACGAAATTGGGATGAACTCGGATTCTCTTCGTTCGAAGAGGAAATATCGCGCCGTGCCCAGCGCGGTGATACGAAGAGCTATCTCTACATCGTACCCACCGGAGCTGCAGCGCGAGAACTCATCAATTGGGTAACCGAACTTTGTACGGGCCGGGCCATCGTGCCACCGCATATTCTTTCTCTGGATGAGTTCATTGCCCGTCTTTCGCGATTCATTAATCCGGAGATGAGAGTTCTATCCGATGCAGAATCGGCAGTCTTCATCGAACTTGCGCTAAAAGATCTGCTTCGTAGTCATTCGCTTGAATATTTCGAAAGTGAGTCCGATTCCGGGCCACGGCTTCCAATACCGCGCGGAACATTCGAACTTCTCGTTGCCGGTATTGCCGGTCTCAAGGAAAGCGGCATCTCTCCCGTGAGGCTCGCTCAGGATATTGCACGCGCCGAATCGGATGGCCAGCGAATGATCGCCGATCGCTCAGCGCTTCGTCGGTCACGCGATCTAGCAGCGATCTACTCCGAGTACGAGAAGCGGCTCGGAACATCGTTTACCGATAAGAATGGGCAGTATGCAAATATCCTATCGCATCTCGGGCTTGATTCCGAATCGACTTCTACGAAGCAATCGGCACCTATCGAGACCATTTTTGCAAAGCTTTTTGAAGGTGTGACCGATATTTTCGTCGGTTCCTTCATTAAGATCCATGAACCAGCCCGAAAGATCCTTTTCGCATTCTCAGGTCTCGAGAATGTTCGTCTTACGTTTGGCATTGATTATGAAAAAGGTAATCCGGCATTATTTGCAGTGCAGGAGCGCCTGATCGAACAAGCAACAGGCAGCGGGTTTACATTCATTATTCCGAAAGAAAGGGAAAGTGCACTTCCTTCGGAAATCATCGAGTTTAAGAAAGCACTGCGGCATTCCTTGTTCAACTCTTCGAGATCGCCTCAGCGAGTCTCTGCTCGAATATTCTCGCATGCTGCAGCTACGATGAGAGAAGAAATTCGATTTGTCGCAAAGAAGATCAAAGAGCTTATTGCGACTGGGGAAGCGCCTGCAGAGCTTTCGAAGATCTGCGTTTGCACATACCGGCAGGATGATTATGCGCCGCTGGCGAGAGAGATATTCCGCGAATACGGCATTCCTGCCAATATCACCGATCGCGCACGGCTGGACCGCGCTCCGCTCTATCTTGCTTTCAATGCCCTTTTCGATATTGCCGAATTCAACTTCAATCGGCGATCGGTTCTTCGCCTGCTCGCATCGCCTTATCTTTTGATCTCTGGTTCCAATGGTGATCGAGTCGATGCGGCGAATCTTTATGAAGTCATCACAGAGTACCGC
Source organism: Bacteroidota bacterium (assembly GCA_030706385.1). Taxonomy (GTDB): domain Bacteria; phylum Bacteroidota; class Ignavibacteria; order Palsa-1295; family Palsa-1295; genus PALSA-1296. Next base: position 12,148 of record JAUZOQ010000044.1, on the reverse strand, counting down.
CTGCGCCAGGGCTCGGCTTCGTGGGTAGAAGAGATCGATATTCATCGCGAAGATCTTGCAGCGCAGGAAAAGCCTGTGCTCGACGAATTCGAGATCCGTGAGCTTCAAGAGAAAGCCGCAAAGCTCGATAGGGCGCGAAAGGATATTGGAGTGATCGAAACACTTGTGCAACGACTGCGGGGAAATAAGACTCCTGCGGAATTCCATGAAGCCATGCTCGCACTTATTCGCGATACGGAAGTACTTAGGCAGCTTCTGCTATCGAGTGGTTTGCTGGCAAAAGCCGATGCTCTCGAATTCGATACCAGAAGTTACCGCGCATTTACGGAGCTGCTCGAAGAGCTTCTCGATATTTGTTCAAAGCTCGGCCTGGAGAAAACATCGCTTCCGCTATCGTTCTATACCGAACGCATCCGAATTGCTGCGCTGCGCACACGATTTGCGCCGCGTGCCGAGCCGGGGCGCGGAGTCGTCATCACTTCGTTCGAGCAGACGATCGGCTACGAGTTCGAACATCTATTCCTTCTCGGCATGAATGACGGGATCTTCCCGGAGATCTACTCGCCTTCGCTTTTCCAACTTCGCGAACATCAAAGCGGCGAAGATGAGAAGCTTGTTGAACAGCGGTACCTGTTCTATCAAACACTTTCGACATTTCGCAACTCCGCCTATGTCGTTTGGCATTCCGGCTCCGACGATAAGAAGAGCGAGATCCTGCGTTCGCAATTTGCCGACGCGCTGGAAGAGCTAACTCCATTCCAGGAAATTCCTGCGGCTACTCAGGAAGCGCTGGTGTTTTCTGCAAATGAGTTCTTCAGGTATGCTGCAAAAGATAAGCATCCGGAACAATCGTTGGCGCTCGGAATCGAGCACGGACTTGCTGATGATGCAATAATAACACTTCGCGATCAAATCCCGCATTCGGTAACTGTTGAGACGAAACGGCGGGAAAGTGCTTTCAGCGAATATTCCGGAGTCTTTCCATTCGATGAACTAACGGATGCGGAACAGCGCGATCTGCTAAGTTACCGCGATAGGGTCTACTCTATCTCTCAGCTTGAAACCTATGCCGCTTGTCCATTCAAATTTTTCTCGAAGTATGTTCTTCACCTCGAATCGGGGTTACAGAAGGAAGTAGAAGAAGGCTTAAGCGGAGCCGAACGGGGAGTTGTGCTCCACGATACCTTATATCAAATTCTCAGCAATTTGCGCCAAAGCGATCGGGATCTTCGCTCGCTTAGCGATGAAGATTTTGCCCGAGTGCGTGATGAAGTCTTTGCTCGGCAGCAAAAGAATGGTAATTCCGAGCGCGTGCACCCCTTCCTTCGTCTCGACACTGAATCGGTTTTCAGTCCTCCCGAACCTGGAATAGGTGTGCTGCAAAAATTCATTGAAGCCGAGCGCAAGTATGCATCCTTTATAACGAAGCCTAGCTTTTTCGAAGCGACCTTCGGAATTAAGGCTGGCGAGGAGAAACGCGATAAACTGCTTTACCGCGAAGAGCATGTCGAGATCGAAGGAATGAAATTCCGCGGCAAGATCGATCGGATCGACATGGATTCGGAATCCGGAGTCTTTTCTGTTATCGATTACAAATCCGGCAAGAGTGCCTCATCGAAAGATATCGAGCGGGGAATCAGCCTTCAGCTTCCGCTCTACTTGCGCATTGCAGAAGATTTGCTGCGGGCACATTTAGGGGATGAGTCGATGAGCGGAGTAGCCGGCATCTATCATACGCTTCTCTCCAAAGAATCGGAACAGAAACTTGCTCTTGGGCTTCATGATTTTGCAGGCAAGGCATTCGAAGGGCATAAGAAAGGAAAACGGCTGAAGGCAGAGGTCGAAACAGCAGAGGCTTTGCAGGAGATCATCGCTGCCACGATCGGTTTTGCGAAACAGTATGTGGAAGGTATTTCCGGCGGAAGCTTTCCGCTTGTCAAAGAGGAAAATATTTCTGCATGCACCTATTGTGAATACAAACTTGTTTGTCGTGTGGGCGAAGCTCTGGAAGCAGGCTCGCTCAGGAAGTAATGGCCCGTCTCCCCACAGTCTCCCCGCTGGCTGCCGGTTCTGCCGGTGGCACCAGCCTCTACCCAATCTTGTTCACATAAATCATTGAATATCATTCGAAAACGTATGTCAGACAATAGGTACTCTAGCAGCAATTCAGTGCAATCGTTCATGACCGGCGCGCTAGTCGGCGGAGCGATCGGTGCGGCTTTTGCCCTCCTGTATGCTCCGAAAGCAGGAAAGAAGATCCGCGAGGATATTTCCGATACATTCAGCGATCTCTCCTCACGGCTTAATGATCTTCTCACAAGTGCGAAGGAAAAAGGAGAAGATCTGATTCATGACGGCGCCGAAGCCGGAGATGAGCTCGTACAGGAAGCGTATAAGAAAGCGGAAAGCCTCATTAACGAAGCCGACCGTATCATTAACGAAGCCCGAATGCGCGTCAGCGGAGATTGATGTAAAATCCGAAATGTATTCGGATCGAAGCGGTTCCGTTCGCATCGAACGAATACCGCCCCGCTCGGAATAACATGTTCGAACATCAACAACAACATAGAACATTATGGATATCGCCCTTGAAATTCTCGGACTGATCGCTTTAGTAGCGTTCATTTGGTTCATCGTCGTTGCTGTCCGCTCGATGCAATCGGCAGAAATATTTTTTCAGAATGCCGAATCCGGCCTCAATGATATTAAAAAAGATATCAATCAGATTACAGCTGACGTCTCCCTCGTGCGTGCTCACGCACTTCCGGTGCTCGATAATATCGCCGATATTTCGCAGCGCGTTTCTTCGATCACTGAAGGTTTGGCTCCACGTATCGAGGCGATCTATGATACCTTCGACGATACGCTGAATGTGGTTCACGGTGCATTAGATGACGTAGAGCGTATTAAGGATAGCGTGGTCCAAACGATCGAAACTCCGCTGAATGCCGTCCGGAAAACGACAACAGGAGTCGTCGGAACGGTCATCAAAGGCGTAAGCGTCGTTCGTGAATTGATCGACGAATTCCGCAAGAACGGCAAGCACTAAGTCATCAACGGTCCCTCAATATCGGATTCTCCGGAAGCAATTTTTTGGAGAATTGTTGGAGATGTTTCGTAACTTTTGGGTCTCTTAAGTGTCTTCCATATGATGTACTCCAGTCCATTATTGGAAGGGTGCAGAATCAGCCTGAATGAAATCAATTCTTCTTGTAGCCAATTCGATTGAGAGATACCTCTCGCTTTTGCTTCTGATAGGTACTTTGCTGTTTGCAATATCCCGCACTCAGGCGCAAATTCAAGGGATCCCTTCCGATGGCAAGGATTTTTATGTAGGGTCAGTCCTTCCAAGTTATGAGAAGAATCAGGCGACTTCCGGACGCGATTTCCACGGATACTTTGGCCAATATGTGCTTATCTCAAGCTATGAAGGCGATAACCAGGTCACTATTTCGTACTTTGATGGGAGCGGAACAGAAATTCTAGGTCAGAAGAACATCATTTCCTCTCGCAACTCAGTTCAGATCGCTTTGGATAGAACGGAGATGAGGATGACTGAACCAGGCGACATCCCTGAGTTTCATGCATGTCACATCACAGCAAAGAAGCCGATCAGCGTTCAATTTTTTTCTACGGGTGCGAATTCAGGCGGAAGTTATCTTGCTTTACCGACTCCGGGCTTGGGCAAAAAATATGTGATTGCCAGTTACAATGACAATCCTGGCATTGGTGCCTTCGACTCCCTTCGAAGCGGCGAAAAGGCTGGCGGTTATTTCATGGTCATCGCCCCCTTCGACCACACTCATGTTACGATCACTCCGAATGGCCTTACTGCCGGAGGTCATCTGGGCATGCATACGGGAGCCGGTGCAACAGGAGTGCCGCATCCGTATACAGTTGAACTTCGACGCGGCCAATGCTACTGGGTAAAAGGCGACGGAAGCAATTCATCCAACGATCTATCCGGATCGACTGTCACCTCCGATAAACCCATAGCTGTTCTTGTTGGACATGAAGATGCATTTCTTGGCAGCACTGGTAATGGCTCGATGGAGTCCCGGAATTTCATGATCCAGCAGTTGATACCTGCCGAGGATTTCGACTCGACGGGATATCTTGCCATGCCGCTGCTCGATGCTCCAGGCACAAATTCCTCCGATCCCGGATTCGGCGAGAATCTCCGCATCTTTGCCTTCGATTCGAATTCCGTAGCCGTTCGCGCGAAGGAAGCCGGTTCTGCAAATAGCATTTCGCTGCCGGTAACGGCGCTTCAATCTCCGCCGAAAGAATTGCACAATGTCGCCGTTCCGACGGAATTCTACTCTACCGATAGCAGGAAATTTTCCGTGATGCTCTACGATCTTCGCGATCAGGGAGGCTCTAATCCTCCGCATCCTGCCGAGTGCATGATGTCGATCGTGCCTCTTTCGCATTGGAGGACGTCATTCCTCTTATTTGTTCCGGCCAACACATTTGATATCTTACAGAATTATTACATCAATGTGCTTGCCGAGAGAAATGATATCGATAGCGGCTACATTAAATATTCCCTTAACGGCTCTAGTGTGATGAACGCCATTAGCAATTTTAAGAATATTACGAAAGTAAATAACTTCCCCGATCATCCTGAGATCGAAGGCGCGCGAATAGCACTTTCTCCCGGTGCATATTATTTTACGAATACACGAACGGCAACTGATCCACTCATTCCTATCGATACGATGTTGCACGGAGCGTTCATGGTCTATCATTACGGAATGCGAGCGATCGATCCCGATCACGATCTTGGCGATCTCGATAGCGATGATTTCTTCTTTGCCTATGCAAATCCGTTGGGAATGACGCTCGGATCCGGCGGCGGTAAGCCTGTTGCAGTTGTGGATACGCTTTGTGCATCATGGCGCATTTGTCTGAGCGATACAGGAGGCATCACCATTCGAAGCGCGACGTTGCTCGATGATCCGGGTGGAAATTTCGATAAACCCGGCAGGCAATATCATAACGCGCAGTTCGACCCTGCGCTCGATCCATTCGATACGAAAGAGCTTGAATTCTCCGGCGATAACAGTACGGAGTGCTTCGACGTACTTGTTTCGAATCCATTCGATTCTGCATACGTACCACTCTACATTGTTGATAGCCGCGGTCAACATTCCGTGATCGAACTACGCTGGATGCCGCCTGCCCTCCGTCTGTCCAAACTTCCCGAACTTCCCGGCAGGCTTGACACGCTTTCGTTTCCGTTAATTAACGTTGGCCAGGAAATATGTTCGACTCTTGTCTACATAAACTCTGCACAGAAAGGCGGGAGAGCCTTCAATATCACTGGAGTGAATCTGAAGGGAAATAATACTCATTTCTCAATATCCAACGTCAATCCCAGTGTACCACTTTCTCTTCAGCCCGGAGATACGCTGAAGGTAAAGGTATGCTTTGACCCGAAGGATACTTCGCTGGCCGTCGATTCACTTGTCCTTAGGACAGATTGTTTTACTGCATCTCTACCCGTAGTTGGTTCGGGGGGAACGGGTATCATTTATGCCTCAGATATTGATTTCGGTGATGTCCCGATCGGAATGAAAGTCTGTTTGCCGATGACGGTTGAGAATCGCGGCAAGCTACCCTTTATCCTCACACGGAGTTGGCTTCTCCATGACACTTCTGTCTTTTCTATGGATCCTGCAAGTGCGGCAAAACTTCCTGACACACTTCAACCGAGACAATTGGACACGATAATCTTTTGCTATAGTCCTAAGTCACTCACAAGAGGCGACTCCACCAGTATCGATTGGAATACCGACATTCACGAGCCATATACGAATCAGCTCAAGTCATGGTCATATCTGCGCGGCAATCATGACGGCCCGCCCAAGCCGGGAGTGATATGGGATCGAAAACAATCGGTGTTTTTCGTCGATTCTCTGAAGGGAATCGATAGTGTCATTCATCGAGTCGATCTTGTCAATGCAAGCAATTCGCGAGTCCATATCGATTCCGTATATTTTATCGGTTCGACAGCATACGAGTTTTACATGCTGGGTAATCAGCTTGGCCGGACAGACTTGCGAAATTTCGATCTGAACATTAACGACTCGATCTGGATCGATCTCGTATTCAAACCCGATCTGGAAAAACCCTTTCCCGAGAAATATGCCGATCGCCTCGATACTCTTGCTGCAGCTTACCATTTGCCGAGCCAGCAATCCGATTCTTCCATCTACTTAAGTCTGATCGGAACGTGGAGCAAGAGCAATGTGCGAACTGAGTCCAATGTTTTTGGATTCACATTGAATCCGAATCCCCTCGTGAATAGAGGATCATTAATGATATCATTCACTCTTTCGTCAGGTTGTCGTGTACTATTCGGACTCTACGATGAACTGGGAAGGGAAGTCTATCGCGATCCATTGCTATCGGGAAGAGAATTCGATGCCGGTCTTCATGAATCGAAGATGCAGCTTCCGGATCTTGAAAGTGGCACATATTATGGCCGAGTCACGGCGGGAAATCGCATCTCGACGCAAAAAATTGAGATCCTTCGATAGTCTACCTACCCTTCATATGCGCGGTTTATCCCAGTTCGGGAGCGAATTTCCTCTTCGCCTACGTGTAACAAAATCCAAATTCCGAAGTCTTTAGGAGTGCAGCAGCTTAAGATGATCCCAAGGGACATTTTGAAATAGTCTGTAACGTTTTACGTTCTCGAGTGTCATTTAGAGAGATGGTTGTGTCGTGTGCACAGGCTATGTAATTAACGATTCAATGGGCAACTTGCAGTTCTTCCTTCGGTTTTTGGCGAATCACCGCATCATGCTGTTAGTTATTGCAGCCGCACTTCTGCTAACCGAAGTTGCTCCTGCTCAGCAGCAAGGCGTTCCCTGTGAGGGGATGGATTTTTATGTTGGCTATATCTATCCCAGCTACAATAAGCAGACTGCGGTTGGCGGTCGTGATTTCCATGGATATTTTGGAGTCTACTTATTGATCACAAGTTATGCAGATAATAATCAAGTAAGGATCTCCTATTTCGATGCCGGTGGTACAGAGATCCAGTCCGTTTCGAAAATTGTGGGTGCGCGGAATTCCATTCAAGTACCCTTGGATCGAGCTTCGATGCAAATGTCCGAACCCGGGGATAAAGCCGAATTCAGAGCCTGCCATATTACGTCGAAGAAACCGGTTAACATCCAATATTTCAGTACAGGTGGAAACTCCGGTGGAAGCTACCTTGCCATTCAGACTCCTGCTCTTGGTAAGAACTATGTGATCGCAAGCTACCATGATAATCCAGGCATTGGCGCCTATCCGAATGCCAGTGCCGGAGAGCCTGCCGGCGGATACTTCATGATCGTTGCACCATTCGATAGCAGTCATGTGACGATCACTCCGAATGGGCATACAGCGGGAGGCCATATCGGAGTTCACACAGGCCCCGGTGCGAACGGAACACCCCATCCATACACCGTTACGCTCAGGCGAGGACAGTGCTATTGGGTTAAAGGAGATGGAACAGACGAGACAAACGATCTTTCAGGATCGATCGTCACTTCCGATAAACCGATTGCAGTGCTGGCCGGTCATGAAGACGCGCAACTCGGAGATATTGGCGATGGCTCGCTGGATACGAGAAATTTTATGATACAGCAGATGATTCCGGCCGAGTCATTCGATTCGACAGGTTATGTTTCGATCCCGCTTCTCGATAGTCCAGGTACCGATGTTGCAAATCCGGGCTATGGCGAAAACTATCGAGTATTCGCCTTCGATACCAACAATGTTGGAGTGCAGGCTAAGCAAGCAGCCTTGATAAATCCGAACGATCTAACGACAACGGCATTATGGTCTCCGGCCAGAGAGATTGCCAATGTTGCATCATCGACGGAATTTCACGCTGTCGATGGAAGAAAGTTTTCCGTGATGATGTACGATCTTAGCGATCTTGGAGGAATGGTATCGCCATTTCCGTGCGAATCCATGATGTCGATCGTACCGATGTCCCATTGGAGGACTTCGTTCCTCCTCTATGTTCCTGCTAATACCTTCGAAGTCTGGCAGGCATATTACATCAATGTGATTGGAGAGAAAGGAGATATTGATCGCGGCAACATTCGCTATGGATACAATGGCTCTCAGACTCTGCAGCCTTTATCAAATCTCGGAAAGGGTACGAAGTTATCGGATATACCGTATCATTCCGAACTCGAAGGTATGCGATACTCCCTCAATCCGGGCTCCTACTATTTCACAAATACCAGAACAAAAGTCGATTCACTTGTTCCAATCGATGCCATGCTTCACGGAACATTTATGGTCTATCACAATGGTATGCGTGCTATCGATCCCGATCATGATCTCGGCGATAAAGATGGCGACGATTTCTTTTTCTCGTATGCGGCACCTGTGGGTATGCTGTTGGGAGCAGGGTCCGGAAATCCTACTGCAACGATTGACACTGCATGTGCCTCTTGGCATGTCTGCGTTCATGACACCGGTAATATTGGTATACGGAGTGTGATGTTGCTTGATGATCCCACAGGCGATTATTATCGTCCCGGCAAACAATCACGCAACGTCGAAATTCAATCCGGTCCCGACCGTTTGGATCTGAACGAAATTGAGTATGAGGGAAATAGCTCATCGGAATGTTTCGATGTTTTGGTATCCAACCCATTGGATACTGCGTATGCCGCTCTTGCAATTCTCGATAATAACGGCGCGCATAGGGTGGTGGAAATGCGTTACCAACCGCCACAAATGATGCTTTCGAAGCTTCCCGAACTGCCATCACGGCTCGACACTCTGGTTTTCCCTCTCATGCCGATAGGGCAGCAAGCCTGTTCGACAGTTGTCTTTATTAACACGGCACCGAAAGGCGGAAAGTCCTTCGGAGTAAATACCGTATCCTTAGCGAAGAACGATGGGAATTTCAAGATCACTTCGATCACTCCGCCGATTCCGCGCACTCTTGCGCCCGGCGATACTTTGAAGGTCAATGTTTGCTTCACGGTGAAAGATACATCGGTATTTACCGACACACTGAAATTCACGGCAGACTGTTTCTCTACTTCGCTACGAATTTTCGGAACAGGCGGAACACCGCTTATCTTTGCTTCGGATATCGATTTCGGAAATGTTACGGTCGGAACGAAGGAATGCCTTCCAATAAGGATTGAAAATCGTGGCAATTTGCCATTCATCCTGAGCAAACAATTCGTACTGCATGATCCGAATCTCTTCAGCATCGATTCTGCAAGTCTTGCCAAGCTGCCCATCACCATTGATCCGAATCGTTTCGTTAGACTGACATTCTGTTACAGCCCGAAATCAATATCCCGGCAAGACTCTTCGAGCATTGACTGGAAGACCGATATTGTGCCACCATATACGAATGAGCAAAGGTCGTGGTCGTACCTTCGCGGCAAGCCGGTTAGACCTGGTTTAAAGTGGGATCGGATCGAACAATCCTTTATTCCGGATAGCAGCGCCGGAATCGATAGCATCATTCAACGAGTTCATCTTCTGAATTCCGCCAGTAAGAAAACAACGGTTACAAATGTTTTTATTGCCGGAGCTACTGCACAAGAGTTTTCGATCCTGAACAATCAACTGGGAAAGTTTCCTCTGAAGAATTTTAATCTGGACGTTGCGGATACCATCTGGATCGATGTCGTCTTCAAACCCGATCTAAGCAAACCTTATCCCGAGAAATTCGCCGATCGAATCGATTCTCTCATTGCGAGCTATGACGATGCGTTGGGCGACAATGTGAATGTCAGTATGAAGTTGATCGGCTCATGGGCAAAGAGCAGTGTCAGCATTCCAATTCAATCCAATTCCTTTTCCATACGGCCGAATCCTGCGAGTGGGAATTCCATTACTCTGTCATTTTCTTTGCCATCCGATACTCGTGTTGCATTTAGTATTTTCGATATCCTCGGCAGGGAAGTATATCGAAACCCTTCTTTGGTTGGGATTGCTCTCAGTAGCGGAGCTCATGAGGTCGAATTACAGCTTCCGAATCTGGAAACAGGGATCTACTACGGACGTCTTACTTTCGGAAATTCCGTGCTTACTCAAAAACTTGACATCATAAAATAATGAAGAATCTTATCTACCTCATTGCAGTCCTCATTTCCGGACTTTGTACGAATATTTCCGAAGCTCAATCCTTATCAGTCCCTGCAGATGGGAAGGATTTTTATCTCGGATTTATTCTTCCGAGTTACAACTCCGTAGCGGATGCTCAAGTGAGCGGTTATTATGGAGCCTATCTTCTGATCTCAAGTTATGAGGATAACAAAGCTTCCGTAAGTTACTTTGATAAAACCACCGGTATTGAGACTCCCGGAACAGTATATTCGATGGCCGAGCGGACGGGCATTCAGGTGCCGCTTAATCTTCAATATACTCTCATGGATTCCGTCGGAGATGCTCCGGAATTCGGAGCCATTCATATCAAATCGAAGCGTCCCATTAATGTAGAGTTCTTCAGCACCGGAGCATGCTCAGGCGGAAGTTATCTTGGGCTTTCGACTGCTGCCTTAGGCACGAAGTATGTCGTTGCAAGTTACAACGATAATCCCGGAACAGGCGCATTGTTTGGCCTCGCCTACGGCCCGACGAGCATCGAGCATTCGCATGGTTGTTTCGAAATCGTTGCTGCCTTCGATAGTACAAGAGTCACGATCACACCGAATGCTACGACGATGAAAGGACATATCGGAGTGAACTCCGGTGCGAATTCAACCGGCATTCCTGTTCCATACACAGTAACCCTCCGACGCGGACAATGCTATTTCGTGAAATCCGGAAGTTCCGACAACACCGTCGATATCTCAGGGTCCATTATCGAATCTTCAAAACCTGTTGCCGTTCTCGGAGCGCATGAGAATGCATTCTTAGGAAGTGTCAATGGCAAGACATTGGAAGGCCGTGACTTCATGGTCGAGCAAATGGTCCCGGTCGATAATTGGGATACGACTGGATATGTTTCCATTCCGATGAAAGACTCTCAGCCGCAAGATGTGAATCTCTATCCCGGCTACGGCGAGAATTATCGTGTGTACTCCTATGATGATGCCGTCACCCATGCGGAGTGTTTTCAAGCCGGCGTTGCAAACCCGGCCGCTATGTTATCGGCAAAGTATCAGCATCCGACTCCAGAACTTCCCGATATCATAAATCCTGTTGAGTTCAGATCGACTGATGGCCGAAAGTTTAGCGTCATGCTGTATGATGATCGCAATGTTGCAATGCAAAATCCGTATCCGGCACCGAGCATGATGACGATCGTTCCGATGTCACATTGGAGAACTTCATTCCTGTGGTATGTTCCGGCAAATAAATTCGAACAGATGCAAGATTATTTCGTCAATATTCTTGCGCCGATTGCCGATCTCAATAACAGCTCCGGAGTCATGGCCTCATTCAATGGCGGCACGATCAAGCCGATCAAACAGGTAATGACTCTGGATGCACAGTGGACGAACATTCCAAACCATCCGGAATTGGTCGGCGCTCGCTTTAAGATTTATCCGGGTAGTTACTACGCGACTGGCCCGCATCCGTTCATGGTCTATAATTACGGATTCCGAGGTCTCGATCCGAATAATGATATTGGCGATTTCGAAGGAGACGATTTCTTCTTCTCATATGCAGCACCCTCTGGTATGACGATGGGCACCGGCTCAGCCCATATTCGCGTATCGATCGATAGATACTGCTCTTCCTGGAATGTTTGCCTGCATGATTCGACCTTCGGACTTGCCGGTCAGGGAATCAAGATGATCATGCTTCTCGATGATGCTCGTGGCGATTATTTCAAGCCCGGAAAGCAGTATTTCAACACCAGGCTTGACGATGTTCTCGATCCCAATCATACCGGTGAGATCGATCTCGACGGAAACGATAGCAACATTTGCTTCACAGTGAATATCAATAGGCCATTTGATAGCGCTTATGCTCCTCTGTTCATTTCCGACGCTCTTGGAAATGCCACTACCATTGATCTTGTATACTCTCCGCCTAACGTCAGCTTATCCCCAGATAGTGGAAGCTATCTCGAATTGCCGTTATCGACGGATTCATGTATGAAGTACGTCTTCAAGAATAATGGAAAGCCAGGTAGCGGAGCATTTAATTTGCAGAC
>JAUZOQ010000043.1 GCA_030706385.1 Bacteroidota bacterium | reverse complement strand
GGCCGCTTTCGACGATGGAGCAGCAGCGGAATTGGATCGGCAAGAGTATCGGCGCTGAAGTGGATTTTGCACTGCAAGGGCATTCGGGAAAGATTAGAGTCTTCACGACTCGCCCCGATACGCTCTTCGGTGCAACGTACATGGTCTTAGCGCCGGAGCATCCGCTCGTACACGAGATCACTACTGCCGCTGAAAGCGAGAAAGTGAAAGAATACCAGGATCAAGTCGCTCGCAAGAGCGATCTTGAACGCACCGGCACGGAAAAGACGAAGACGGGAGTCTTCACCGGTGCCTATGCGATCAATCCTGCGACCGAAAAACCAATTCCAATATGGATCGCCGATTATGTGCTCATGAGCTATGGGACCGGAGCTATTATGTCTGTGCCCGGACATGACGAAAGGGATTATGAATTTGCTAAGCAGTTCGGATTGCCGATCCAGAAAGTCGTTAGTCATACTTCGTCATCCGGCAGCATAGAAGAGTCGGACTTGTTCACCGATGACGGAGTAGCTATCAACTCCGGATTTCTTGACGGATTGCCGACAACTGAAGCGAAGGCAAAAATGATCTCTTGGCTGGAGGAGAAGCGAATCGGCACAAGATCGATCAAATATAAATTGCGCGACTGGCTTTTCTCACGGCAGAGATATTGGGGCGAGCCGTTTCCGATCATTTATGTCGATGATGGCGATGGCGAGTATGCGAAGGCCATACCCGAAACTTCGCTGCCGGTAACACTCCCCGAGGTTAAGTCATACAGCCCGAGCGGCACCGGCGAGTCGCCGCTGGCCGTCATTACCGATTGGGTGAATACGACCGATCCCGAAACGGAAAAGCCTGCTAAACGCGAGACCAATACTATGCCACAATGGGCCGGTTCATCGTGGTACTATCTTCGCTATGCCGATCCGAATAACTCCGAGGCTCCGATCTCGAAAGAGAACGATGCTTACTGGGATCCTGTCGATCTCTACATCGGCGGCAATGAGCATGCCGTAACGCACTTGCTTTACTCCCGCTTCTGGCATAAAGTATTGTACGACTATGGCGTTGTGCACTTTCCGGAGCCGTTCAAGAGACTGTTTCATCAGGGAATATTGCTGGGGGAGAACGGAGCAAAGATGTCGAAGTCGCTCGGCAATGTCGTCAATCCCGATGATATTATATCCGAGTATGGCGCCGATACGTTGCGTATGTATCTGATGTTCCTTGGGCCGCTGGAGCAGGGCGGGCCGTGGAATACGAAGGGTATTGCCGGAGTTCACCGTTTCCTTAACAGGCTCTGGCGATTCGTTGCTAATGATGAAGGTGAGCCACAGCCGCAGCGGATCTCTGATGGGGCGCTCACCAAAGATCAGGAGCGCATCATGCATCAGACGATCAAAAAAGTATCGGAAGATATCGAAGCGCTGCGCCTCAATACGGCGATCAGTGCGATGATGATCTTCATCAATGAGATTCCTTCCGATCAAGTAGCTCCTCGCGAAGCAGTCGAGACTCTCGTGCAACTCGTTGCGCCGTTCGCTCCGCATATTGCCGAAGAAATTTGGTCGAGGCTCGGTAAGAGCGGCTCGGTATTCGATTCGCCATGGCCGAAATTCGACGAGGCTAAGATGACTGTCGATACCGTTACCGTCGTTCTCCAGGTGAACGGAAAGATCCGCGATAAATTGGAAGTGCCGACAGGCCTGAGCCGAGAAGAACTCGAACAGTTCGCAACCTCTAGCGAGCGTGTGCAAAAACATATCGGCGAACTCACGATCAAGAAAATGATCGTTGTGCCAAATAAGTTGGTGAATGTGGTGGCGGGGTAATCTGCCCTAACTACTTACATCGTAAGGAAATTCGCGAGCAAACCAAGATTGGCGGCGACAAGAAATCATTAACGGTGTAACTCTTCCAGGATCTAAGAGTTCTTATCGGGTATGAAATACACACTTATAGTAATCCTGGTCAGCGTCCCCGCTTTGCTTTTCGGACAGTCTATTTCAGGCTCATGGAGTACTGCCTCTTCTGATGGCTTCTCGGGTCGGTATGGACTAACTTCAGTTGTGGTCGACGGCAAAATATTTGCCATAGCAGGCCATACCAATATCGGGCCCTGCAATATTGTCGAAGTCTACGATCCCTCAACTGACTCTTGGAATACGCCGACAACTTCGGGAACATTAACTGCACGCTATGAACTCACTGCTTCCGTAGTTGACGGCAAGATCTATGTTTGCGGAGGAAGTGGCAGCCACGGTGCAACCAATACCCTGGAAGAATTCGACCCTGTTACAAACACCTGGACTACTCCAACCACGACAGGAAATTTTACCAAACGTGCGTGGCTTTCCTCAAGTGTTTTTGCAAAGAAAATTTATGTGTTCGGAGGAACAGCCGGTCCGTATGTTGATGCGCTTAACACACTTGAGGTTTTTGATCCCTCAACATCAATCTGGAGCACACCATCAACAACAGGCACATTCACGCCGCGATGCGGGTCCTCTTCGGTCCTAATTGGAGATAAGATCTACGTCTTAGGTGGGTTTACTCAAAATAATAAGTACGTAGTTGAAATTTTTGATCCCATAAATAATCTATGGAGTACACCCGCCACGAATCCACCGTTCCCTGCGCGAATGTCTTCGGCCGCATGCGTCATAGATGGGAAGATCTATCTTATCGGAGGTGAAGACGATAGTGGGAATGCAGTTGATTTTTTCGAGATCTTCGATCCTTCGAACAATACTTGGACATCTCCGGTGATAACATCGGGAGCCTTTGAGGCGCGTCAAGGACTCACAGCAGAATTCACTGGCGGGAAAATTTTCGCAATGGGTGGAGCGAATAATTCGGAATCGGCATTAATAACCAATCAGGTTTTCATACCTACACCGAGTGCTGTTCCGCAGAGAGATTTCTCTGATATCTCACTCTCTCCGAATCCAGCTACAGGTCGCTTCACGATTGGCAATATATCTTCGAACGTGACCAAAGTTCTTATCATGGATGTTCTGGGCAAAACCGTAGGCGAGGTGCGAAATATCCGGACTTCAGATATTAGTCTGGACTTGTCGAACCTTGCCAGCGGCACCTATTATGTCCGATTTATTTCGCCGAACTCAGTGATCACAAGAATTCTCGTGAAGGATTAGGTTCTAAGTGGATTGGAAGAATGTTTTCTGGGAAAAGTACTTTCAGGAGAGTCGCTTCGGGTTTATGAAATATTATCTCTTAGTTATTCTAGCTTGCGTTCCTGATATCCTGCTTAGTCAAGGAATTTCAGGCGACTGGAAGTCGGCTTCGTCCGACGGATTTACTGCACGATATGGGCTTACTTGTGCCGTTGTTGAGGGGAAGATCTATGTAATCGGAGGCCATACCAATAGTGGCGCCTGCAATATCTTAGAAATCTATGATCCATTAACTGATACATGGACTACTCCAGAAACCTCGGGGACGTTTACTCCGCGGTATGGCCTGACCTCAGCCGTAATCGGTGGAAAAATTTATGTTATGGGTGGAGAGAATTTTGCTCAATCGCCGCCTAACCTTAACACGCTTGAGGTATTCGATCCGGCAAATAGTACGTGGAGTACTCCAAGTACTCCCGGCGTTTTTACAGGTCGCGCCTGGCTAACCTCGGCTGTTGTTGCAGATAAGATTTATGTAATAGGTGGGGGAGTTGAAGCAAGCAATACTGCGACGAACATTGTCGAAGTATATGACCCCGCAAATAATAGATGGAGCACTCCTTCTACGACAGGTACGTTTAGTGCACGTTGGGGACTCTGTTCGGCCGTTATTGCCGATAGGATCTATGTATTCGGAGGATATGCTCACGGAGCACTCGCAACAATCGAAGTATTTGATCCGGCAACAAATCATTGGAGTGCGGTATCGACCAGCGGAACATTTACACCACGAAATGAGTCATCTGCCTGCGTGTTGAATGGATTAGTTTACATTTCGGGCGGAGAGGATGCGAATGGAAATGCAATTGATTCCGTAGACGTATTCGATCCTTCCACCAATTCATGGAGTACTTTAGCGGCTAATGGAAAATTCGTTTCTAGACAAGCTCTTGCCTCTGCATCTGTCGGGGGAAAGTTATATGCAATGGGCGGACTGGACAATCACACTCCGATCTTAAACGATAATCAAGTCTTTACGCCTCTGCCAAGCGAGGTCGAATCCCATGGAATTATGATGGATCCGGTTTCTTTATCGCCAAATCCAGCGACCAGTTGCTTTACGATCAGCAATATATCTTCGAACGTGACCAAAGTTCTTATCATGGATGTTCTGGGCAAAACCGTAAGCGAGGTGCGGAATATCCGGACTTCAGATGTTACTCTTGACTTGTCGAGCCTTGCCACCGGCACGTATTATTTCCGACTTATTTCGCCAAACTCGGTGATCACAAGAATTCTCGTGAAGGATTAAGCTCTGAGTGGATTCGAACAATGGCAGGGTGAAGGCGCGCATTTTGTGTTGACCCAAAGATAGACATTTTCTATGCGAAAGAATATTCTCACATCTCCGGCTTTTCTTTCTGCACTGTTTCTTCTGCTGCTCAATGATCTTTTTCTCAAGTCCATATTTCATAATTGGCTGACGGGTAAATTATCGGACTTTGTTGGGCTTTTCATCTTTGCCTTGTTCTGGATCGCCTTTTTCCCGCAATGGAAAAAACAGATCGTTATTGGTACGGCCGTTCTTTTCGTGCTTTGGAAGTCGCCTCTCTCAGCGCCGCTGATCGAATTCTGGAGCAATGCATTTTATCCGATCGATAGAGTTATAGATTATTCCGACCTCTTTGCCCTGATCGTACTTCCATTTGCCTACTACTACTCCAAAAATGAAAGCCCGAGGCTGCGAAGAGATTTCCGGACCATTGCAATTTGCATCGTATCTCTCTTTGCATTTTGTGCGACCAGTAGGAGAGGTGTTACAACATACTACGAGGATAAATACTATTTTACAGCAGATGTCGATTCGATAGAACACTTTCTTGCTTTGCATGGCAGGCTGGGCCTTGGGAAGACGACGAATGGGAAGACTGAATTCGGTCTCGAGTACTGTTCCGATAGTTTACCTCACTCCCGATATGATTCAAGTTCGATCGGTATGAGCATTGTTCGCGCAGGGGACAGGACTGAACTGGTGGTAACGGATGTGTCGGAGGAATATACGCATGCGAATCCTAGAGCAAGCAACGATCATTTTTTCTTTGATGATATGCTTATCCACGCAAAGGAGCTGGGATTTATTGAGAAGAAAGAGCCTTTCGCGGTGATCATATGGCTGAAGAATGTGGATGGGATTGCGCTGCTCAGTGGAACAATGACGGGATTAGCCTTCGCAATGATTCTTGCATTCTTGGGTGTGATTTTTAACAGGAAGAAGAAGCCTTTTCTTAAGCTGAAAACAACGAAAATCTCGCTCGTAATTATTGTAGGATTTGTCTTACTTTGGGCCGCGGTGATAATCGTGAACCACAGGTGAGGTGATCGTTGAGAATGGACTCGTCACAAACTACCGAGAGCCGAGGCAAGATTCTGCTCCTTCGCTAAGCTGAGTTTCTTTCGGATATTCAAGCGATGAAACTCGACGGCCCGTTCGGTAATGCAGAAAAGGCGCGCGATCTCATAACTTTTTAAATTGAGCCGAAGCAAAGGGCACATTTTCATTTGCATCGGAGTCAGATTTGGGTACCGATTTGCCAGGTTTCTTGTGAACTCAGGGTGTAGTCCTGAAAAGTGTTTCTCAAACTCCTCCCAATCGATGGATTTACACGGAAGATCTTTCAATTTTTCCTTCACCTCGCGCATTCCAGGCTCAGTCGAAGGATACTTCCGCACGATCTCACGCAGTTCATCCCGAAATTTCGCGAGAAGTTCGGTTTGCGTGACAAGTTGGATTGCTTGATGAGATAGCTCTTTTTCTCTTGATTCCAATTTCAACGTAATGATCTTTTCTGCCTGAATACGCTGTTCGATCTGTAATTTCTCTTGAAGATGCGACGAGGATCGCAGTTTCTCTTCGCTTAAATAAAGAATAATGTCATGCCATTCTCTATAGTACTTAAGTGCTATCTCAAAATTGCCAGACTTGTTATGGAACTCAGAGAGATCGATAAGGAGCTCTCTCTCCTCTTCACGATCATTAATTTCGCGAGAAATTAGTAAAGCCTGTTGCAGTAATGCAACTGCGGCTTCGTCGTTCTGTGCTATTTTGATTTTTGCCCAAATATGAAGTATGTTACAAAGACTATGCTTGCCTGCTTCCTCCATCGAAATTCTATACGCTTCACTTATTCTTACTTCGGCCTCTACGAAGTTGCCCAGTGATGAGTAACTCTCAGCGATGTTTGATAATATTGAAATTCTCGTCATGATATCGGGAGACAAGAGATTTAACTCTAATGCCTGAAGAAAATATTCAATAGCCTGGGCATCTTCGGATTGATCGGCAAATGATACACCTATATTGCATAAAATAGATGCTACGGTAAAAACGTTACCGAATTCCCTCTCAAAGGAAAGAACTTGAGTGAAGTATTCCCGTGCCTCGCTATGATTACCGATGATCCCACTAACGATCCCAAGAAGGAAATTTAGCCTATTCCACGACCGGGTATTTTCAAGACCGGCTTTTTTTGCCACTTCTTTTGCGCGATATAGCAGCTCCACACTTTCGATATATCGATTCGTCTCGAAATAGACTGTTGCAAGGCGTCCGGATACTCTTTGAAGGAAGTATAATAAGTCGTGTTGTTCGAACAAATGAATCGAATGTAGAAACTCTGTTTCTGCCTGGTGATAATCATGAATCAGACGGTGGCATTCGCCAAGCAATTCCGTATCTAATGCCAGCTCTGTGAATTCGTTTTCTTTTTCATTAGCTTCCCGGAGTTCATTCAGGGTGACAATTGCTTCACGAATGTTACCAAGATAGCTGCTTGCATCGGCGACTACTCGTAACGCGACCCTTTCTCCAAATTCATCACCTTGTTTCTTGGCATAATCGAAAGCCTCTCGTGCAATAGAGTAATAGTGACTCCGATCCTGATCATATGCAAGTTCTGCCTTCTCTAGAAGTATACGAAGATGCCCCTTTATTCTTGAATCAATAACGTTGCGATGTTCCATGCTAAGGGAATATGAGTTAAGATTTGAAAGTGCCAGGCCTTAAACAAAAAGCCGCCGACATTTATCGGCGGCTTATCTTGAAGCTCTCGTGAGAAGTTGTCTTACTTCTTCCAGTTTGGCATATTGCCTGTTGTACTGATCGAAGCTGTTGTTCCACTTGCAGTAATGACCGTGCTTATGCCTGTAGCACTATTGTAGGCAAGTTTCCAATTTGTCGGTGACCATGTGGCATGTTGCCCTGCTACGGCGAATGCGGCAGTTCCGGCAGAAGATGCGTCTTGGACGAGAACACTGTCGGTTCCGCTGAGGAATTCTGTCCCGCCATTGGTGAATACTGCTGTCGTATATGCGAGTTGATCTATTCCGGTTCGCGACCATTCGATATTATTCGCCAAGATTCCCTTATAGTTTGCGATTCCGATACTATCCTGGAGAACTCCGCTGGTATTGACAATCTTTATGCAATAATATGAAACCGTATCGCTGGTGGGGCTGGTAAAATATTGACATACAATCGCGATTTTTGAGGCTCCTGAATTCCATGTGATCCCGGTAAAATTGCAGTCACTTGAGGAAGTAACAAGTGTCGATGCTCCTCCCGTGCCGGCAACGGTATAGAGGGTTGAACCATGTGCACCCCCGCTTGCAATCGTCGTATAAGCTATCTGAGAATTCGTAGTTGAAGGAGACCATTCAGCAGTCCAGATACTATTATCCGTTGACGATTTCGTTACTAGTGTCGTCGCAGTGCCTCCTGTTGCGACACCATTCGTAACGGTGACCGTGAATTTTTTCAATGTCGTACGCGCCGTTGTCGAACCAAGATCTGTTTCAAAGAAAACTATTTCGTTTCCATTACCGGACCAGGTCGGGCGATGAAGCGACTGGTTCACGGTCGAGGCTGTAAAAACATTTGTCAGGTTTGCGCCGTCCGAATCCATCACTGCAATAGTTTGATAGGATGTGTTCTTACTGGTTGTCGTACCGGTCAATGCAATCTCGGGATGGGCATTTGCCGGAGGCGGAGCTTTCATCGTCATGATTGAGGACGAACTCGGATCCTGCTTGCATCCCGTCAGAAATGCAACGGCAAAGATCATTATACTCAGGGAAAACAGTAGTTTTTTCATTGAAATATGGTTAAATGTGATGAAATATGAAGGTATCGGAAACAAAATTACCTTTGGGCGGACCGAATTCGTTACTAGGCTGGTACTAGTATTTTCAGAAATGAGAAATAGTACGGGAGAATGAACAGGGAATGAACTAAAAACGTAAAACTTGCGAAGGTGTCATCCGATCTGCAATTTGTTCGGCGATCTCTTCGCCGGAAATCTGTGCCTTGCAAATCTCCGATACTGTTGCCGATTCATTTTGCAGCATCTTTTTCATCTGCAATTTGTCTTCTTCCGATATTATCAGCAATTCCGGCAATCGCAGATGTTCATCTCCCAGCAATATCGAGCCATGCTGCAAGACGGCATTGCCGAACCTTCGCTGTGCCGAGCCGACAACTTTTTTTCCTTTCCAGGTAATCTCATATCGTGCTGTGCTTGTGAAACAGGCGATGTTCGTGAGCGTGCCAGGCTTATACACATCGCGGATGGAAAGGGAAGTGCGATCGGTAGTTTGTGTGGACCTTCCGTCCGTTAATTCCAGTTCGTTATTGCATAGCGGCTGCAAAAGATAAAGTAGCGATTCGGCGATCTTATTATGCACAGCATAGATGCCTTCGCTGGGTTCGAAGCGCATGATGACGGCATACGTCAGTTCTTCAGCATGATAGACGGCCCGGCCTCCTGTCGGCCGGCGAATAATGTCGACTCCGGCATCCCTACATGCTTCCATATCGATCGATGAATCATCTTGCTGATATCCAAGCGATATACAATACGGCTTCCAGGAATAGAGCCGAAGCACATTCGAAGCCTCCGGATCGCCCCGCAATTTTTCGGCCAATTCGAGATCGCGAGCCATATGATATGCACCTGTCATATCGAAGGCCGTTTCGATGAGAAAATTCGAATTCGAGAAGATATTCAAGATCTGAAAAAGTGGTTGACGAAATTTATGCCGATCTAATTGGGTTTTGTAACAACATGACCAGCCAGAACATTAAGATGAAAAGAATCGGGATCGGAGCCCTCCTGCTTGCGTGTAGCGCCTATCTTTTTGGGACCTCAGTAGTTAGCAGTCCTGCTGCATTGCATGAAGCGTCGAAGGAATTGGCGACAGTTACGGCAAATGCCGAGCCGGCAGCACATTCGAAAACCGGCAAGAAGATCGTATTTACGAAGAACATTGCTCCGCTCATCTATGCCAACTGCACGGCGTGTCACCGGCCCGGGCAAGTTGCTCCGTTTTCTCTCATGACGTATGAAGATGTTCGCCGCCATTCAAAAGAGATCGTAGAGCTGACGGGGAAGCGCGAAATGCCGCCGTGGAAAGCAAAGCACGGCTATGGAGAATTTCAGGGAGAACGAAGGCTGAAAGATAGCGACATCAAAATGATCGCTCAATGGGTGAAGGCCGGTATGGCTCTTGGCGAGGAAAAAGATCTGCCACCTCTGCCCGATTATCCCGATGCATGGCAGATGGGCACGCCCGATCTTGTCGTCTATATGCCGGAGGCGCTGACGATACCTCCGAACAATCCTGACTTCTTTATTTCATTCGTCATTCCGCTTAATCTTCCTGAAGATAAATATATCCGTGCCATGGATATCTTGCCGAGCAACCGCCGAGTCGTCCATCATACAACATTGCTCATGGATAGCAGTGGCAAGGCGCGGATCGAAGAGGAAAAAGTGATGCGTGGCGAAATGCGGCGCGAGTCGAACCCTTCGGCAAAGGAGATCATGATCGGCGGCTGGGCGCCGGGCGGAAGAGTCCGGCCCTACCCCGAAGGCCTTGCCAGAAGGCTTCCTAAGAATGCCGATCTTATTTTAGAAACACATTTTCACCCGACTGGAAAGATCGAAGTTGAGCGCACGGCGATCGGCCTCTACTTCGCAGATAAGAAGCAGCCGAAAGAACCCGTCGATATCATCTTCAGCAATATCAATATCGATCTTCCGGCGAATACGGTGAAGGTCATCAAGATCGACAGAGTTCTCGATAACGATCTCACCGTCTTCGGTATTGCAGGTCATGCGCATTTTCTTTGCAAGGATATCAAGGTCCATGCCATCCTTCCCGATAAGACGGACGTACCGCTTCTCTGGATACCCGACTGGGACTTCAACTGGCAGGAGCAATACCGCTACGAGAAACCGCTGCATCTGCCGAAGGGCACAAGAGTCCTTGCCGATTTCACATTCGATAATACGTACGAGAATATCCATAATCCGAACTCCCCTCCCATCCATGTGAGATACGGCGGCGAATCGACGAATGAAATGGCGAACATTATGCTCAATACGATTCCGAATTGAGTAATTGGCGTGATCGGCTGCTATACCAACCAGCATAATTATTCATCTTGAGCGCGGAGCAGAAGCACGAACTTTGTTGTTTGTATCCGCCGAAGAAATTGACTACTATTTGCCAGCAAAGACCATGATCGTCGAAGAAACCGAGACCCTTACCGAACAGCTGATAACGCCTGAATTTGAGAAATCGTATTCATTGCCGCGCGTATCGCCGATGGCTGCAGGGCTTATCGGTTCGGAGATCTTAAAGATCGCCGCCGATATCCGCGCCATGATCGCGGAAGGGAAGAAGATCTGCAATCTTACCGTCGGCGACTTCAATTCATCCTACTTCCCGATCCCGGATTACCTCAAAGATGAAATTGAGATCGCTTTGATCAAGGGCGAAACAAATTATCCGCCTTCGGATGGAGTGCTCATCCTTCGCAAAGCTGTTCAGGAATTCTATCGCAAACGCTTAGGCCTCGATTATCCGATCGAATCGTTCATCATCACCGGTGGTGCGCGCCCGGTTATTTACGGAATCTATAGCTCCGTCGTTGCTCCGGGAGATACCGTTGTCTATCCCGTGCCGTCGTGGAATAATAATCATTACTGCAACCTGATCGGAGCCAAGGCAGTGCCGATCGCAAGCTCTGCCGAAGATGCATTTTTGCCGACTCGAAAGAAATTGGAAGGGAAGCTTACCGGAGTTCGCCTACTCTCGCTGTGCTCGCCGCTGAATCCGACGGGTACGGCATTCACGAAAGAAGCGCTTGAAGGCATC
The DNA here is from genome assembly GCA_030706385.1 of Bacteroidota bacterium. GTDB lineage: Bacteria > Bacteroidota > Ignavibacteria > Palsa-1295 > Palsa-1295 > PALSA-1296. The sequence continues at coordinate 18,628 of JAUZOQ010000043.1, read as the reverse complement.
TGCGATCTCGTACTCGAAGAAAATGCAAAGCGTTCGCCGAGCGAGCGCCCGCTCTTCCTGATGTACGATCAAGTATACTGGATGCTGACCTTTGGCCAGACGAAGCATTACAATCCCGTTTCGCTTCGTCCGGAAATGGCGAAGTATACGATCTTCGTCGATGGTATCTCGAAGGCGTTTGCTTCGACAGGATTACGCGTCGGTTGGGCAGTTGCTCCGCCCGATGTTGCAGCTTCGATGTCGAATATCTTAGGCCATGTCGGCGCGTGGGCGCCGAGGCCGGAACAGGTTGCAACGGCTCATCTGCTCAATAATGACGGCGTCGTCGATGCCTATCACGAGAAGATGCATGCCGATGTCGAAGAGCGGCTCAATACGCTATACAAAGAGATCTCCTCCCTGCGCGAATCGGGATATCCGATCGATGCCATTCCTCCGATGGGTGCGATCTATCTGACAGCACGATTCAATTTTATCGGAAAGACTGCTCCTTCAGGCGTGAAACTCGCGACAAACGAAGATATCCGTAAATACCTGCTTGCCGCAGCCGATTTTGCCATCGTGCCGTTCCAGGCCTTCGATCTTCGCGAAGATACGGGCTGGTTCAGGCTTTCTGTCGGAGCGGTTTCGATGGCCGAGATCAATTCGATCGCACCAAAACTGAAGGCTGCCATGGATGCGCTGAAATAGGATGCACATTCGTACTTGTCTGCTCTTTTCACTCCTTGTTTTAGCTGCCATACCGTATTCGGCTGCTATCGCTCGAGATGGCGAGGTACCCGATGAACTTCTCCCTTTTATCCTCAAAGGCTACTCAGTTCTTGATTGGGAATCAGGTGATCTCAATAAGGACGGGATCCAAGATGCCATTTTGATCCTACGAAAAGACGGAGAGGATTCAACATCCGATGTAATCGAACATCCTGAGGCTCGTCCGCTATTGTTATTGATCCGATCGTCCGACGGGAAATTAAACCTTGCAGCGAGGAATGACAGCACCGTCTACTGCATAAACTGCGGCGGAATGTTAGGAGATCCGTATACGAGAATCGTTATTAAGAAGGGATACTTCACCATCGAGCATTATGGCGGCTCGAGTTGGAGATGGACAAGAGATATCACCTATAAATACTCGACAAAGGATAAATGCTGGTACCTGCATCGCGATGGCACTGTGCGCATGAAGATGAATCCCTCGTACAATCCGAATGCGGAGGCGATGATAAAAGATGGTCCGGATGAAATTCGTACAGAGAAAGATTTTGGTAAAGTCCGCTTCGAGAATTTTAGTATCTATAAAGAAGATTGACTGGCGGCGCCGAGGCCATGTAAAATAAAGGCGGACATATGGCCGCCCCTAAACTATTTCGATTGCATATCGCCAAATGCGATTTTAATATTTTGGAGTGATGCCCATGTTATAGAACATAAATGCATCTTCATCGGCCGTTTCTTCGATGATCTTTGCCGTCGGTTTTCCTCCGCCATGTCCTGCCTTTGTCTCGATCCTGATGAGCAAGGGATTCGTACTCGAAGGGCCGCCCTTTTCCTGCAGCGTAGCTGTGAATTTGAACGAGTGTGCAGGAACAACGCGATCGTCATGATCGGCTGTCGTTACCATCGTTGCGGGATACTTCACTCCTTCTTTGATATTATGCAATGGCGAGTAATGATAGAGATACTGGAACATCTCTTTGTTATCCTCGCTTGTTCCGTAATCGCTTGCCCAATGAGCGCCGATCGTGAACTTGTGGTAGCGCAGCATATCCATCACACCGACAGCAGGCAGAGCAACCTTGCAGATATCCGGCCGCTCCGTCATCACGGCTCCGACAAGCAAACCGCCATTCGAACCACCTGCAAGAGCGAGCTTATCATGCGACGTATATTTTTCATCGCAGAGATAATCGGCAGCCGAAATAAAATCATCGAAGACGTTTTGTTTATGCAGTTTTGTGCCGGCATCATGCCACTGCTCGCCGTATTCTCCTCCTCCGCGCAGATTAGGCATCGCAAAGATCACTCCGTTCTCCAGCAGCACCAGACGAAGTGAACTGAAGGAAGGAGTCATGCTGATGTTAAACCCGCCATATCCATAGAGGAAGCACGGATTCTTGCCATCGTTCTTCAAACCTTTCTTTTGCACGATAAACATCGGCACGCGCGTTCCATCCTTACTGTGATAGAAGATCTGTTTGGCTTCATAGGCTTCGGGATCGAACTTCACTTCGCTGCGACGGAAAAGAGTTGACGTATTGGCACGCATATCGAAGCGGTAGATCGAAGGCGGATAGGTGAAGGAAGTGAATGTATAGAAGACCTCCGTGTCCTTCTTCCTTCCACTAAATCCGAAGACGCTTCCGAATGTCGGCAGTTGCACTTCGCTGAGCATCTTTCCCTTCAGGTCGTGAAAATAGACATGCTGGCTGGCATCCTGCATATATGTGCAGACCAATTTCCCGTCGACAAGCGAAGTATTCTCCAATACATTCTTCCCTTCGGGAATGATCGCATGCCAATTCTTTTGCGAAGGATCGGAAATATCGGTTACGACAACTTTACTTCGTGGTGCTCCGATATTCGTCTGGATAAAGAGTTGTGTGCCCTCGGATTCGATCAATCCGGTTTCATTGCCGAACTCTGTTACGATCGGAAGCCAGCCACGAGAGGGATTCTGCATATCCTTAACAAAGAGCATATTGCCCTTCTTGCCGGCCTCGCCGATATAGAGCTGAAGATAGCGCTCATCTTCGGTGGCTCCGATGTCATGGCTGCGTTTCGAATTTGTCTTGTCTTCATAGACAAGCGAATCGGCACTTTGCGGCGTACCGATCTTATGATAGTACATTTTCTGAAATTCATTGATGGCCGTTAATTCATTTCCCTTCGGCTCATCGAATCGCGAATAGAAGAATCCGTTATGGTACCAATTTGCGCCTCCGAATTTATTCCATTGAATATGATCGTCAAGTTTTTTCCCCGTTGCAAGATCGAGCACATAGATTTCCTGCCAGTCCGATCCTGCCTTTGCTACCATGTACGCAAGGTATTTATTATCCCATGAAACCGATATGCCATTAAGGGCCACTGTTCCATCGGCGCTCAGAGTGTTCGGATCGATCAAAACGCGCGGAGTGCCGCCAGGACCTTCCTGAATATAGAGCACGCTCTGTGGCTGTAGGCCGTCGTTCTTGTAAAACAGGTAATACGCTCCGGCTTTTTGAGGCGAACTGTATTTCGGATAATTCCAGATCTCTTCGATCCTCTTCTTGATCTTGTCGCGGAAAGGAATTTTCGAAAGATAATCGAAGGTCAGTTTATTTTCATCCTCTACCCACTCCTTTGTTTTTGGAGCGTCGACATCTTCCATCCACCGGTACGGATCGGCAACCTTCGTACCGAAGTAGTCATCGACGACGGCACCTTTCTCCGGTTTCGGATAGTGCCATTGTGCCGAAGCTAAGAGCGGAGCGCAGAGAAAAAAGAGAGATGCTGCGAGGAAACGTTTCATAGGTATTGTAAATTATAGAAGTCCTTTACTACGGTATTCTATACCAATCTGTTCCGTTAAAATTCTGCGGTGACTAGTTGCACTCTCTGAGATAAATTATGGCAAAAAAGATCTTGCTTCTGGGCTCGGGCGAACTCGGTAAGGAATTTGTGATCGCCCTCAAACGCCTCGGCCACTATGTGATCGCAACCGATTCCTACAATGATGCGCCGGCGCAACAAGTTGCCGATGAACGCGAAGTCATCGATATGCTCGATGGCGCCTCCCTCGACCGGATCGTGGCAAAGCATAAGCCCGATATCATCGTGCCCGAGATCGAAGCAATCCGCACCGAAAGATTTTATGAATATGAAAAGCAGGGATATCAGGTGATTCCCAGCGCGCGAGCTGCCAATTTCACGATGAATCGCAAAGCCATTCGCGATCTGGCCGCAAAAGAACTTGGGTTGCGCACGGCGAAATATGCTTATGCAAAAACCAAGGAAGAATTTGATGCTGCGATCAAGGCGATTGGCTTTCCCTGTGTTGTCAAGCCGCTGATGTCTTCTTCCGGCAAAGGGCAATCGACGGTGAAGACGGAAGCCGATGCTGCAAAGGCCTGGGAATATGGAACGACGAAGGGAAGGGGCGATCTTATCGAAGTTATCGTCGAAGAATTCATCCCATTCGAATCGGAGATCACACTTCTGACGATAACGCAGCGCAATGGAAAGACGCTGTTCTGCCCGCCGATCGGCCACAGGCAGGAGCGCGGCGATTACATGGAAAGCTGGCAGCCTGCAGCGATAAGCGCCTCGCAGCTTCGCGATGCCGAAGAGATGGCTGGAAAAGTCACGGCTGCACTGACCGGTTTTGGCATTTGGGGAGTCGAGTTCTTTCTGGCGAAGGACGGAGTCTATTTTTCCGAGCTTTCTCCGCGACCGCACGATACGGGAATGGTGACTCTTGCGCTGACGCAAAATCTTTCCGAGTTCGAACTTCATGCCCGTGCCGTGCTCGGACTTCCAATACCCGAGATCACACTCGAGCATGCCGGAGCAAGTGCCGTCATCCTCGCGCCGGACGAATCGAAAAATATTCCGGAGTACATGGGCATTGAAGAAGCTCTCACGACTGCGAAAACCGATATCCGCATTTTCGGAAAACCCACGACGCGCAAATACAGAAGAATGGGAGTTGCTCTTGCCTACGATGCAGTAGGGACTCCAACGGATACTCTTCGCAACCGCGCTAAAGCGGCAGCAGAAAAAGTGAAAGTTGTCTTAAAGTGACGGAAAGGTAACGCTGCGATTGGGAGGTATTCCCGCAGATCTCAGCGATTGAATCTTTTTACCGGCTTTCGGATTTTACACCCGTACACTGGTGACTGGTGCGAATGCAATTAATGAAGATCCTTTCTGTATCGGTATTCCTCACGGCAGTTCTTGCCGCAGAGGTGTTTGCCCAAGTCGCTCCCAAAACCGAGATCCCGAAACTCATCCGCGAAGCAGATCCCGATTATCAGCACCAGAGGCAGGAGTGGATTCGCTCCATGCACCGGGCTGAGCCGGGAGTGAACTGGGAAGCGATCGATGCAGAAACTCGCAATGCCAAGTTCGAAGCTTGGCAGAGTGCACATGCCTTCACTAAGAAATTTCCTTCACGCATCTTAGGCTTGCCGCATGATACGATTGCCGGTGGCTTGCTTTCAGGGCTGTGGAGTGAGCGCGGAAGCAGCAATGTCTGCGGAAGGATGCACACTGCCGATATCGATTTCGATAATAACATTATCTATGCAGCCTCGGCGATGGGCAATATCTGGAAATCCGATCTGGCAAAACCGGACAGATGGACGTCGCTCAATGACGAGCAACGCTTCGGCGATGTTCGCATGCTTCGAGTGATCACGACTTCGAAAGGAAAGCGCATCATTGCTGCAGCCAACGGCCCGGCAGCCGTCAGATATTCTGATGATGGCGGAGCCACATGGCAAACGGCAACAGGACTTGACGGCCCGAAAAGCTGGGGCGGCTTCAAACGCGGATGCATCGATGCTCTGGAGCAGCACATGTATCTCTTTGGAAGCGAATGGGATTATACAAATTGGAAAGCGATCTCTACTCTTTACTATTCGGCAGACCAGGGAAAGAGTTTTGTCAATATCGGCAAATGGGATTACAACTCCAATCTGTGTGATGTATGGGTTTCACGGTCTGCGGCAACTCCGGTATTTTTTCTGAAAGGCGATTCGCTTTTCAAGATCGCAGCGAACAATAAACTCACCTTCTTCCGGCAGCTGAGTTATGACGATACACTGCCGAATATCGGCTGGCTCCTGCTGCAAGGATCTTCGCAGCGCACTTTATCTACGCTTGCGATCTTGCAAACGGCCTCAGGCCATAGCAATATTTATATGTCGCCGAACACGGGATCGACATGGTCGAAAACCGGAACAATGTCAGGCAATCCGTTCAACTACAATAGCTTCAAAATTCTTGATAGCGATCCGAATATTATGGCAGCCGGGACGATCGAAGCCATGGTTTCGCGCAATGGCGGAGGGAAATGGGAGCATACGAATGGTTGGGGCGAGTATTACGGCGATCCCGAAACAAATCTTCATGCCGATATCGATGGCATCGACTTCCTCAAAGGGCCGCCACTTCTGCCGAGCCTGGTCGATCAGGAAATCCAGCTCATCTCTACCGATGGAGGCATCTTCGTTTCCCGCGATTCGATGCAATCCTTCGAAAACATCACACTATCGGGAATAGGAACGAGTCAATATTACAGCGTGATGACTTCGCAGAATTCTCCGAATTTTATCTATGGCGGTACGCAGGATCAAGGCTTCCAGAAATCAGAAGATACTTCACTCGGAAGACTGCCGATGGTGCAAACGATCAGCGGCGATTACGGGCATCTCAGTTCTTCCGACGGTGGAAGGAGCGTTTGGTGCGACTATCCGGGTTTTGCAATGCTTTATCCCGATGCGAAAGGGAGCTCATCGCATGCCTCATGGAATTTCATCGGAAGGAATCATCTTTGGATGCCGCCCATCGTTGCCGATCCGCTCGATCCGCAATCGGCTTACATTGCCTGCGGCGGCGATACGACGGAGTCATCCATCTGGCATCTGATTAGCAGAGCGGACACCATCTCCTCGACATCGTTTTGGCCCTTCGATTTCAGTGGCGGCAATAGCGACCATAACGCTTCTGCTATTGCATTCTCTCCATTCGATCCCATGCTGGCCTATGTGCTGACAAGCGATGGCAGATTTTTCCATTCTGGTGACGGCGGCGCACATTGGTATGGTGCAGATACGGCTACCGGTCCTGCCAGCCATTACTTTTATGGATCGGTCATCTTGCCTTCGGCAAAAGTGAAAAATAGTCTGTGGATCGGCGGCAGCGGCTATTCGAATCCCGGTGTTTATTTTTCGAGCGATAACGGCGTAACATTCACGCCTGTCGATTCCGGATTGCCGCATTCCTTAGTACTTGGATTGGCTGCAACAGAAGATGAGGATTTTCTTTTCGCAGCAACGGATGTCGGTCCCTACGTATACAGCAAGAAAGCAGGACGATGGTTCGATATGTCGCTTGGCAATGCTCCGGACATGGTATACTGGTCCGTTGAGTATATTCCGACGCTGAAGATCGTGCGGTTCGGAACGTATGGCAGAGGGGTTTGGGACTTTACTATGGATCAGATCAAGACGGCTGTGCAATCCGATAGCGCATGTCCGCCGATTCCAAATTTCAATCTTTCGGCAAAGCCTCCGCTATTTTCTACGAGTACCGATATTTCATTCGAGCTTCCTTCAGCCGGAGTTATGTCCGTTCATATTTATGATCTCACCGGGCGTTTAGTACGCACAATAGTGAGTGGCAGTCTCGATTCGGGCTGGCATCATTTCCGTTGGAACGGCAGTTCCGATAACGGCACGCTTCTTCCATCAGGCTACTACACCTGCATTGCCGCCGGCATGGGCAAAGCAGATTTCGTGAAGATCGATCTGGTGCGGTGAAGCAGTGGCTAGTGATTAGTGGCTAGTGGCCAGAGGTTTTAGTGAAGTTCGTAACTTCAGTTGAACGCCAGCCGAGAAAGTCATTCCCCTGGATTCTGCAGATAACGTCTATTCGTTTATCCGTCTATACGTCCATACCCCCATACCCCCATACGCCTATACGCCTATACGCCTATACGCCCATTCGCCCATACCCCCATCCGCCACTCCCCCTAAACCCTAACCCCCCTTCGCGTGTTTTCACCCCTTTCCAAATCACCAACCGATGATCCCACGCTACACTGGCCCGGAAATGGGCGCTATCTGGACTGACGAGAACCGCTTCAAGATCTGGCTCGAAATAGAACTTCTGGCAACAGAAAAACAGGAGGTGCTGGGCATCGTCCCTAAAGGCACGACAAAAAATATTCGGGCAAAAGCAAAATTCGATACGCAACGAGTCCTGGAGATCGAAGAAGAGACGAAGCATGATGTGATCGCATTCCTGACCAACGTTGCAGAATATGTCGGTCCCGATTCGCGATTCATTCATTTGGGAATGACATCGAGTGATGTTGTCGATACGGCATTCTGCGTGCAATGCAAACAGGCCGGCGAAATTATTTTGAAGGATATCGATGCGCTGATCGCTGCTCTGGGCAAACGTGCAACCGAGCATAAGCTCACACCGATGATCGGAAGGACGCATGGCATTCATGCCGAGCCGATGACGTTCGGACTCAAACTTTCGGTTTTCTATGCAGAGTTCAAACGCATTCGCGAGCGTATGGCACGCGCTGTGGAGACGATCTCTGTTGGCAAGATCTCCGGAGCAGTCGGCACCTTCGAGCATCTCGATCCATCGGTCGAAGAATATGTCTGCGAGCATCTTGGCCTCAAGGCCGCTCCCGTTTCAACGCAGATCATTCAGCGCGACCGCCATGCCGAGTTCTTCACCGCTCTTGCTCTTGCCGGCGCGAGCCTGGAAAAACTTGCAACGGAGTTGCGCCACTTGCAGCGCACGGAAGTTCGTGAGGCGGAAGAATTTTTCTCGAAAGGTCAGAAAGGCTCATCGGCTATGCCGCATAAGCGCAATCCCATAACGATGGAGCGCGTGACCGGACTTGCCCGCCTTCTGCGCGGATATGCCGTGACGGCAATGGAGAATGTGGCGCTCTGGCATGAACGTGATATCAGCCATTCATCGACGGAGCGCGTCATCGGACCCGATGCAACGATTACTCTCGACTATATGCTCGGCTTGATGACGAAGACGATCGAGACGATGTACGTCTATCCCGAAGCGATGAAGCGGAATCTGGAGCTGACACGCGGCCTTGTCTTTTCGCAGCCCGTCCTGCTCTTGCTCACCAAGAGCGGACTCAGCCGCGAAGAGTCCTACAAGATCGTGCAGCGCAATGCCATGAAGGTCTGGGAGCTTGCAGCCGAAGGCAAAGATCCGCATATCACATTCCGTTCACTTCTGGAGCAGGATTCCGAGATCGGCAGCAAACTCAATTCCTCAGATCTCGATAAAGCCTTCGATCCCATGGCTGCAATGAAGCATATCGATACGATATTTAAGAGAGTAGGGCTATAAAAAAAACCGAATGCAGCATGTGCGCTGCATCCGGTTTCATCAGAATCAAGGTTCTAATATAGAGAAAAAGCTTATCTCGGGGCCACACTTGTTGCGCGGCGCGTGATTCCTGGTCTTCCATCGTAATTCCATCCAACCGTCGGCTGGTAGGTTACATTGACATCGATATACCGATAACTTGGCGTTCCGCCGGTATCGCCCCATAGGTAATGTCCTGCAGTTCCGTTGACGGTGGTAAGAGCAGCTTGTGGCACAATCTCAACGCGAGCTGCGTGATCATCATACGTGCGAACATCGAAGACGTATGAAATGTCATGAATATTTGAAACCAGATCAACATATCTCGGAAATGTTCCTTTGGTGAATGTTCCCGTTAGTGACTGATCCATAGCCAATCCGCCTAATACCTGCCTTGGGTTACTCACAGTATCTGCCTTAGCTCCAACTCCAACGCCACCAATAACATCTGCTGCTTGCAGTGATAGGAATGGGTAACCCGGAGGTGTGTTGTTCACCGTAGCTAGGACTAAGTCTATGCTCATCTTGTCTGAGCCTGATATTGACGTCGTCTTTGCCGTCGGTCCGAGAATAAGTCCGCTCGGATCTGTCGGATCTGCAGTTTCAAATACTCTGAGCGTGCTCGTGCTGCGGATAGCTGTTGCCCATAAATGGTAACCTGCCGAAGCTGTCGAGCCTGTCGCTGTGCGATAATACACCGTATCGGCACTTGCATCACCTGCTCCGCGTGTCCAGAAGACACGGATCGTGCCGTTCTGATATGAGCTGAAACCTGTGAGAGCCGTTGAAGATGAACTACCTGCGACGGTGAATTCATAGAGCTGGTTATCGCTCAATCCTGTGACATCGATATACGTATCGGTCGATGAACTCACCACTTTGGAGCGGTTATCCGTCGTTGTGGGAGTAGTGGTCTGCGTGCAGCCCGTAAGAAGGGTGCCGGCCAGGAGAAGTGTCGCACCAAGGGCAAAAAACGATAAGCGTAGTTTCATAAGTTGTGATAATAATGTGAAAAAGAAGTTTGATCTCGCGCTACCCCTGTATCCTCGAAAGGGAATACAAAAATAGCACATTTATCAGAGATGGGGAGAGAAATTGCTAGGCACTTAACTGTAATGATTCCAACCTAAGTTCCAATGATTCTGGTGCTGCAGGCATAGGAGCCATTCTGAGTCCGCAATCAGGCAAATAGCTCTTTTTGCCCTACTTCTTCGGAACAGAGTAGGGGATTTCGGCATTGTTAGTAGGATAATGAAAAGATACCTATTTCCGATTCTGCCCTTATTGGTGCTTGTCGGCTGCTTAAGCGATACGATCGATGGGCCGCAAGTCGTGCCGCGTCCGATCCTTCAGCCAGGAGCAGTGTATTTCAAATGCATTACGAATACGACAAATCTTCTGGTAACCTGGAATCCCTCGCCCGTCGATACGCAGCAGAACTTCAAGGGATATTTTCTGTTGCTTTACCAATCGGCACCCTATAGCACTCCCGGTTCGAACTTAATCGACTCTCCTTTCTACCCGCCTATCGATACGGCCCACGTTTCGAAATCCGATACGATGTACACCTTTATTAACAATCCTAAGATTGTGCAGGGAGGCCGCTACACCGTCATGATCTGGGGTGAACGTTATCCCGATCCGGCAAATAAGGATTCATTAGTGCTTTCGCAATTTCCGGCCTCACTTAGCTTCAATTACGATTCGCGTCCGGTGTTTGCACCTTCAGAGCTATATGCATCTTCGGGTGGCCCGACTCTTGTCAATCTATTCTATTCGCGAAGTGTATCGGATAAGAATCTGGGAATGATCGGCTATATTGTGCGCTATATCGATACGACAAATAGGAATGCCCATCTGACATACCTGGCCACATTTCCGAAAGATACGTTTTCTGCCGGACTTCTTTTAGGGAAGTATAAGCAGCAATTCGTTTCTGCTCCCGGTGATGTCTCGCCGCCCGTGGAGAAGTCGTATAAATTCTGGGTAAAGGCCATCCGCCAGGATAGTGTTGAAAGCGACGATTCGATCGGAATCGTCTGGAGCGGAGCAGAGATCGTACCGCCATCACCGCTCGGAGTGAAACTCGATACGGGCGTATTCATGGGTCCGTTCGGATTCGGATATAATCTTGTGCAAACCGATCTCAGCAACGGCTGGCAATTGAAGCTATCAAAATCGGGCACGGAAATCGTTGTTTCCAGTAACAGCAATGCGAACAGTCTTACCAGATTCTCGACGCACATCGATCATGATACGAATTTGAGTTTCAATAGGGAATTCTACTCGGCGCCGTTTCCTGTCAGTGATTTTACGGAGTCGCAGGTATCATTTCCTGCTGCAGGCGCAGCAGGCGAGGGCACGATGATCTATGCCTATTTTCCAGGCACAGGAAACAGAGCGCGAATATTATTTTCATCCGGAAGAGATTCGGTGAGCGGATCGGTCGGCTATATCCGAGGCGATAACACGATCCTGACTCAGGCCAGCCTGCAGCCGGTGAAGACTCCGCAGCTGCCGTTCTTTTAGAATTCGTTTTGTCATTGCGATGCGCCCGCCGCGGCAGGCGACGTAGCAATCCCCAGATATGTGGTAGAATGTCGAGGTACAGAATCCCTGAGGGGGATTGCTTCGTCGGGCTGAAGCCGACTCGCAATGACGTGATTTGTTCAATTATTTTCGTACTGATATGGAAGAAACAAAAACATATCAATCCAGAAGCAAGGCCACGGGCCATGAAGGCGAAGATGAGGCCTGCAGATTCATTACGAACTTAGGGTACAGCATCGTCAAGCGGAATTTCATCTATGGCCGCGTCGGCGAGATCGATATCGTTGCCATGGATGGCGATCAGCTTGTCTTCATCGAAGTCAAGGCACGCACGAATACGTTATCCTATGGCAAACCGGAAGATGCCGTCGATTGGCGAAAGCAAAAACAATTGAAGCGTGTTGCCGAAGGATATTATCACATCAATAAGCTCGTAGATCAGGCCTGCCGCTTCGATGTCATCGCCGTCGATAAGACCGGTGGCACGACGGAGATCAGACACATTAAGACGGCATTTTATTAATGATCGCTTTTCAAAACGTCCGCTACACCTATCCAGGCTCTAAACATGAGATCTTAAGCGATGCAACCTTTGGCGTAGCCAAAGGCGAATTCGCCGTCATCAAAGGAATGACGGGCTCGGGAAAATCAACGATCCTCCACTTACTTGCCTGCGAGGCCCGGCCGGAAAAAGGAAATATCGAAGTCGGGGAGTACGAACTTGCAAGCATCAAACGTGGCGACATCCCTCGCTACCGCCGTACGATAGGATGCGTGTTCCAGGATTTCAAACTCCTCGAAGAAAAGACCGTTGCAGAGAATGTTGCCTTTGCTCTGGAAGTGCAGCGCAAATACAAAAGCGATTCGATCGCTAAAGATGTGAGCGAAGCTCTCGAGCGTGTCGGCATGTCCGAAGCCCGCAGCCAATTCCCGCGCGAGCTATCGCTTGGCGGAGTGCAGCGCGTGGCCATTGCCCGCGCACTTGTCACCGAGCCCCGCGTTCTGCTTGCCGATAGCATCACGGCACAGCTCGATGAAGAAACGGCTCGCAGCATCTATGGCCTGCTCGCTTCCGAACACATTCGCGGCATGACGATCCTCTTGACTGCTTCATCGGAACAATTTTTTCCCGTTCTTCCGAAAACTGCAAAATATTTCGAGCTTCAGAACGGAAAAGTCACTTCCTTTTTGCCCTCATTCTAAGGAGTCAAGACTCCGTGTTCCGATGTTATAGGGGCCGATAATTCACCATGTCATTGCAAGGAGTCTGCAAAGCGGATGACGAAGCAATCTTTTCTTCAGATCTCATCGTAATTCTTCGGTTTTATTTCACATGTCTCAACTAATCAAAGGCGATCTCTCGGGAAAAGGTCTTCGCATCGGAATCGTCTGCAGCCGATTCAATCACGTGATCACCGGCGGACTTCTGCGCGGCGCCATGCGAGCCCTCATTGCCTGCGATGTTTCCGAAAAAGACATTACATCTGTCGAAGTACCCGGAGCTTTTGAGATTCCTGTTACGCTCGATCTCCTCGCCGGTAGTGCAAAATTCGATGCCCTGATCGCCATCGGATGCGTGATCAAGGGCGAAACGGCACATTTCGAGTATATTGCCGATTCTGCCATGAAAGGAATTGCAACTGTATCGGAAAAGTACCGTATTCCCGTTGCCTGCGCAATCTTGACGACGTACACCGAAGATCAGGCAGCAAGCCGCAGCGGCGATAACGAAGAGAATAAAGGAAGCGAAGCTGCACTGACGGCGATCGAAATGGCCAATCTTGCGCGGCAGCTTAAAGCATAACGATAGATCTTACTTTATGACGACAGCACGAAACTTTAGGGTTTTCAAACGGTTCATTCCGGTATTCGCAATTTTGCTCTCTCTGGCAACGCCGCTACTTTCGCAGCCGCTTCATCGCGGCGAGTGGAAGACCTATACGGCAATGAACGGCATCACCGATCTTGCCGTGGTTCGCACCTCTGGAAATGTCTGGGCAGTAACGACAGGAGGAGCTTTTCGCTTCTCGCCAAATGCTTCTCCGAAAGATAATATCCTTGCGCTTCGCAATTCCGACGGTTTATCCGATAACGATCTGACTGCCGTTGCAGCCGATTCCAGCGGCCGCATCTATTTCGGCGGCATAACCGGTACGCTCGATATTTATACCGAATCTTCCGGTAAGATCAATGCCATCCACGATATCGTTGCAGCAACACAATATGCCAGAAGAAACATAAATTCGATATCGGTATTCGGAACACGAGTCTACATCGCAACAGGGTTCGGCCTCAGCATCTACGATAACCAGCAAAATATCTTTACCGAAACGGTAACACAGTTCGGCTCGCAGCCCACGCAGGATACGGTTTTCAGCGTGACCGAATCCGGAAATTCGATCTATGCCATTGTCTCCGGCGCCGTTGCCGTTATCGATAAGACTGCGCCGAATCTCTCCGATCCGCTTGCCTGGCACATCATTCCTGCTCCACGCGGAGCAACGCTGAACTCTGTGATCGATCACAACGGATCGGTCATCGTCGGAAGTGCCGAAGGGATTTATGACATCAAAGCAGATACGCTGCATTATATTTCGACCGGTGATTCGATCTCTGTAGTGAGGCTCGCTTCATCCGGCAATACACTGTATGTGATCGACTCCCGTAATGGAAAGATATATTCATCAAGCGATCTCACGAATTTTTCTTCTGCCTCATTTCCCGGAGGAATAATCGGCCGCGGAATTTCCTCTTTTGCTTTAACGAATGCAAATGCAATGGTCTTCGGAGATGATGCAGGTGCCGGAGCCGTCTTGCTGCCGTCTTCAGGGTCGGCGATCACGGGCATCTATCCCGATGGGCCTCTTGCAAATCTTATCTCCGATCTGCATTTTGCCGGAGCGCTCGGCAAGCTCTATATATCGCTTGGTAATGTCGGACTTTCCGTCTTCGATCCGGCCGTGTCGAAGTGGACGGGCTTTGCCATTAAAGATGGCGCACTTCCGAACACGAATATTAATAGTACGTTTTACGATACCGTTCACTCGAAACTTTGGCTCAATGCCTCAGGCGGAGGCGGGCTTGGCGGCCTGTATAGCTGGGCAGCAGGCGATCCCTCAACTCAGAAGCACTACGGTTTTTCACAAGGCGTTCTGGGTTTCGGCGTGAACGATAGCGGCTTCCATGTTATGGGAAAAGGCACGCTCGATTACCATGGTAATTACATCGTGCCCTCGTTCGTCGCTTCCGGAAATGACAAAGGGCTTATCAGAGCAGTGCCCGATGGCAACTCCTTTACGGCTATTACTCTCAATCAAACGAGCGGCGCACCATTCGGAGTGTGCGCTCAGGATGTCGACGATATTTACTATGTGGGTACGGTAAATTTCACAAATCCTGCTCCGATCGGAATTATCGCCGTTCTTCCCGGTGGCAGTACGCAAGTGCTTGCCGGAGGAAATGGCGAAAAGATCGGAAGTTCAAGCGTGAACGCCCTCATCGTCGATCAGGATAACGGCCTGTGGTGCGGCACGAACGTCGGAGTCGATGTGCTGACACATTCGCGCGACTTCGCAACGGGCAACTGGGTCTTTAATAAGCCGCGCCGGCTTGTGTTTACCGATCAGCAATTTGTTAAAACGATTGCCGTCGATGGAGTCGGCAACAAATGGGTTGGCACCGATGATGGAGTTTTCATTTTGAATGCCGATGGAAGCGATTCGCTTGCGCATTTCACGACGGCGAACTCGCCGCTGATCGATAACTCCATCCAAAGTATTACGATCGATCCGAAAAATGGTGAAGCGTATATCGGAACGTCGAAAGGAATTTCGCGCTATAGCTCGATCTATCAGCAAGGCGCACCGGATTACTCGAACATCTATGTGTATCCGAATCCCGTGATCCAGAATTCCGATAATGATATTACCGTCACCATCACCGGCCTAGCAAGCGGCTCGACGGTGAAGATCTTTTCTGCTTCCGGAAGGCTGGTCAGGACGATCGACGCTTCGCAGCTCGGATCGACGGTGACCTGGAACGGACGGGATGACAATAACAAACTTCTGAACTCCGGAGTCTATATCGCTGCAGCAGCATCGACTGTTGCTACCGATTACGGAGAAACAAAATTCGTCGTGATAAGAAAATAAGTATGCCGAATTACGATTATCGCTGCACGAACTGCGGTTACACCGAAGAGATTTCCCAGCGCATGTCCGATGCGCCGATCACGAAATGCCCGAACTGCGGCAAAGAAACATTCGAGCGCCTCATCACCGGCGGAGCCGGCGTGCTCTACAAAGGCGAAGGATGGTATGTGACCGATTACTCCAAAAAATCTTCCGGCGGCAAAGAGAAAGATTCTTCCACTGCTCCTCCACCCGCGACCTCGACGCCCGTTGCTCCTGCAAAGACTGAGAGCAAGAGCGAGGGGAGTTGACGAACTTGGCTGTTATGCAGCCAACGCGCCCCCAATTGTCATTCTGAGCGAAGCGAAGAAAAGAGTGCGGGCAGTGGCTAGTGATTAGTGGCTAGTGATTAGTGGCTAGTGGCCAGAGGTTAAAGCGAAGTTAACGACTTCAGTGGAACGGACTCTTAGTCCGTTCTGCGGAGCTGATTTCGTCGGACGGACTAAGAGTCCGTCCCACTGGAGACAATCTCTTCACCCGATGAAGTAGATCGGTAGTATCTCACGCATATCATGGGATTCGGTTTTTGCATTCGCAAAAACCTTCGTTCAGAATGACAGATGTATGACACGCTTCAAAAAAAACCTCTGCTGAGAGTGACAATTGGTGCCGCTATTTGCTCAATTTCGAAACCTTCCATATTCCCATTTTGTTTAACTATGCTATAAAGTTCATTACTATAAAAAAGGATCGGAAAACGTATGAGAGAATCACTAAAAGACAAAATCCAAACTGCTATGACTGAAGGCTTCGAGAAAGCCCAGGAAGATAAAATCACCGAACTCAACCGCCTCTCCCGCACCGGCAAACAAATATCCCGCAAGGACTACAATTCACGAAGCTTAAGCGAACTCTACAAAGAGCTCGGCCTCGAATACCCGACCGGTAAACCCATGGTTATGGCCTAAGGCCGCCTGAGAGACGATTCGTATCCTTATCATGTCATTCTGAGCTCTGCTCGGAATGACTGATCGCCAGACTGCCCCTTCGGGCCACCCTCCCGCAGGAACAACTTCTTTCTATTCTCCATTATAAGGTGTAGATAGGACGATTTTTTTTATTTACGGAGGTTGTCTCATGAAGTTGTGTAGAATTCTTTTTTCTCTTGCCCTTGTGTTCGCCGTATCTGCAGCCCATGCTCAGGATACGAAGATGGTACTCTTCGAAACATTCACCAATAGTGTCGATGGCTGTCCGGCCAGCAATGACTTCGATGCTGCGTTCAGGCAGACGATGTCGGGTTCGAATGCAAATTCGGCCAAGACCATCCATCTGAATTACCACACGATCAATCTTGCCGATCCGATGGCTTCGGCTTCCAGCCCAAGCGCGCAGAATACGCTTATTCTGCTTTCCGGAGTTCAGGCTCAGCCTTTTCCGACCATGTGTGCAGCAGTCGACCGCACGAACTTTCCACCGAACGATAAACTGACAGGTACCATACCGGGCGGCAAAACGCAGTGGGACCAAAGAATTACCGATCGCGTGAAACTTGCACCTTCAGTATCGATCAAACTTATTAGCGCAATGATCGATGATATCAGTTCGGATGCTTCGGCACGTTTCATTGCAAAGATCGATGTCACAAGCAATCAGGCAACTCCGGATACGATGTCGATCCATTATGCCATCACCGAAGATAATGTGCCGTTCGCTCAATGCCCGGATACAAAACCGCCGGGGCCGACGCATCATAATGATGTTGTCCGCTACGTAACCGTCGGCGATTCTCTCTTAGATCTTCGCGGTAAGCCGGCTGGGACCGTTACGCATGTAACCTACGTGCAGAATATTTCTAAGACGATCAAGAATATGGTGATCAGCCACATGAAGCTTGTTGCTTTTGTACAGGATCATAAGGATGGAGATTTCCAAGTCGTGCAGGCCGGCATTCTTCAAACCGATCTTCTCGATCTGCCCGCGCCTCCAGCATCGATCACTCTTAACAGTGCGATTTTAGATGGAATGACTTTCTCGCCTTTCGATCTCATCACAATTCTATTTGATAAGGTAAGTGTCGCAACGGTCAAAATAGAGTATTCTTCCGACGGAGGCACGACATGGCAATACGTTGACACAACCCGCGCAACCAGCTACTATTTTTCTGCCCCGGATAAGGAAACCGATCTTGCCAGAATCAGGATTTCCGATGTTTCAAACCCGGACATTTCCGTCATAGAGAAGAAGGTATTTAAGATCAAGCAGGCACCATATAGCCTGAATATACTTCACCCGAGCGATACCGATATTGTCTATATCGGACAGAAGTATACAATAACGTGGAGTTCGCACAATGTCGATACAGTATCCATTGACTACTACGACACATTGTGGCATACGCTTGCGGTAAATCTCGTAGGAAAAAATAGTTACGTTTGGTCAGTTATGCAGGGACGGGGAATTAATTACTTCCCCACGAATTCTGCTCAGATCAAGATTCGGCCGAATATTGCCGAATACACGACTCCTTCGACAAGCCTGCCATTCCGCGTTCTTAATGCCAACGGAGGAGGAGTTCATTCATCTGTGCCGGATGCATCGTTTTCAGTTTCTGTAAATCCGCAACCGGCAAGAAGATCCGAACCGTTGAAAGTGAATCTGACTCTGGATGGATATGCAGGAGTCGATCTCTCGCTTTACGATCTTGCGGGAAAGAAAATTCTTTCGAAAGAAAGAGCATATTTCAGCGCGGGAAATTCGACGGTACCATTTGAACTGAATTCACTCGCTGCCGGCTCCTACATTCTCGAAGCAAGACGCGACGATGG
>JAUZOQ010000042.1 GCA_030706385.1 Bacteroidota bacterium | reverse complement strand
TCCTTCATTGACTGCAAGGTGACATTGGGGGACGCCATTTCAAGTGTGGCGAAAAGTCTTCCAAGCTGAATATATTTATCGGCAAATACTTCGAGCACTTCTTTTAGAGAGATAGTCTTGGATTCAAATATACTCCTTAAAAGCAATGGGTTAGTGGAAATATTGTATTGTACTGCTTGCTACTTAAAATGAAAAAAGAGCCTTTAGGCTATTCGTGAACTGTATTATACGAAAATCTGTGCTCGCTGTTCAGGACGGAACGAGCGAAAAGGCAAAAACTACATTGGACAATGTAGCGGATTCGAAATTAGGACACTACCCCTGTTTCCCCTCCTGAACCATGGTTATCTAACATAGTGTTGAATTGAATCAGGAAAAACCATCTGTTCATAATCTTAAAGTAGGTATGTATTTAGCTCTGAGTAGAAGTCATCTATAACTTTCCTGAAATCAACATTAGTATCATCACTTAGCCATCCATTCAAATACCATTTATAATAGGGAACATGAATGATATTCCAGCCTGCTCTTTTGAGTACAGCAATGCGATCCACATGTGATTCGGAATATGTCTTTGCACTATCATCAAAATGCTGTTTACCATCCACTTCGATTGCACAGCATTTTTTATTTTTTGAGTTATAAATGACAAAGTCTAAGAACTTACCACACGATGGGACTTGATTATAGATACGAAGTGAATTGTTTGCTGAATTCACATTCTTGTACTCAAAGAGGTATTCTGAAACTCTGATTTCAAATTCTGACTCGCGCTTTGTTTCATCATATTTCCATAGAGAATTGGAATCGGTATAATCCACTTCTGATTTCTCTTCGAATACAATATCCATGTCTGATACCTTTATTCCAAAATGTCGGAGGTAGTCACGAATGAAAGTTGCTCCATCTGGAATACCGGCATAGATAATATAAGTGAAGTTTATGGCGCGACTTGTTGCAACATTAAAACGATTCGGATTTTGATAGTGCTGACGACCCCATTTACTGACCCCGTCCAACCCCAAGGTTATGAACATAACATTTCTTTCGTTCCCTTGAAATTCTTCGGGCGTACCGATAAAAACTTGATACTGATTGAGATCAGACTCTTCAAATTCCTCTGCAATCCTTTCGCGAATATACCTTGTCTGATCGGTCAAAAATGATAGGACCCCGATGGTTGGTTTTTTGTTAAGAGTAAATCCATGAGGAACCAGTTCGGGAGCTTTAAGATAACTTTTCTCATTGATAATTCTTCTCAACTGAAGAATTAACTCATTCACTTCTTCAGGCACAATTTTATGATCTTCCTCTCGCATCCCATGGACCTTAATTGCCTTAAAACATTTTTTATGAATTAGATCTCCTACTTCGGTCATTATTTTTAAGTTCCCGTCATAGAACTTGTTGCTCGTAAAGGAAGCGAGTTGAGGCATAGAACGAAAATGCTCATCAAGCATAATGTGATTGATTTGAGCATTATTAACTGGACTTGTAACAAAATCCAATATTGACGATTCACTTACAAGCAACTTCTTTTCACTCGCTCCTTCAATTGTAGTTACTTGCGGAGATTGGAAGTGTTTATTCCAAGTTAACTTTTCAAATGTCTTATTTAATCGAAAAAGACCTGCGGCGGACAACCCTAATTGTTTTTGGTCACCCACGACACAAAATCGCTTCCCCCTATAAAAGGCCGGCATTATTTCCGCAATATTCACTTGCGACGACTCATCAACGATAACCATGTCAAAAATTTCCGAATCAAACGACAAATACAGTCCCAAATCCTTTATCTCGCCAGCCCAAAGAGGAAAAGCCGAGGTGAGATCCTTATAATTTACATTTCTCATTCTCCCCGCAATGATCTTTGGGGAAGAATTGTACAACATTTTTTGGAATTGATCTACACTCTCGATCTTATCATTTTCGAAATACTCTCTTAATTTTTTCGATAAATCATATTCGTATTTAGTTGATAAATACTTTTCAAGTGTTTTTGTCAACCGATGTTCGGAATTATCAATCACTCTTCTTAATGATCGAAGGTCAAGAGATATTCTATTCTGTTCCTTCAAGGAATCATTGAATGCCTTTGTCAATGAAACACATTTTTCAAGATATGAGGTGCCTAATGCTATGGTTTTCCCCTTATCCACAAAAAGACTCCTCTTAAAGAATGAATAGGACATTTTCATTTTCAGTGCGTCTTTGCGGCTTAAAGAACCATTCTGGAGACGTTTAGCCTCCAATCCCCGAAGAGCATGTAGATCCGCCTCTATTTTTATCCAATCAAAGTTCTTAGTACTAAGCGCAAGAGCATTATTTCGAAATGGCAATTCAAACATACTGAAGAAATTATCTCGCTTCTTTACAAATTCTTTGTTCACTTCATAGAATCTTCTCTCAACGTCTATCGCCTGACTAAATCTAGCCTTGTCTTGCGAAATTTGCGTTCTCTGCAAACTTACAGAGGTTTTCAGCTCTTCCAATACCTGTTTCTTATGCAATAATTCGGCGTCAAATGACCTCTTCCTTGTTTCCGACAATAAAGTCTCTATGTACGATTTTGTTTTCCTCCTTTCTTCAGAAGATGTAGCCACGCAAATCAGAGGCTGATCTGACGAAGTTTTCTGTAAGAGGGAATTGATTTTGTTTTTAACAACATCAATAGCGGCTTTTTTCTGCGAAACGAGAAGCACTTTTTTCTTCAGAAAAATGGCACTCAGCATTATTGCGGCTATTGTATGTGATTTTCCTGTGCCGGGGGGGCCTTGAATATAAGACACTTCGTTTTTCCAGGAGTTCGAGATGGCATTTGTTTGAGTTTCCGAGAGAGAGATGGGTAAATAACTTAACGCATTATCAATGTCAGATTCCTTCATCAAGTCATTCTCCAGGTGAACTGGATTATCGTCAAGCACTCCTTTAAGGAGTTTTTCGAGGAGGTGATTATTGAATGCCATTACTTCACTTGTTTAATAAGTTCATTGATGGCGATATATGTCGAAAGCTCATGAGGATAAGAAGCAACGAAATAAAAATATTCAAAATACATTCTGACAGCATTCTTCTCTTTCAGAAAATTATCTTTCTGCGACAAAGGGAATGGTTGGTTAAATGGAATGAGTTTGACGATATTAAACTCTGGGTTGTTAACTTGGATTCGCATAATGATATCGTAAAGTTTTGTTTTATCCTTTATGACCCTATTAATCATGTCGCTTGCAATCAATTCTTCAAAATCTGATTCAATGCGTTGGAAAACATCATTCAACTTATCATAATCGGTGAAGCTATTCTCCTCATCAAGAACGTCATCCTTGTCGAGTATCAATGTTATTAGATCGTTATTCAGGGTTAACGAATCCCAGTTATGCTCATGCAATACACTCTTACTTTCAGAGACCCATTCCAAATCCACCAGACATGTCAGCAACGGCGCTGCTATCTTTCTTACTCTCTTGTTTCTTACCACACCTCCGATTATTAATCCAGCACCCCAGTATAATCTTTTATCATCACAATTGGCAAGATGTTGAAATACATTCGAAAAATAGTTGGCCGTAGGGTCAGATTCATTCACGAACAACTTGAAAAAGTCGGGATTCTTTGCAGTTGATTTCAATACATTTTCAAAACCGGAGTGTTGAACAATCTTCCTGCTCATTTCTCGCAAGTAGTATAAATAAGATTGGATTGTGTTTGACTGTGGCATAATATGCTTCGTCAAAATTTTACAGACTCTTCCAAACTTTCTCTGAGCTCATTGATAGACTTCACTGTAACTAGTGCTCCATCGGAAATACTTTTGTTGATATTTGACCCGGTTTCGTCTACCTTTTGAGAAATCTGATTGCTGTTTGCCATTATTGCTGAGGTAATAGTTTGACTGAGCTTGGAGAGGTTGTTGTCAATTGACAGATCGCAACTCGTTAGTTTATCGTCTATGGTAGAAGAAGTGTGCTTTAGCACATCGGTGACTTTCGATGTGTTTGTTCCAAGTTCGGATATTATGACTTGTTTCAGATCCGAACTAGCATTTACGATTGTTTCAATGGTTAATGTAACCCCATTGCGTATCGCTAATAAATCTGGAATAAGGGTATCCTTCTGTTCCAAAAGCATCTTGCCGATCTTTTGTTCATAACTAAATCTCAAATATGACATAGTAGCTATGAAGACTAATGAGATTGCTGCAACAATTGTTGCAATATGAGTAATGTTGTCCATTGCTGTCTGAGAGTGATGTAAGGTACAAATATAACTCCTTTGGCTTCGAACCAGGGCTAAAACTATCTCCGATATTCCACATCCTGATTGATGGTTGGGCATTCGGAAGTCAGTTTACGCGCCGTGGCTGGCTTGACTAAGAAAATACATGCGCTGTTAGAGCAGAATTAACTTGGATTCCATGGTTGCATATCAGGTTGAATAGTGCTACTAACCATTTGCTCTACGTTCATCAAGCGCGTTTCTGGGCAACTCAAAAAGGATATCTAGGAATTATGTAGTTTTGCATCCTACGATTACAAAAAACCAGTAGCTATGGCAGTATCCAAATCTCTCTCCAAATCAGATTTCAAGATAGCACAAGACTGTCCTACCAAACTTTATTATAAAAAGCATGGATTTCCTACGTCCTTGGATGAGAACCCCTATATGGAAATGCTGGCCAATGGTGGTTATGCCGTAGGATTAATGGCCCAGTTGCTTTATCCGGATGGCATAGAGATTACCGGATCAACTGCTGAAGCAATCAATCGAACAGAAGAACTCCTTAAACAGAATGCAGTAACCCTTTTTGAAGCTGCTATTGAAATCAACGGGCAATTGATCAGGATTGATATCTTGGAAAAGAAGGGAAATACTTTCAATCTCATAGAAGTAAAATCCAAATCATTTGATAGTGTAAAATGGGCTGAAAAGAAGTTGAAGGGAAACGGATATTGGGAACTAGCTCCTTTCAAACCGTACCTTGAAGATGTTGCATTTCAGAAAAAAGTGTTGATGGAAAAATTTCCGAATGCAGAGATCAAAGGACTTTTATTTTGTCCCGATACAGCAAAGACTACAGAATTGGAGGGAATGATAGGATGGTTTGTAATTGAAAAAGATGATTCATCAAGTTCAGGATTCAGAAAACCAACTGTGACATTTATTGGGACTGAAGAAAATCGTAACGCAATGAGGCAGGATCATATTCTAGGGTTGGTAAATGTTGATGAATGGATTGATCCAATGATACCAGAAATTGCAAGAGTCTCTGACATCTATCTAAAACATGTACAGAATGACACAAGGATTGAACCACAAATTAACTATAAATGCCGTGATTGTGAATTCAGAGTGACTGACGAGCGGCATCCAATATCTGGCTTTAATATTTGTTGGAGAGCACTTGCTGAACCTAAACCACATATTCTTGATTTGGGACGACTTGGAAACATCAATGGAAAAAAAGGTGCAAAAGGCTGTATTGATGATTTGATAAAAAAGGGCAAAACCAGTCTGCACGATGTTCCTTTAGAACTATTGAAAAAAGATGATGGAACTCCTTACTATGATAATAGGCCATTATATCAACTTACTCAGAAAGAAGAAAGGATGGATGATGGATTTTGGGATGCTATAGACAATATCTCATATCCACTCCATTTCATAGATTTTGAAACATCAACTTGGGCAATTCCTTACCATGCTAAAATGCATCCCTACCAGAATGTCATTTTTCAATGGTCTTGCCACTCGATTAATAAGCCAGGTGACGAACCAATCCATACTGAATGGTTAAATACGGTTGACGTGTATCCTAACATAAAATTTGCACAGTCATTAAAAGATCAATTAGGAGATCGTGGTACATTTTTCCAGTGGTCCAAATATGAAAATACTCAGTTGAAAGCGATTTCCCATTCTCTTGATGAGTCGGATGCAAATGAGGATAAATTATTAGATTGGATAAAAAAGGTTGCTCAGTTTGATAATGATGATTCTACATTGCTTCTCGATATGAATAAATTGGCATTGAAACATTATTTTCACCCTCTTATGGGCGGACGAACATCAATAAAAGTCACACTGCCGGCCGTGCTTCAAGCTTACAAAAGTCAGAGAATCACGCTCTGGTTGAAGAATTATGGACTTTATCAAAGGAATGAAGATGGATCACTGGTTGATCCTTACAAATTATTGCCCGAACCATCCCCAATATATGAGGGAAAAAGAATGAAGGTTGCTGATGGAGCTGGTGCAATGAGCGCTTACCAAGATATGCTTTACGGAATTAATAGGAATGATGAATTACTGAAGAAGGAATATGCAGATTCATTGAAAGTGTATTGCAGACTGGATACATTAGCTATGGTAATAATCTGGGAGCATTGGATGTCATTAAGAAAGTGACCTGAGTTGAACAATCATTTTTGCCTCTGGACTTTTGTTTTTTCCTTTGTTTCAAGTATCATTCTTATATCATTCGCAGTAGCTTGCGCGTCCTCCAATATCATAAGAATCTTAGACCTGAAGCCTTCATATTTCCTATTTAAACCAAGCAATTTCTTATTGTCTTTATGGCTCAATAGTTTTTGGTAATTGACAAAAGATTGCCTATAGGTCTTTTCATAGTTTTGGATATTACATATTATTGCGTTAAGCTTTCTCCTATTCACCCTTTTGGACTTAGGAGAACCTTTGGCAGAGCTCTCAATCCACTTTCGCCAATCTTTATTACCCCTCGAATCATTGCAAGAGCCACATGCTGGTACAAGGTTTGTTATGGAGTTGGCGTTAATAATTCCTTTATCTTTGCTTCTCACAGAATAAAAATGATCCCAGCAATTTGCAATTTTGGTTTCGCAATAGATACACAAAGTCTCATTACCTTTCTTTTTGAAGAATTTAGATTTTAGGTGTTCTTGCCAATCAATTTCACTCAAAAGGTCAGGCATAATTGCAGCCCTAAAAGTGGCGTTAATTGCATTCTTTCCTGCACCAAGTAATGCTTTCTTGAAGGAATGAGGTTTATTAAGTGGCATAAGATGGTTTGGTTTGTTTCTCGAAGGGAATACTAACGAACGTTTATTATTGATAATTCTTGAAAAGGACTTATCTAAATAATACTGGAGTGTTTGTTTCTTCTCTTTAAGATTGATTGTTTTCAGCGGGTATCTTCAATTCCAACAGGCCAGAACTATAACTACGCAAATCATAACTTGTCTTCTTTGTTTTCCAGGAATGAGACAGAAAGTTACTACCATGATCATTCTCAATACTTCTTTGGTCAATTCCGTTAGGTAATTCTTTCCCAATCTGTTTCACGAGGATGTCAAAATCTGATTCGGAAGTATTTGCTACAGACCATATAACATTAATCATTTTACCAGTTGTCTCACTAAATTCAACTTCAAGATCACCATCAATGCCGAACCATTTTATTGGAGAAGCATCATAAAAGTGAATGTCAGAGTTCAGTTTGCCAAATGGTTTTGCAGTTACCTTTATTATGTCGGCATAAAAGGTATTATCCAAGAGATTCTTAAATTCCTCTCTTGAAGCACCTATTTTGATATCCTTATAGGAGATTGCATAGGTAGACTGGACTGGAGAATTGACTGGAGCAGGAGTCATCATAGAATCTGCCGGCTTAATTTCGCGATCTCTATTTTGGCATGATGAGAGGATAAGTATTGAAAAGGAAATGAAAAGAATTTGTGGTTGCTTCATAATTCTACTTTAAAGATTATTCACAAATGGATGGGAATACTGATTAATCTATGATTTGCCCTTTACACCTCTGTAAGAAAATGAGTAGTACGTATCAGAGTGAACATATATCACAGTTGCTCTCTTGCCCATAAACTTGCCCTTACCCACGCCAACGTTATCGTAAGTGAGTTTTAAGTTATGCTTCCGAATAGGGTCATTCTTTAGATCCAACAAAACTAGGAATTTGCCTTTAACAACCTTAGAGTCAAATTTCAATAATTTGCGCAACTCATTGATATTTGAAGGACCATATAGCTCTGGATTCCCATCCGGTGGTCTAACAGCGAGCTCAATAAAGACAGGGTTCGGACCACCAATTCTAAAATCAATACGTAAAGGCCACTTACTACCAACTGGTTTGATTTGATATTGCCTTTTGACTTTAACAAAATCGCCGTATTTGCCAACTAAAAAAGCATAGAGAAGGGCATCTATCGCCATCTCTCGCTTTAGATACTTTGAAATCCCCTTATAGTGCGTGCTCAACCGCAAGACCTTTTGCGAGATAGCAATTAATTCTTTTTTATGCATTATGCCCGTCCAGTCGCCAAATACTCCTAACTGTCAAACCACTTTATAGTAGGTTCTGATATAATACCCACCTGTCAGTAGGTTTTAGTTCGGTCAAAATTATTGCAAATTGAGTCTATGAAATTGTATCAAATCATAGGCGACAATATCCGTGGTTTCCGGACCCAGAAAGGATGGACTCAGGAGAAACTAGCCATTAGGTCGGATTTGAACATTAATTATGTAGGTTGTCTCGAACGTGCAGAAAGAAAGCCAAGTATTGACACATTAATGAGAATTGGCAAAGCGCTCCATGTACACCCTTCTCAATTTCTCATTGAGGGATCATATAGGAAAGATGTATAGTAACATGCTTTTTGCCCATTCTGCCAGTCATTATGTTATACTAAAGGCAACTAATAATCAACCTTTCACAACACTAAATCATATCCTACTACCGATATTTCAGGAAATTATTACTCGTTCAAATTTAGTCCCACCGCTTGAAGCAAATGAGGATATAGAACATGGCAATATAGTTGCTAATATAGATAGAATATTGGCAAGGAATCCTAGTATGGAGGAAGCTGGCATGCGAAACTATCTTGAGACATTGACTCTTGCTCAACTCCAAGATGTTCAGGCATTATACATGTTAGGAATAAGTAATGATCCAACTGAACAATGGATATTGATTAGGACTGAAGGAGTGGACCCAGATAGAGAATTGTGTATTGATTTCCTAGTGGGCATCCGTAGGAATCTGTCTGCATTACTCCCTGAAGGTCTGGATAGACTCTTTGCCCAAATTCGACAATAACCCTGACATGAGATATGAACATAACAAACTCTAACTATCTCCGACATTACTCCTTCATCTAAGTAAGCTCAATAAATTTCCAATCCCTTCTGAAATAGATGCTGAATCTTGTGCCATTTATGATTTGGCTGTTCTATACTTAATATCGTTTTTCTTACCTTCCATCTCGCATCCACAACTCGAATTGAAGATATCCTATACTTATCCCATAATGGATCATACTCTACTCCAAAGAATACTTTGTCAATTCTTCCGTTATCAGTATACAAATCCTTCTGAATGACATGAAAAGCTGGCGATAATAGATCCTGATATTTGAAACTGTGGCTCCAAAAGGGAATTTGAACATGTGCAAAATATTTCAGGACATTCCGTATTTGCTTATCATTTATTCTTGATTCGAAATGCTGAATGATATTACCCATCTGGTCCGGATCATCAAGATTGTTCAAATAGCTTAGCACCGGACCATTTTTAAGCTTTGAATACTGAGGGGGATAGGAAATATATAACCAACCTTCAGCATCAAATTGTCCAGTGTCTTGTGGCAGGGGATGGGGCATAGGATTTGGAATGAGGGATTGAGCAGTTTATTTTTCAACAATTCTTAATCGTACTGGAATATGGGTCAGGACATTCGCTTGAAGATAGGCAAAGTAGCGGTGATTGCCATTATCTATGGTGAATTGTAGCTCCTGAATTCTATCCTGAAAGTCGGCATCCCTTATTGATAATTCAGAAAACGTGACTACTTCAATCGGATCTAATGGATTTGTTGTGGATTCTTCAATAATTCTTTTTACCATTCCCTGAGTCTTCTCCTGCTGAAGATAGAATTGTTCAGCTCTTTCCAAAGACCCAAATGCGGAAATTGATTCTTCAGGATAAAGTGAAGAAAGGTCTGTGTAAAATATCTCTTCAAATTTCTTGATATGTCTTACTATCATATTTTTTGTAAGGACAATTATGAAAGGATATGATGCGGAGTTTCATTGTGCATCCATCCCAGAAGAATCCTGCATATATGATAACAAATTTATTTTGAAATTGCACCCGGCTGGAAGAGGTTTTTGGGGGGATTATAGATTGCCATCTTAGTTCTTTATGGCAATATTTACGGATCATGAAGAACGGGAAGAGAAAGATATAGGGAGCATATTACTCCTATGACATTTGCAAAGTAAGTTGCCTCAAAGGATGGGTGTTTTGAGAAACATTTGAGAAAGGTTTTTTTGCCTGAAAATACCTATCAGGAATCAATATTCATTTGCATTGTTAGTCGAAGAAAATGGCTTATTTTTGCAATGAGGAATTAATGAGATTATAAGAGATGACTACGCATAACTCATTAGGAAATAACAAAATAGGGGTGGAATCTATGCTTCGAATCAACCCCTAATATTACATAAACCTCAATTGTTCTTTGAAAAACTGTCCGTTTTCATTTGTGCTCCCTGGGGGACTCGAACCCCCGACCCACTGATTAAGAGTCAGTTGCTCTACCAACTGAGCTAAGGAAGCGACCTAAAAAGCCAAATCCGGCGCTCTGAGTTCCGAAAAAGAAGTTTTTTTTCACTTTAGGGGTGTAACTACGGGAGGGATGAGGTGTTTTTATGAGAGAGGATGAACTCCGGTCCACCTTTCTAAACAAATACCGCTATGATACACGCAGAAGAAACGCTCAGATCGAACCAAAACCCGAAAGATATCGCACTGATTATTGCAATCCTGGCCTTCGTTTTCGGCTTCTTTTCGATCCTCTTTATCGGATAAGGCTTTATTGCGGCCTGATGTGGAAGAGCCACTTGCCCAAATATAACGGCTGCTGAGAGAGTCCCTGTGCGAACGGGTCGACTCCGACGTGACCTTCGACCATCAGCGATGACCATTTCCATAATGGCATTTCAACCGAAAAATCGCCGGAAGTAAAACTATAATTCCCACTTGCATTATTAATGCCGCCACCCAGGGTATACTGAATATCCTTGACATTTCCTGTCAGCTTCCACTTCGAAGCAAGTGTGCCGCCATACTCGACTCCGATGGAGCGGATGTAGCCAGAAGTCTTGCTGTTAAGATAACTAGAGAGAAATGAATTCAATGCTCCCGTAACGGCACCGACTCCGACCGATACCCCTGCATTCGCTAATGAATTGTTAGTCTGTCCCGGTGCATCGCTGGCAAAATATCCTGCAGTAAGATAGGTAAGAACATCGGCCCTAACCTGATCTTCAGGACGGATATCGCGAATGAACTCTCCTTGCGTATTCTTATGATACAACTCCATTGTCAGCCTCGGATCGTTGCGCGTACCTTCGACGATCAATTTGATCTTGATCGTTTCATCGATCGCCGTCGTCTTATGCTGCCCGGAATATTCTGCAGCAATGTTGATCGAAGGATTATCGAGAGCCTTGATGAAGGAAATCGTACCGGTAACCGGACTAAATTCCTTCACAAGGGTATACGTAGATTTATCCGTCACTGCGATCGTCCCACCGACACTGTAATCGGCTCCAGCCTCATTCCGGATGAAGGTGAGGACTCCATCGGTTCGTATCTCTGCGACTAACTGCTGTTTCACTACTCCATACAATTTGCTCAGATTGATATTGAACCAGAGATTTCCGGGAATGGAAATTTGCAAATCATAAAGCATCTTATCCGAAAAGCTCAGTTGTGCCTGTGTCAGTTCTTCCGGAGTCAGTGCCGGAGCCGATGCCGGTGTTGCACTCTTTGTTGCTTCTTCGAAAGCCGTATCGTTATATTCTTTTGTGCTCTGGCTCTCGGCAAGAGTTCTGAGAATCTTCTTTGTTGAATCGGGAAGAGCGCCGTGATGATTACTATCAAGCGGCACTTCTTCACCTTTCGTGCGATAAACAATTCCATCGTTCACTTCGGCGGAGGAAACATCGGTCTGCGGAAGAGTTAGCGATCCGTCAATGATAACAACACTTCCGGAAAGCTTAGGCCGTGCGAATGTACCGGAGAAAACAAGCGGCGCTCCATCGGTACGGATCGCAAGGGGTCCGTAAATGCTTTTTAATGTTTTCTTCGAAGCATCGCCGAGAACGGTTAGCCGATCGGTGGAAAGAGTGAGTTTAAACGATTGCACATCGAAGCCCTTGAAGTAGAACGAACCGTTCAGCACTCCTCGCCCGGCCGGATCGTCGCTTGCGATATTGGCAACATGCATATCGACAAATCGCATCTCTTCCGTATTGAAGAGCAATTTCCCGCTGATATTATAGTAGAGATTTGTGGTAGGCAATAGCAAAGAGCCCTGCCGGACATCGACGGAGCCATTATATAGAATATTTTCCTGCGTGCCGGAAACGGTAAGTTCGATATCGGATAGTCCGTGAAGATCGGCAACGACAGGTACGAACGGGCTGAACATATCAAGCGGGTAGTCCTTGCCGATGGCACGAATGCTCATCAAGCGTTTCGATACCGCTGCGCTATCGGTGCTATACTGCGGATACTTGCTTAGCGAAAAGAGCAGAGGGATGCTATCAATATACAAGGTGAACGAATTATTCCCCGATGCAATAAAATTCTCGCGGCCTTCTCGCATACTTTCGATGGAAAATGCAGCAGTATCGATGTGAAATGCAGCTTTGCCTGAAAGCGTCAGATCTTTATAGAGCAGGCTAACTCTTCCGGAATCGAGAGTAACTCGATTGTAGGTAAAATTTCTCAGGAGGAGATCGGCAGTCACTTCAGGATGCGAGAACGTCCCGTGCATCTGTGCGTTCATCTTGCTTACGCGGCCCGTCATCTGATTCAACTCCGGAACCGCTGCAGGCTCCGGAAAAAATTTCGGAACATCGCCAAGATCGAGCTGCGGAGTTGTCACGTAGGCATACATGATGCTATCGCCTTGAATCTTAAATCCAAGCTTCACGCGCTGTGCAAATTTATTTTCGGGATCATAGCCGAGCTTCGGTTTAATGAGTGAGAGAGTATCCATGGCAATCGATCCATCTGCTCCGATCGTAATATGCGGAGTATTATCGTTATGCCAAATGAATGACTTCCCAAATGATACGCTGAGTGTATCAGGCTGGAATACCAGGTCCGGGCGATCGATATTTCCTTCTCCTCCTATAACGAGGCCGACCGTTCGTGCGATGGTCGCGCCGGCAGCATATTTTAGTTCACCCGAAGAGAGAGCGGCCTTGATATCGGGCCGATCGAAGATCACGCCGCTGATCTTCATGATCGAATCCGATTGCAGAGTGAATTCCGATACTAACGATCGCAGCATAGAATTCTCATCATCGGCGATATGATCGGCCGAGAATGTGAACTTCGTATCTCTGAGCCGCATCGGAGGAACACCCAATGTATCGGCGCGCCTGCGTTGGCGCATGAAAAAGTTGTGAATATTTCCATCTGTGCGAAATGCAACGAGTCCATTTTCGCATCCGTGAACAGAACCGTTGAGTTTGCCGCTTCCCAAAAAAATCACGTTCGGAATGAACGGAGCTACGGGGCGAAGATCCTTGATGTTCGCTGTGTAGGATAGATCGATCGAATCCGAACATCCTGGCATTACTGCTGAAACCGGCAGCATTACCGTACTCTCTTTACCACGGTTCTTTACTGCTGCCGAAATTTTTTGGATGCGATCGGCAAGGATCGTACCGATCGTCTCGATATTGTATTTGCCTTTGAAGGTAAGATCGGCGATGGAACTCGTCACAATATCGATGCGCCGGTTCTGATCGGCAGGGTCACGCTCAAGCGTAGCACTGAGATCAATATTCGGCAACGGCTTTTTATCCTGCTGAAGTCCTGAGATATGTGCATCGATGCTTCCTACCAGGGAATTCGCCGAGCTACCCGAACCGCTGAGATTGGCATCGACGGAGACCTTGCTTGCTGCCGGAAAGATCGGTGCGAAATCGGAAACTGGAAGTTCTTTGGTCGAGACGTCAAAATCATAGGTCGGTACCTTATCGGAAAAATTAATGGCAGCATATACGCTGGCAAGCGAAGCTCCCGATCGCAAGACGATGGAGGTGTTCTCCAATGTCAGGGTTGCGCCGCCGATCTTTCCTCCGAGATGGAATTTCTCGACCTGATAATTCTTGAATCCCGTCAGACCATCGCCATCAAGGACAAATTCTGCCTGCATGGTTTTCAGGTTCGTGCCTCGGCCCTTTATCGTAAAGGAGGAATTGAGATCGCTTTTGACGGTCGGATCCTGAAGCAAGGTTGCAAGGTCGACATTTTTTGTGGAGGCCTGAGCATTATAGATGATCTCTTTCGAACGCAGATCGAGCGAACCTTTGCCGACCGTAGTTCCGGCAGTTGAGCGAATATCGAAATTCGAACTGAAATTATCGGTATAACCGGTGAAGGTCAGCTTCTCGA
Organism: Bacteroidota bacterium; assembly: GCA_030706385.1. GTDB lineage: Bacteria > Bacteroidota > Ignavibacteria > Palsa-1295 > Palsa-1295 > PALSA-1296. The sequence goes on along the minus strand of JAUZOQ010000042.1, from coordinate 15,528 downwards.
TGTTCACCGTTCCGAAGCGTTTCATATCGGCGATCTCCAGGCCCGGTACATAATTGCGAAGTGTCTGGTCACTGAGCGAACGGGCCTTCAACGCAACATCGAGATAGAGATGTTCAGGCGAGTGCAGATTCCTGATCTCTCCGGAAAAGGAGATATTTCCATCTTTGCGAAATCCAAGCCGGCCTTTGGTGATCTTCAACTTCCCGAATTCGCCTTCGGCGTTCATCTCAATACTCGGCTCTCCCTCTAAGAAAGAAAGATCGGGAAGAAAATATTTCAATTCCCGCTCGCTGACTGCGCTGGCCGAAAGAGTGAGTCGTGTTTTGGAATGTTGCAGCGAATCCAGCGGAGCTCCGTTCAATACTTGCAGCGGATCCATCAAAGCCGTTAACCGGATATCGCTTCGTGAGGTGATGAGGTGAACACCATTAAGCTCCGTATGCAGATCGTCATGAATCGCACCCAATTCAAGATGATGTAGGATGAATGGATCGCTTCCTGTTTTGACAAAACTGAGATTGTCGATCTGTACGCGTTGTTTCTTCTCGCCCTGAATATGAGCACGCATATCGAGATCGACATTCTGCAATTCAATATTGCCCCAATCGATCGATTGTCGGAGCGCTGCAGAAGAAGTTGGTTGAGGCGGAGCATTGTAATCATGCACAAAAAGTTTTCCGTCCTCAATGCGCAGATTCTGAATATCGATCGTAAGATCGAACGGAGCTGATGGGCCTTGACTCGGTTTTGACGGAAGCAGACGCTGGAAATTCCATAGCGAATCTCCGGATAATTTTTGAAGGCGGATCGTGGGCGTTCGAAGGACGAGTGTTGTGACAGGGATGCCCGTGCCCGAAATAAATTGCCAGAGCGAATACCGTGCATAGAGTTCGTTCATGGAAACAAGATCAGTCGAATCGCCGGTGCGTAATTTCAGATGAGCATCATGGATCGTAAATCCGGAAATGAAATTGCCTTCGATCCTGCCGATGGTAAGCCGGCCATTGGTATTGCTTTCGACAAGGCTTTCGAGTTGCGATGCAACGATGGAGCGGAACCAGGAAGTTTGAGTGAAGGCGCCGATAAAGACCAGGAGTAACACAAAAAACACGACGATGAAAATCAGGATTTTCATCGTCCGCTGCAGAAAACTTTTCTTTGGTTTCTGCGGTGTTTTTTGCTCTACATTCTCGGTCAAATCGTTCGTCAAAATCATTCAATACTACGCACCTATAAGAACATCGGATTACCGGTCTTACGTTTGCCCCAAAATGGGCTTTTACATGAGTTTTCTTTCATTGAAACAGCGCAACCGGAGTCCCTTTCGATGGCGTTGTAATAGCCGCAATGGAGAATCTCAAGAACTGGAGCCGCAGTGACAGCCGGACCGAACGCATGGAAAGAACCTTGGCGCAGCGCCAGCCGGGGCTTGTTGTCGTGCTCGAGAACGTGCACGATCCGCACAATCTCGGAGCCATTCTTCGCTCCTGCGATGCCACGGGAGTCAGTAGAGTGATGATGGTCTACTACATCGAATCTCCTCCGGAGATCGGAAAGACAAGTGCATCCGGTGCACTAAAATGGTTGAACTTCGAGCGCTACCGCTCCATTGGATCTTGCTATGATGTTCTTCGCAAAGAAGGTTTTCAGATCCTCGCAACGAAGATCGAACCCGAAGCGAAGCAGCTTTACGATTTCGATCTCTCCGTGCCCACTGCCATCGTGCTCGGAAACGAACATCGCGGAATCTCCAAGGAAGCAGCCGATGGCGCCGACGGCCTTCTCTACATTCCGATGAAAGGAATGGTTGAAAGCGTTAATGTTTCTGTTGCTGCAGCGATCTGTCTATTTGAAGCGATGCGTCAGCGCCAGGAAAAGGGGATGTATGACGGCCCGCAACTTAGCGAAGAAATAATGCGTTCGAAGTTACAGGAATGGATAAAAATTTAATGTTAACGTTAGCTCAAAGCCAAACTTGAACGCGCTCTCCCTTTCATTAACCTCCGGAAGCCTTTGGCTTTTTTTTCTTGCGCTCCTGGCAGGCTTTGGCCTTTCCGTCTGGACCTATCGCCGCACCGTTCCGAAAACGACTCCGGTCCGCAGAAGAATTCTTATTACGCTTCGCTCTCTCGGTTTAGCATTACTGCTTTTCGTTCTCTTTCAACCCGTTCTTACGCTGACAAAGACAAGTGAACTCACTCCCCATATTGCACTTGCCTTGGATAACTCAAAGTCGATGCGATTGCCGGAAGCCGGCACCGATACGGCATCAAGCAAAAACCGCAGGACGGCGATGCTTGCTAATGTAACCGAAGTAATTGGTGCGAATGTTCTTTCGAATCCGGAAAAGCTTAATACCTATTTCTTCAGCGAACAGACTGAAGCGCTCGGCGGGACTCCTCCGCATTCATTCGATAGCCTGAAAGCCGATGCTTCTGTGACCGATATATCATCCATCTTTTCGTATCTGCAGAATGAAGAGAAGACAAAAAATATCGGAGCTATAGTGCTTTACAGTGACGGCGCATATACCGGCGGATCGAATCCAGTTTACTCCGCTGAAAAATTAGGGATACCCGTCTATGCCGTTGGGCTTGGCGATTCGACGGAGATCCGGGATATTGCGCTATCAGAGATCTTCACCAACGAAGTGGCAACGATCAATGTCTCGCAGCCCGTCGATGTGACGATCCATAGCGTCGGAGCAAAGAGCGGCGATCGTGTGACCGTTTCTCTTTTTGCCGAGGGTGAAAAGATCGGTGAAGAACCGCTTTCGCTTAAAGAAGGCACCGGCGATAATACACTGACCTTTACTTTCACTCCGAAGAAAGAGGGTACGGTGAAACTCACGGCAAAAGTAACTCCGAGCGATCCCGCATCTAATGCTACGGAGAAGAACGATCTGCGTATCAGTTATGTGAATGTCTTGAAAAATAAGTTTCGCATCGTTCTCTTCGCGGGTTCGCCCAGCTCCGATGTGTCATTCATTCGAGAATATTTCGAAGGGCGAAAAGAGATCGAATTTGTTTCTTACGTGCAGAAGCAGGGAGCCGAGTTTTACGAGGGGAATCCGACAGAGGAAAAAGTACGAGATGCCGATCTTGTCATCCTCATCGGTTTTCCGATCTCATCGACATCGAATGAATCGCTTGCGCTTGTGAGGAAATTGCTTGTCGGCCAATCGCGACCGATGCTTTTCATCCCTTCGCGTATGTTGGATCTCGATAAGCTTCGGACCTTAGAAGATGCAATGCCCTTCTCGCTAAAGAATGCGCGGCCTTCGAACAATGAGTTGAAAGTATCGACGGCACTTGAGCCCGATAAAAAAGATAATCCGATCTTCCGTGCCAAGAGCGAACAGACTTCGCAGACGAAATGGGAAAGCCTTGCACCACTTATCAAGACGGAAACGCATTTCGTCGCAAAGCCGGAAAGTGAAGTTCTGGCCGAGGCAACGCTGCAAGGAGTGAAGCTCGGAGATCCTCTGGTGATCTCGCGGACGATCGGAAGATCGCGTCAAGTAGCCTTCACAGGGTATGGCCTTTGGCAATGGAAACTTACTTCCTTTGGAAGAGAGAAAGCGTTTGCATCACTGTCGCGAAAGAAGGATTCGACGGCTGCCAGTGAAAGTGCGCTCGATATCTTTCTTGGCAATGCTACACGCTGGCTCGTTACTCATGACGATCAGAAGAGAGTCCGAATCGCTCCGACTCGGAAGCTCTACGATGCCGGAGAGAAGATCGAATTCTCCGGGCAGATCTATGATGAAAGTTTTCTTCCTGTCGACGGAGCGATCGTTACACTTAAAGTGATGGGTGTAAAACTTTCCTCACCCATGGAATTAACTCTTGAGCCGCTATCCAATGGCAGATACTCAGCAAAACTTCTGCAAGGACTTGCTGCGGGAGATTACACCTATAGCGGCGAAGCAAAACTCGATGGGAAGATTCTTGGTACCGATGGCGGCAGGTTCAATGTCGGAGATTACTCTCCGGAATTTGCCGAGCCGAGAATGCGCAGTGATATCTTGCGGGATCTCGCCGAACGAACAGGCGGAAAATTTTACACTCCGCAGACGGCCTCAACTCTGATGAAGGATATCGAAGCTAGTTCGAACTTCCATGCGAAGAAATTCGAAGAGAAAAAAGATTATGAAGGCAGAAACATGTGGCCCCTGCTGGTGCTTGCTGTGATGTTCTTTAGTACAGAATGGTTTATTCGTAAACGAACGGGAATGTTATGAGAGGTGAAGCTCAAGTCAGAACGAGTATCGTAAGTCGTTCTTCATACCGATTTCTGTGTTTGGATCGCAAAGTTCGCGCTGCTGCGCTCCTCTTGGTTCTACTCTTCTCCAATTGCGCGTTTGCTCAGACCAAACCCGACTCTGCAACTGCTCCGCTTGATGAGTATCGGCATTTTATCATGCCGACGGGCAAGCCGATCAACGGAGGGTATGTCGGATTTTGGGAGCTTGCATTCATTCAGGCAGGCGTTGGTTTGGGAAATGTTTTTTCTTTCAGCGGAGGAATTACTGCTCTGCCGACCGTTGCCTTCCGATCGCAATTCGCTTTCTTGCAGGCGAAAGCCACGCTTGCCGATGAAGGTGGAATTTCATTTGCTGTCGGCGGTAATTTGCTTCGGCTCACAAGTGACTTTCTCTATTTTCACGCCTTTGCATCCGTCACTGCCGAGTTACAAAACGAAACGCGGTATACCGGATTGCTTTTTCTGAAACTATCGGGTGAGTCCTTTCCGGTGATCTATGTCTATCCATTCAGCCCACCGCCATTCTCGTTTTCCTACGGAGGAATTCTGGGCGCCGGCATCGGCTTCGATACTCCGATCAAAGGTGTTCCGAATACACGTATTGTTGCCGAGATCTGGAATCACGATCTCTCTTCGCCAAGCAAGATCGCTCTGCTTTTTGCGCTGCGATTGGAGAATTCGCGTTTCAGCTCAGACTTCGGATTCATGTATTTCTCGCTGCCACTACTGGCGCCCGTTGCAAATTTTGTCTGGAGGCTCTAGATCTCTCATAGAAACTCTCTACGCTTCCATCCCGTTATAAGGCTTGTTCGTGGCGCTTTGACCGATAGCTTGCTCACCACGTTAAAGAAAGAGCTAAAGCGTCGCGGCAAGATCTTCTCTCTTATCCCTGACGCTTATCAAATTGTGTCAGGGATTTTTTATGACCGATACGAACGACCATAGTAGCGAACGCAACTGCACTTACGATCCACTCGTCGAGTTCATGGCGCATTATGCCGATGCAAAATCGACGAAGAGCGAGCGCTCTTCGTACGAAGGCATGCCTGTCGAAGAACGTTTAAAAAAGCGTATCATCGATGGCGATAAGATCGGATTGGATTCCGATCTGGCCGAAGCATTGAAGGGTTATCCCGCTCTCGATATTATTAATACGATTCTCTTAGGCGGCATGAAAGTCGTCGGCGAGCTTTTCGGTGCCGGCGAAATGCAGCTTCCATTCGTTCTGCAATCTGCCGAGACGATGAAGACTGCCGTGAAGTATCTCGAGCCGTTCATGGAGAAGGTCGAAGGCGAGCAATCCAAAGGCGTCATGGTTCTGGCTACGGTTAAAGGTGATGTTCATGATATCGGGAAGAATCTTGTCGATATCATCCTCACCAATAACGGCTATCGAGTCGTCAATCTCGGAATCAAGATGGCACTCGAGCCGATGCTCGATGCATTCGTACGCGAGAAGGCCGATGCTATCGGCATGTCGGGCCTGCTGGTTAAATCGACGGCCATCATGAAAGAGAATCTTGAAGTCATGCAAGGCCGTGGCTTGCAGATACCCGTTGTTCTCGGTGGCGCAGCTCTGACGCGGAAGTTTGTCGAGCGCGATCTGCGCGAGCTTTATGGCGGTACCTTGTGGTATGCTCAAGATGCATTCGATGGGCTGCACTTCATGGAGAAATTGAAGGCCGGTACGATCAACGATGTCGTTTCGGAATTTGCTGTTGTCGATGAAGCTGGCGAGATCGAAGAAGAACTGGATAACGCCACCGGCGAAGAGTCGAAGATGGTCCTTGCCAAGCGCGACTTGCCATGGCTGGCTGGAGGAAGTCCGAAGTCCGATGTCCGTAGTCCGAAGTCGGGAATTGCGAAAGAATCGGAGGGCATTTCACGGCTATCCGATGTTCCGACTCCGCCATTTTGGGGAGTCGATGTTCAGGAGCAATTCATTCTCGATTCGATCTGGAAGTATTTGAATGAAGTAGCGCTCTTCCGCGGCCAATGGCAGTTGAAGCGAGGAAAGAAAACCGTTGAGGAGCATACGAAACAAGTTGAAGAAGTTGCACGCCCGAAGCTGCATGAACTCATGCTTCTATGCAAGCAACAGCACATCCTGAAGCCGCAGGCAGTCTATGGCTACTTCCCATGCTGGAGCGAAGGAGATGACCTCGTCGTCCTGAAGCCAAAAGATCTTCCGAACGATGAAACGTACATGAAATGGACGAGTCCCTTCTCTCTGGACTCACTTGAAGAATACAAACGGTTCACGTTTCCGCGTCAACCGAGTGGAAAGCATTTATGCATTTCCGGTTTTTTCCTGACTAAAGATGAAGCGCTTGCCCTCGGGAAGCCCGATGTAGTTGCATTCAGTGCCGTGACTGTGGGAAGAAAGGCAAGCGAGTATACGGCAAAACTTTTTTCCGATAATAAATACGTAGAGTATCTTTACCTGCACGGCCTTTCCGTCGAAACAGCAGAAGCGCTGGCAGAGTACCTCCATAAAATCGTACGCGCAGAACTTGGCATTGGCTCCTCTGATGCCGAAGATATTCAGAGGCTCTTCAGTCAGGGATATCGCGGTTCACGATTCTCCTTTGGCTATCCGGCCTGTCCGAACCTTGAAGACCAGACAAAACTTTTCAATCTGCTCCATCCCGAACGTATCGATATTACCCTCAGCGAAGAGTACCATCTCGAGCCGGAGCAATCCACAACGGCCATCATCTGCCACCATCCTGAAGCCCGGTACTTCGGGATTAAGTGAAACAAAGTTTTCGCTGTCGCGTCTATGTGAGAAGTTTTCATCATCCTTTCTACCATTATGAGTAAAGTATTCTCCGTACTTGCGGTCGTCATTCTATTAGCTTCCTCAGGATATTCGCAAACTGCACAAAATACCTGGGGGCTCGGAATCAGTCTCACTTCCAGTACCTCGCTCGGAGTTGCATTTCATCTTCCGATCATTTTAGGAAATATGCGGATAGAACCGGAAATAGGATTCCGGTCATCGCAAACGAATTCCAGTAATATAAGTAGTAGCTTCAATTCAAGCAATCCCTATTCCTACTCGTACACCTATAGTACGACTACCAATACGTTTTCGATTGCCAGCGGATTTTTCTTCACTTCACATTTGGACCAGTCTGCTTCGTGGTATATCGGACCGAAGATCGGCGTGGCCTATGCCGGTTCGAAGGTCGATAATGGAGTGACGTACACAGATACGACATATTCGAGATGGAGCCAGAGCCATTCAAAACTAAGTGCGGCTAACTATTTCGTAGGCGCTGCAGTTGGCGGAGAGTATTTTTTCTCCTCTCATTTCAGCTTAGGGGCGGAGTTGTTCATCTCCTATACTCATAACGGACAGCCGACCTACGAGAATACTATAACGCAGAATGCGCCGAATAACAGTCTTTCTGTAAGTACGACGGCTCCGCCTGCTGCCAGTTATTCATTCGGAGAATCGACGACGTTACTTATTCGCTGGTATTTCTAAGATTTCGCTCCGGCAACTAATTTGGCGTGAATCGAATTGTTCTCGTGCCCCACTATGCGCAGAACAGGTACTATTCTCGCCCTTGATCTTCTCCTGCTTGCACTTTGTGCATTCGGAGCCTTCCGCTTTGCTCAGAAAGCAGCTTTTCCCGCCCGAACCGAAGAACGCAGCAATGTTGTCGTTATTACACAAGTTTTGGGATCTGCGCAATCCGAATTACGCTCCGGCGATACAATTGTCTCGATAGCCGGCCAACGGATACATTCCGATGATGAGATAGAATTTATCTGCACGGATTTCAAAAAAGGCGATGCAGTGAGCGTGCAAGTCTTGCGTAGCGGTACGGAGATGGAATTCTCTGTTCCCTTCGTCGCAGACTATTCGCTGCTGAAGATCGTCATCGAGTGCATTGTCGGATCCTTCTATCTTCTCATCGGAATAGTCGTTCTTCTCCTGCAAAAGAAAGAACGCGCAGCTCACGCCTTCCATCATCTTTGCGTTGCTATCGCATCGCTGATCTTTCTGACTTCAGGATATTTGGGATCATGGCCGTTCGGATCGGGATATATTCTGGAAGTCATATTCGAGGCATTCTATACTCTTGTCCCGGTATTCTTCGTACACTTTACGCTTCTTTTCCCATTCAAAAAATTTCCTTCGAATAAGAAGATACTCGTTCCGCTCTATAGCACGTCCTTCATTCTGGCAGTCTGGGCAGGAAGCACATTTCTGTACTCAGCTTACCCTCATGTCGATCTCGTGCGATACGGACTTCACAAAACGGCATTTGATTTTGTGGAGATCTATTTTGCAATTCTCTTCTTCTACGGATTCGGGAATATCATTCATGCGTATATGGTGGCGAAAGAAGATTTCGAGCGTCGCAAACTGCGCTGGATCTTCTTCGGCATATTCTTTGGTGCCTCATCGTTCATTTTCTTCTGGCTGATACCACGAATATTTTGGGATAAAGGCATATTACCCGAAGAAGTCGTTCTCGCACTCTCTCTGATCGCACCGGTAAGTTTTGCTATTGCCATTGTGCGGTTCAGAGTATTCGATATTGATGTTTTGGTAAAGCGAAGCACGGCATATGCCATCGTTCTTGGCATGCTGTTCATTTTGTTTCGTGTTTCCGCCTATGCACTATCGGGTTTCTTCCGGGCTGAGGGAGTATCATCGACGATACCGGAAATTGTCGGAGCGCTTCTTATTGCAATACTTTTCGAACCGATGCGCAGGCTTGTGCAGAAATTTGTCGACGTGCGGTTCTTCCGTGTATCGTACGATTTTCACAAAGCACAATCCGGATTTCTGGAAGAGATCAAATTCGCTCCATCCCGGCAGAAGCTTGCCGAGCTTGTCGTGGGTCGCACGCAGGCCATTGTTCCGGTTTCGAGAATCGCATTCTTCATTCTCGAAGATGCGAACGATAAACTTGTGCTGCTGGAGCATCTTGGCTTTGACGCACTGGAGCATCGTGGCATCAAATTACAAAGAGCAGATCTGAAAACCGGCCTTGATCTTCCAGTTGCTCTCGATGAAAAGATCGAGCCCGGCCTGAAGTTCGAATCTGCCGATAGGGAAGTATTCAGACGATGGAAGATTTCTCTTGTCATCCCAATGCTCTCGCGGGAGCGTAGCATCCTCGGTTTTTTTGTTCTCGGAGAAAAACTTTCGGGCGCGCGCTTCACTATCGAAGATATCTCGCTACTCTCATCGGTCTGCACGCAATCCGGACTTGCACTGGAGCGCATTGCCGTCGAACGAAAACTATTTCTCGAGCAGGCAGAATCCGAACGCTTGGGCGAGCTGAACCGGCTCAAGTCCTACTTCGTCTCCAGCGTATCGCACGATCTGAAGACGCCGCTCACATCTATTCGCCTTTTTGCAGAGCTCTTAAAAGATCGCGAAGATCTTCCGCGAGAAAAGGCTGCCGAGTATCTCGGAATCATCGAAGGAGAGGCCGATCGTCTCTCGCGACTGATCACCAACGTTCTCGATTTTGTGAAGATCGAAAAAGGCACGAAGGAATACCACCCGCTGCCGCTCGATCTCAATTCTGTTGTGCATCAAGTGATGCAATTGCTCGAGTATCAGATCCGCTCGAACGGATTTGTTGTCAGCGTACATCTGTGCGCCGAGTCTCTTAAGATCCTCGGTGATTGCGATGCCATCATCGATGCGATCACCAATCTCCTGACCAATGCCATGAAGTACTCGCCTGCAGATCGGAGATCGATCGTCATTAGAACGTATGTCGAGAATGATTACGCAGCCGTAAGCATAGAAGATCAAGGATACGGCATACCCCAAGCCGAGACTCAGCATATCTTCGAGCCATTTTATCAGATCGACGGCCAGGTCATGAAATCAGCCGGAGGGGCAGGGCTCGGGCTCTCGCTGGTCAAGCATACGATGGATGGACATCAGGGCCGAGTCGAAGTCCGGAGCGAACCCGGGAAAGGTAGTATTTTTGTACTCTACTTTCCCATACATAGTGATGAAAAAGATTCTCATCATTGAAGACGACTCAGCTATCCGCACGGCACTCGAAGCTGGATTAACTGAAGATAACTACGACGTCCTCCTTGCCTCCGAAGGCATCGATGGTCTCAAGCAGGCGAAGAATCCTTCTGTCGATCTGATCTTGCTCGATCTCATGCTGCCGGGAATGGATGGCATGGAGATCTGCAGCACGCTTCGCAAAGAGGGCATCAACACTCTGGTGATGATGCTGACAAGCAAGAGCGAAGAGATCGATAAGATCCTCGGCCTCGAGATCGGAGCCGATGATTACATGACGAAGCCCTTCAGCATCCGTGAACTCAAAGCACGCATCAAGGCACTCCTGCGGCGCACGCAGGAATTGAAGAAGGGGATCGAAGAATCCTCTTTCGGCGATCTGCACTTCGATTTCAAAAAACAAGAAGCCTTCAAGAAGAAAGCACCGATTAAACTATCGGCAAAAGAATTTCAGATCCTTAAATTTTTTATTGAACATGAAGGCGAAGTCCTGGGGCGCGATAAGCTGCTCGATGAAGTCTGGGGCTACGATGTTTTCCCAACCACCCGTACTGTCGATAACTATATCCTTTCCATCCGCAAGAAGATCGAAACCGATCCATCCGAACCAAAGCATCTTCTGACCGTCCATACATCAGGGTATAAGTTCATTAAATAAGGGGAAGGGCTTTCCATCCGGCCCGCTTACCCCGGAGATGACAATTTTGTGACATTCATAGGAGAAGTCGGTGACAAACGGGCTTGCCCTATTTGCCATTTTTGCATCGTTAAGATTTAATCGCATATTTTTTCGAGCAAACATGAAAACGGGATTCATCACACTGTTAGGGATTGGCAGCCGAAGGTTCGGGCGAACCCGAAGAGCGCTCGCTGTGCTTTCAGCGCTTTTTCTTCTTGGGCTCATACCCGAACCTTCGGCAGAAGTCCTTTCCCTTCCTCATAGCAAACCATTTATCTGGAACAAGGACGAGCAGTGGTTTGCTCTGGAAAAGGCATTCATCTCCATGCGCACAGTCGACGTCGCTTCGCTCGTAGGAGAAGTCGATGAGCGGATGAATGCTTGCGAGAACATGCTCGATCGAATTGAATCTGGGCCGCTCGCTTCCGATGCTCCGGTATTCGATTCGCTTGAAGATCTGCTTTTCACGCTCTGCCCTATGACGGCAGTCTGCACGAGCAAACTGAATGAGTACACGCATCTAGTGATGCGCGTATCGGAAGTTGTGAAACGGCAGTCCGAACATTGGGATGTCGATGCGCTCGCAACACGCAGCCGGATGTACCGGCTCATGTTCGGAGGGCGTGCAGCACTAGAGGAAGCGATGTTGCAGGCGTCTCCGGATTCTGTGGTAACGATCGCACGGGGAGTCGATGAACCATCAGCGACTCCCCAAACGCAGGTGCGCGGCGTAACCATCCATAGCGGCGATATGCTTCTTACTCGCGGAAGCATGGCAATCCTTGCCTTGATCGCCAGAGGAAATGACTATCCCGGAGTATACTCGCATGTCGGCTTGGTTTATGTCGAGCCGAAAACAAGAGCCGCTTCCGTCATCGAGGCATTGCCGTATCCCGGAGTTGTTGTCACTCCGATCGCCGATTTCCTCAAGCGCGCAAATCAACGCATGCTCGTCTTGCGGCCGCGGGCCGATCTTCCGGAAATTCTTCGCGATCCGATGCTGCCGCATAAGGCAGCAGATTCTATTCGCAGATACGTATTGAATCATCACATTCCCTACGACTTCGCCATCGATCATCTCGATCACTCGCGCATGTTCTGCTCCGAAGTTGTTTCGGCAGCATACGAAGCCTTCGGAATACATTTATGGATGGGACTTTCGAAAGTCTCCTCACCGGGGCTTGCCGATTGGATCGCAAAGCTCGGCATCGGCCGATTGGAAATGCAGGAGCCTGCCGATCTTGAATACGATCCGCAGCTTCGCATCGTTGCCGAGTGGCGCGATCCGGCAATGCTCTCCAAAGATCATATCGATAATGCCGCGACCGAAGTCATCTTAGATGGCGCCGATCGCCGCGAAGAGCTGGGCTATGCATGGTACTTGCTTCCCGTTGCAAGAGCGGTGAAGGCAGCAAGTATGGTGGCAAATCTTTTTGGATCGAACGGCTTCATACCCGATGGAATGACTCCGGCGCAATCTCTCTACACTCTTACTCTTTTGCGAATGCATCATGCCATCTCCGAAAGACTTAGTACGCTAGCTGGAGAATTTCGCAAGCGCGAGCATTACTCTCCGCCCGATCCCGAACTTGTGCGCATGGCAAAGCAGATCCGGAGCGAAGAAGTATCCGATCCCGGAAGCTCTATCGAACATCTCAGCCGACTTTACTAGTCTTTTTAATATTTGGAGTATCGAACATGAAACATCTATCGCCGGTCCGGAAATCGAGAATTGCGATCGCAGTCTTTTTTTATGGCTCCGTTGTCGGCTTTACCTCGGCCGATCGCTCAAACGATAAGTCCTGGGTAGATCTTATGGCAGGCATCGGATTATTTACCCGACACATCACGGTCACCGATTGCAGCGGCAAGATTCTTGAGGAAAGGCGCGACAACTATCCGATCGCCGATGCAGGAGTCTCCATCCGTCATGATTTCGGATACGGAACGGTATTCGGAAGAGCCGGCGGATTTCATACTCAGCAAAAGGTACAATATGTTTCAAGTGGATATAAGGAATCTCCTTCTGATGATCTTAGCTACTCGAGTCTCTATGTAGGCGGGGGAATCGGATTGAATACGCCATACTTCGGGCTCGATTTCGGCATGTTGTACTTTCAAAATGCGCATGAAAGTTACTTTCCGATCTCGCATTCGAATATCCAGCCGATGGGAAAGATGCGATTTGGATTTGAAGATAGTTGGTATATCTCAACGAGCCTGCTCTACAATACTGCGCTGATGTCTCAAGGAGGAATATTCGATCTGGGACTTGGTCTGCGTTTCAGTGGAACACGGTCTACACTATGGATGGGTATGGGTGGAGCGCCATATAGCAATGCCCAATGGATCGTACGCTGTTCCATTCAGCCGGAATACTGGAAAGCAGCAATATCGCTTTCCGGAAATTTCGGATTAACCTCGGATGGAGATGAGGAATACGGACTTGCGCTTGGAGTACGGGTTGACCTGAAGTAAAGCCTCAGAGATTTCGCTCTGCCTGCTCCAACTTCTCTTTCAACGAGCCAAGCTCGCCAAGCGAGAAGCTCGAACCGCGCGGAGTGGCGCGATAGTTCTTCAAGGTCTTGCGCTGTGCTTCTTTCTCGGCAGCGATAAAGCTAAGTGTGATCTTGCCGTCGCGGCGATCGTAATCGATAACGCGCAAAGCTTCGATCGGCTTATCTTTCTTAAAGACATCTTCTAATCTCTCGATGCGGTCATGGCTCAGTTCGCGGCGCGGAACAAAGCCTTCGGTGCCATCTTCGAAGGCAACGACGATTCCGCCCTTCGTGATCTCCTTGATCGTGCCGTTATGATCGGAGCCGATCTTGAATTTCTCTTCACGCTGACGGATCGGATTTTCAATAAGACGTTTTTTCGAAACGGTGATGCGGCGCTTTTTCGGATCGACAACTAAAACCTGCACTTCGAACTCTTCATCGTTGGAGATCGCAGAATCGACGGTCGGAATTCTTTCCCACGAGATCTCGGAGATCGGAAGGAAAGCGGTGATGTTATCGCCGATGGAAACTTCGGCGCCAAAATCATTAATACTCATGACCTTTGCCGTGATCTTATCGCCTTCATGGAATTTGTTGAAGTTCTCGATATACGGATCGGGCGTTAGCTGGCGCACTCCGAGCTGAATCGTGCGGTGCTTCTTATCGACTTGCAATACTTTTGCCGAGAGTACCTGGCCGCGCTTAACGACTTCGTACGGATGGTTGAAATGCTCCCAGGAAAGATCCTTGCCATGAATGACGGCATCGACTCCGGGGCCGAGATCGACGATGACATCCTTTATATTGAAGGCCTTCACCTTTGCCTCGATAACATCGCCGACATTCATCGTCTCCAATGTCTCCTTCGAAGCCTTTTTCAGATCGTCTTCCAGGACGGAGCGATGCGATACGCTAATGAAAGGCTGGCCATGTTCCATCTTCAGGTTGATGATGCGAACAGGAATAGTCTTTCCGAAATATTTGGCGATGTTGCGATCGGGATCGAGATCGATGTGGTTATTCGGCATCGAAGCTTTTTCGCCGCTTTCGAGCTCAACGGCCAATCCGTTATTGGCCCACTTAATAACTTTTGCGCTAACGATCTGGCGTGAACGGCGTAATTTTTCCAATTCATCCAAGGGACCGGCCGGCTTTTCGGTTACGGGCTCCGGTGCGGGAGTCTCGGCAGCCGGAATATCGGAAATAGCATTCGTCTCGTTCTTCTCGATCTCTTCGTTTTCGTGTGACATATATAATTATTCCTTATCATTTCTGCTGCATCCGTTTCCGGATCAGGCTATCAGCCAGCAGCATTTTTTCTCGGGCAACGGGTCAAGAAAACCAAATTTCAGTAAAAAACATCCCATGTGATTTTTTCCGGCCTTATCCTGAGGAACTGCAATCCGTTATAGTTAAGCAATCCCCAAGCTTTTCATGAAAAGGGTACAACTTTCCCTTTTTTGTCGTAAATTTGTACTAGGACGTTTCCGCAACATGACAACACTGGCAATCGAATCCACCCGGCGCACCTCTTCGCTTTGGCTAAAATCCCCGAAGTGGGATCTGACGTGGGTATCGCTTTCCGTCGTCCTCATGATCGTCCCCTATAGCACGTACTACCTTGGCCGCGTTCTCGGCTTCGATCCCGATTTCGCCCGCAATACCGTTAATACGATCATTGCCTTCTTTATCGGTGGTCCGCACATGTATGCGACCTATACGCGCACGATCCTGGAGCCCACCTTCCGCAAACGCTACTGGACGATCATTCCGATGGCCTTCATTATTCCATCGCTTGTCATCTATTCAGCGATCTTCCACTTTACATACTTACTAACGTTCTTCTTTTTCTGGGCAAGCATTCACGTCTTGCATCAGATCATCTTCATCGTCGATTGCTATAACGAGCGCCAGAAATCGTTTTTAACGAAGTACTCGCGTGTTATCGATTATGCCGTTGTGCTTTCGGCGCTCTATCCGATGGCAATGTATAAATTCACGCATAATACATTTACTGTCGGCCAGCAAGTGCTGTACTTTCCGGAGTTTTTGAAAGTCGATGC
>JAUZOQ010000041.1 GCA_030706385.1 Bacteroidota bacterium | reverse complement strand
TGAATTGCCGTATTTTCGCATCAAGCCATCGCTCCCATGTTACACCGATTGCTCATCGTCATTCTTCTTACTCCCGCCGCTGCAGTTGGCCAGCAGTGGAAAATGATCGCGCCTTTGCATCATGCTCGCGTGACGAATCTGATCGTCTTTCTGAATGACGGAAGGCTGCTTGCTGCCGGAGGAGGATCGTCGAATGCGAAGGAAGAACCTACTTCGGAAACATACAATACCGCAACCGATACCTGGACTGTTGTCGGAAGTCTCAATACTGCTCGGGGAAATTTTCCGTTCGCAAAATTACATGATGGCCGCATTTTTGTGGCAGGCGGATGGGTCAATGAGACGGGCACAACGCTTGGCTCTTCCGAGATCTTCGATCCGGCCACAAATCTTTGGACGTTCTCTACTCCGCTGCTTCAGTATAGAGAGAACGATGCCGAAGCAGTTCTTCCCAATGGAAAAGTACTTGTCGGCATCGGAGGCATTGGCGGAACGACGATGTATTTTCCTTCCTGCGAGCTTTTTGATCCGGCAACAAGTACCTTTACCCCCACAGGATTTGTGAACCAGCCGCAAGTTTCTCGCTTCGAGTTCGATTCGACAAGCGGCAACATCATCTTATTCGGCGGCCATATCTATGGCGCCGGAGGAACGTGGTTCACGGAAACCGAAGTCTATAATTCGGCTACGGGAATCTGGAATGTTGTCGCTCATGCGCAATCGGCTCACGATGATGTTGTGCAACTACCCGATGGTGAGTTCATCGCTCCTTCAGGATCGAACGGCCCTGTCGTCAGTCCTCTTATCGGCGTGCAGGCAACGCCGCTCATTGAGTTGTTTAATCCGCGAACGAAGCAATGGAGGACGTTAGGAAATCTCCCGCTGCCTCGAGTCGGTCCGGGTGTTGCGTATATCGGCGGCGACTCCGTCCTCGTTGCAGGCGGTCTGGATCCGGCAACAGGAAAATCAATGAATGATTGCCGCATCATCAATGTAAAGACCGGAGTCATAACGCAGGGGCCACCGCTCAACATGAATCGCACGACGAAATTTGTGACGCAGGCTCTTCCGGATCCTAACGATCCATGCTTCACGCTCTATCGTGTCTATGCTATAGGTGGAATCGGTACGCTGGCAGGATCGGTCGATGTTTTCGATACCACGCTTTCAAGCTGCGAAATGATCGAGTATCGCCGCGGTACACAAAGCCAGATCGCTTTGCCAAACTCGCTGGCATTTTCCGGAACGACATGCATCGGCATTGATACATCGGTGATCATATCGGTAACACATGCATGTGCAACGATTATTATCGACTCTCTTACTATTGAGGGATTTTCAAATTCAACAGTAAAGGAGAAATTTCCCGATACTCTCGCCGATGGATCGACAAAAAATATTGCAGTTACTCTTAAGAGTTCGAATGCCGGTATTTCCAGTGGATTGGTGCATGTGTATTACGAGATCGGTGGTAGGAAGCTTGATACGACAATTTCACTCACTCTCAACCTTCTTCGATCTCCGGATATACTCTCACTTCCGTCATCTCTTGTTTTTAGCAGCCGGTCGTGCACGGGTATCGATACATCATTTTCGATTTCGGATAGTTCGTGCAGTGGATTGCCCATCGACTCTATATCCATCGTGGGATTTGCAAATGCTTCCGTGATTTCAAGCTTGCCCGATACGATTGCGAGTGGAGTGCAAAAAACTTTTCGCATCGGCTTGCACGATCTGAACCCGGGCAGCTCGCAGGGAATAATTCATATCTATTTCAATCGCAATGGCAAAGAGTTCGATACGACGATTGCAGTAACAGTGCAATTCCAACCGCCGCCGGAGAAACTCGATATTCCCTCATCGCTTACATTCGACGGCTCGGTTTGCACAGGTATCGATACATCCTTCATTCTTTCGGCTTCAACGTGCAATGGTATTCCGCTTGATTCTGCCATTCTCGAAGGATTTTCGAATGCCGCCATCGCAACGGCCCTGCCTGATACGATCGCAAGCGGAGTGCAGAAGAAATTCCGTATCTCATTTCATGATACGATAGCGGGCCCTGCTCAGGGCGTGGTGAGAGTATTCTATAATGTTGGAGGGGTCGAGCACGATACGACGATCATCGTCACTGCCGATCTTCATCCATCGAATCGCCAGCCGATCAGGCTTGTCATTCATGATATCTCCGATGGCGGCGATACGGTCGAAGTACCGATCTATCTTGCAAGCAATTCAGGCGATCGCGCCGGTAGCGTGCAGTTCACGGCCCATTACAATACGGATCTGCTTACTCCTATCGATCCGGAATTCATGGGCACGCTAACAGAGGGAGCAACGATCTGGGATCAGAATCAGATCGCAGGAGGAATGAATCTCTTTTTACAGCAGCCCTTTCCGATCTCAACATCGGAGCCGATGCTTATTCTGAAATTCAAAACGGCTGTCACATTTGCCGAATGCACGACGCTTGTTATCGATAATCTGCAGGTATCTTTCGATAGTACCAGTTTCGGCATTGACCCATGTCCGCTTTCCGTTCTTGGCGACTCCGCTACGATCTGCCGAGCATATATCTGCGGCGATGAAACGCTGCGAGAATACATGCACGGCCGCCTTCCGGAATTCCGTGCGTACTATGACAGGCCGAGCGATAGAATTATCTTCTACGATCCCATCGCAACTTCGCATGAGATCGAAATCGCTAATACGCTTGGAGTCACCGTTGACCGGATAAACAGTGAAGGCGGCAACCGGTTCATCGATTGCCGCAATCTCCCTGCAGGAATGTATATCGTAAGAAGCTCTGGTGTTGCGAGCCAGAAAATTGTGATAGCGAGATAACTCCTAGCGCTTTATTGAATGAGAACTTTTCCCGTCAGAATTCGCGAAGAGGTTTGCAGCGAATAAAAGTACATTCCCGGATGGAGCTTCGAGAGTTCAACACTGACCGAATGAATTCCTGAATCGAACGTGCCGATGGCTGAGTTCAGAACTTCCGCTCCGAGTTCATTGCGCATGCTGAGCGATACCGTGCTTGATGCATCGAGTGAGAATGCAAATGTTGCGATCGCTCCGGCAGGATTCGGATACACCGATACGGAAGGATCGGGAAGCTGCTTTGCGCCTATGCCTGCCGTTGTTGGTTTGTAGATCTCGTTCAGGATGGCAACGAGATAATCGTTCATGTAGATATCGGTGATCGTAGGATCGGGATCCCAGTTAACGAATAATGCAATGCAGACCGAATCCTTCGGATTTGCAAACATCGATGATTTGAACCCAACCATGCTTCCGCTATGCCCATAGAAGTTATGAGTATAGTAGGGCGCGTATTGCGTACCCAATCCGTAGATCAATCCGTTCTTCCATTTATGAGTGGTCTCCATTTCCTTGAGTCCATTTGCACTGACAAGATTTCCGAGATACAATGCTTTCGCCCATCGCACAAGGTCGCCTGGAGTTGAGCACATATTTCCATCGCCGGGTGAGCCGGTTAACTGTGCAGTCTTATTAATGAAGGATAGATCCGTGGCAGGGTACTTGCTATCGGCCGGAGACCAGTTGTGAGCAAAAGGCATCGTAATGCTGTCGACTCCTCCGTAAAAAGTCTTCGTCATGTGAAGCGCATCGATGAAACGAGCGTGGATCTGGTCGCGGGCTGAAGCGCCTCCGACACGCTCGGCGATGAGTGCGAGCAAGATGAAGTTCGTATTGCTGTATTGATACCCTTTACCGGGTGCGAAGTTGGGAGCAAAGACGTAATTCATCAGGATCTCATCGGCTGTCCAGACTTTCGTCGGGTCGGATTCATATTGATCGTAAAGGACGGTTTGATCGGTATCGTCGTTGACATAGTCATAGATGCCGCTGGAATGGTTAAGCAGCATTTCGATCGTGATCGCCGAATCCACATTCGGATATTTTTTCGGCAGCCATTTATAGATCGAATCCTTGATCGATAGTTTTCCTTCGTCCTGCAATTGCATGATGAGCGCCGTCACAAAAGTTTTCGTAATGCTGCCTGCTTCGCACAGCAGGTTCGTATCCATCGGAGTTGCGGCATAGCTGACGCCGATGGCGCCGCTCCACTGCGGAAGTCCGGGAACGCTGATGCTTGCCGAGACTCCGTGCTTATTGAAATCCAGAGTCTTGCCATAGAGTGTGTTCATCGCTTCGATGATGCGGTCGCCAAGAGTGGAATCGATCGAGGCAACCGATAAATTACCGGCTTGGCCCGATGGAAGATGGATCTCGACCGGCGCTTGAGGCCGAAGAGTTGTGCTGCGAAGCTGCGCTTGCGTAGCAAGTGGCAGCGCAAGAATAGAGAAAGCAGCCAGGAAGGCAGCAAGTAACGAGTAGGAAACAGGCTTTGTCATGGATGGTGTAACAATATGAATAAGAAATTGTATAGTGCTCCCGAACGACAACGTACAAGCAACCGGGCAGCACTCAGTTAGTCAGCGTAATTAAACAGCTTCATTCTGCAAATGTTGCCACTGCGAGCTACGGGAAAACTACCAGGTGCGATCTTCAACGTTGAATTTATTTGTTCTGCTGGTCATGAAATCGAATACGACAGAATCTCTTCTTCTGGCAGCGCGCAAGCAGCAATACTCGAAGCCGAAGGCTGCATTTGCCCTGGCAGAAAAGGCTGCGATGCAAGCGCGAAAAGAAAAGAACCTGTTTCAACTTGCACAGGCCGAAGAGATCAAAGCTTATCTGGCGCGGATCCTGGGCGATCTGGTGACGGCGCGTGCTTCCGCTCAGAGCGCGCTTCTGTATTACCGGGCAAAAAAAATGCAGGACCGCGAAGCGAATTGTTTGCTTGCAATCGGCCGCATCACCTTCGCAGAAGGAAATATCGAGAAAGCCTACAGGTCGTTTCAGGAAGCAGAAAGGGTTGCCGATAGGGAAGCTGAAGATGCGGGATTGCGAGCGACGGCGATCGCGCTTCAGGGTAATGCATTGTTAGCGATCGGCCAACCTGCGAAAGCACTGCGGAATTTGCTGCGTGGTCTCGCTATCTGCCAAAAGTATGACCTTGTTCACGAAAAAGGAATGCTCTTTCAGTGGATCTCGACCTTCTATTTTCTGGAAGCGGATTACGACAAGTCGCTTTCGTATGCTTCCGATGCGCTCTCTCTTCTTATTCGCTCGCACGACAGGCACAATGAATGCTTCGTTCTGAATTCGATCGGCATTGCTTATGGGATGAAGCGCGACCAAGCGAATTCATATCGCTATTTTGCTAAGGCTGTTAAACTGGCGAATGAGTTAGGCATTGCTTATATGATGGTATGGTCGCTCAGCAATCTGATCACATGGCAGATCAATAACAAGAAGGGTAAAGAGGCAGATGCTTCGGTGAAGAAATTACTTTCGCTTGCTGCAAAAACTACGGATATCGTTTCACGTGCTACGATCATGTCCTCGGCAGCATCCTATTACATGACGCTGAACAAGCCGGAGCTTGCAATAAAAAATCTTCGGAATGCGCTTAAAAGCTTTTCTTCGTTTCAGATTGGGCAGCTGCAAGTTTTGGAGAAACTTCTGGAGATCTACATTCAGATCGACGATACCGATAACGCCCTGCACACCTTGCAGGAGTATCTTGCCCTGAAGGATCAATTCTTCAGCGCAACAAATCAGCAGGAGATCGCAAGCCTCGAGCAAAAATTCGAGAGGAAGAAGCGATCGGCAGGAGATGAGAAACTTGAGAAATATTCGCAGCATCGAATGGAGAAAAACGAATTCATCCAGTCGGTGAAAAAGAAGATCGCCGGCAGTAAAGGCCTCGAGGCATCGTTCATCCGAAATCTTGAGCAGAAGGTCAGCCCCGAAACCGATCTCTTCGATCACGAACTCTACATTGCCACGACCTATAATGACTTCATCATGCGCTTATCGAAACGCTTTCCCGGGCTTTCCTCGACGGAGCTGAAGATCGCAACGCTGCTTCGGCTCAACATGCCATCGAAAAAGATCGCCTCGCTCTTCTCCATTTCCGTCAGAACGATCGAATTCCACCGGGCGAACATCCGCAAGAAGATGAGGCTGAAGACGAGCGATAACCTCAGCCTGGCTTTGATGAGAGTATGAATCAAGGAGAAGTGGCAACGGTGAATCATTGCCATGGCATAGGAGTTGGAAGTGTATGCGCCGTAGGATCATTCCATCTCTCCTTTCGATTCTATTCGTCCTTTTCTCAGCTGCTGCTTTCGGCACGGCTAGCGATTCGACGCGCATCGTGCATGATCTGACGGCCCGCTTCAAAAAAATACGCTCCGGATCGATCACCTACACGGTGGAGCTCATTTCCCCCAATCGTTCGAAGCCGTTGCAGTACCGTTCCACCTTTGACTTCAGCTGCACTGGTAGCGATACCGTCATCCGTCTCGTTCGTTATGACATTGGCATCGAAGATTTCTTTATTCACGACACTGACTTCGAAGCGTTGGAATTCAACAAACACATTGATATTACTCGGAACACGCTCTCCGAATTCTTGGATGATTTCGGAGATGTGCTCTGGATCACGCCGTTCAACATTGGCAATATCCTCACTGCTTCTGATCCGGATGGATATGGAAGATTAGAGTACTCAGATACTAGCATTAATGGTGATACATGTTATCGGATCACGAGCGTTCGGGAAGCGATAGTGCCGGAGTTTGATTCTGTAAAATCTGAATGGATCATTTCGAAGAACAACTGCTCTCACTCGCACTTCGAACGGGTTTCGTGGGGAAAGGGCATCACAGATCGTAAGATCATGCAGTGCATCGATGCATCATATTCCGAATTCCCCGACCCTATGGTGAAGTCGCTTGGCCGCGCGGATTTCCAGAGGCTTGAGCATGACTCGGCGTACCTCATTCAGACCCGGTAATTTGGGCCTTTCGGCCTAAAAAAAAGTGAAAATTCTTCGGAAACCGGTGAAACCAAATACCGCTTCGGGTATCTTTACTATGTTACCAAGGGTGCATTATCGCCTGCCTACCCCGAAAGAAGGGGTGAAAATGCAAATTTTTTGAAGAACATATTACATCAAGAGAACCATGAAATATTTGAAAACAATTGCCTTAGCGTTATTTTTCGGAGCGCTCCTGAGCGTTTCGGCCTTTGCCGACGGCAAGCCGGGTAATCCCGGACGCGGACCAGGTGGTCCTGGCGGATCCCATTTCGGCCTAAGCGATTCCTGCTGGAATGTCTTTTTGTCGCAGCTACCGGCCGCGGATGCTGCAAAGCTTGCTGCCGATCAGCAGACGATCACCGATAATTCGACGAAGATCGATGCTCTTAATAAGCAGATCGGCGATCTGCTCAAGAGCGGCGGCGGAAGAGATTCAGCTACACGAGTTCAGATCAAGGCTCTGAGCGATCAGGTCCAGACTCTTTCGAAAGCGGATCAGGCTGCTCAGATGGATATCAATATTATTCTCAAGAATAATAATTCGCTTTTAGAATCGGTTGCAAAAGATTGCGGCAGACATCCGGGTGGCGGACCGGCCGATACGTCGAAGGGTGGTCCGGGACGTGGACCGAAGGGTATCGATCATCGCGGACATTTCGGACTCAGCGATTCGTGCTGGAATATTTTCCTCACGCAGATCTCCGCTGCCGATGCAGCTCAGCTTGCTGCCGATCAGAAGACGATCAGCGATAATCAAACGCAGATCGACGGACTCTTAAAGCAGATCAGAGCGCTTAAAGGCGGTGCGAAAGATTCGACTGTTCGCGCACAGATCAAAGCCTTGATGGATCAGATCAGAACGCTGATGCAATCCAGCGGCGATGCGCAGAAAGATTTTGCTTCGATCATTCGCAAGAATGGCGCGATCTTGGATAGCATCCGTAAAGATTGTGGCAGAACAGCTCACAAAGGAAATCCGGGCGATCCGACGAATAACCTCACGGTTACCAATATCGTACCGAATCCTGTTACAGCCGGCGGCTCGGCTAGCATAACGATCACGCTCACCTCCGATGCTCCGGTGATGATCTCGATCGGAAGCGCCGTCGCGCAGGGACCTCCGATGAAGGTGATCTTCAATGGAGTGCTCACAGCAGGCAGCCATACCGAATCGCTCGATCTCTCGGGCTTCGGACCCGGCATGTATCTGGTGAATGTTCAATCTGCCAACCAGGTTATCACCGAGAAACTGGTGATTCAGTAACTCCTCATTTTAGATGAAGAAAGAGAAGGCAGCCGCGAAAACGGCTGCCTTTTTTCATGCATAGGAATCCGCCGGCCGCAATATTGCGTAGTATCTAATTCGAAGAGGCCCACAATACTTTCATCTTTGCCCGAAAGACAACCCTCGCAATACCCACGTTTTTTTAGTATCAACTGCACATCTTCTTCACTGCGAAGATGCTGTTTTTTTTATTATACTGCTTTTCAACACAAGCCTATGAATTATATGAAGACGCTTATGATCGCTGCTCTCCTCGGTTTAACGCTTACCACCTCAGCTTTTGCCGATGGAAAACGACACGGAAAGGGACCGGGGCACGGAGATGACCAGGCCGGGAATTTCAAGAATCATTTTGGATTGAGCGATTCCTGCTGGAACGTCTTCCTGGCAGCAGTAGCAGCACAGGACACGACACACGATTCTACTTCCGTAAATGTCACTCTCATCGATTCCTCGTTCGATGCAAATACGGCAACGATCGATAGCTTGCGCAACTTGCTCGATAGCTTGCAAGATCATAGAGGCAGGCGCGCAGATTCAGTGAAAGCACAGATCAGCGGCATCATGATGCAGATCAAAGCCCTCGTTCGAGCTAACGACAGTTTGAAGAGAATGACTGTTGAGCTCATCGAAGATAATAAGGCACTCTTCGATACGACGATGCAGAATTGCGGAAGGATCGTTCGCGACTCGGGCAAAGGCCATGATAACGATAACGATTCAACGGATGTCGGCGATACGACGCACGTCCACGGCCCGCACCATGCTCTCATTGTTGGCAGGATATCGCCTAATCCTTCGTCAGTCGGCGGAACGTTGAATATCGATATTACTCTTGCTGCCGATGCCGATGTAACGCTGACCGTTTCGACACTTCTCGGTACTCCGGTAAAGACCGTCGATCTCGGAACCGTGACTGCAGGATCACATACGGAGACGCTCGATCTCAGCGGCATAAGCGCCGGTTCTTATCTACTGAGTATTAGTATAGGCACACAGACGGAATCTCGAATGATCAAGATCAAATAGTTAGCTCCTGTTCGGGAATACAAGATAAGGAAAAAGCGGATAGTGCTTCATGCACTATCCGCTTTTTTTTATTGCAACTTCATCACCAGCGATACTGTAAGGAAAATGCCGGTGGTATATATGCGTATTGTGAAGGAGTTTGCTTTGGTGCAATGAGTGCACCCATCAGAGCTCCGGGATTGAAATCCATCTTCCAGCCTGTATCATCCTTGTTATCGCCGCTGCCTTGTCCGATCGCAAGCACCATCACGGTAAATCCGGCAGCCGTGCAGATAACCGAAGGAATGGTGATCGACCAGCCGTTGAGGTCATTTCTTGCAGACTTCGAAGAAACAATATATCCGAGACCTGTGCCTACGAGCCACCCTGCCGATGTACCGAGAATTACGTCATTGCCTTCGCCCGTCGATAGGCTCTTGCCATGCATCAAGTAATGACCGAGGAGGACGCTTCCGACATTTCCCACTAAGGCGCTGAGTGCAAGTCCGCGTGCCGAAGAACTGTTTAGATCGTTGCCCAACGCCGTACTATAGAGAAGAGATGTTAAATACCCTCCGAAAATTCCTGCCGTTAGAACGACCGATGCGTTGCCTCGAGTATACTGCTGGCTATTGGTCATTGCTGTTCCGGCAACAAATCCTGCTGCCGATCCGAGAAGGCTGGCCCCTGCTACAAAACTTGTCGAAGGATCGCTGGTTGCAGCCAGGGCGACCAAGGCTCCGTCGCCGGCTCCGAAAAATCCTCCGTAGCGGATGATATCCGATTTGCCTTCGGAAAAATTATACTTACGCGCTAAATAATAACCCAAACCTGTTTCTCCAACGCTTGCGATCGTCGTGATCGCTCCGAGCTCTCGTCCCGGTTCGCCGTTTTGGATGAGCAAGTCGAGCAGCACTCCATGGATGCCTCCATCGAAGGCTCCGCCCAAGGCAAGAGAGGCTTCGCCATCGGTCATCGGTGCATTCTTTGTTAAGACATACGGAATAATGTATCCTAACCCCCCCACAACGAGTTCGATACCCGTCGTCACTGCTGCATCGCCGGAATTCGATGTGCTGATAAGGAGCGGGCCATAGCCAAATACCGAAAGCAGCGTTTCCCAAACGAGGAACTTCGATCGAGAGCTCTGGTCGAACGAGCTCAAGGCTCGATGCTCCGTAATTGGAGGAGGAGCTTCATTCATGAACACTCTACGGAATAGGAGTATGTCGTCCTTCGTCTTTGGCTCCCAGTTGCGGGTGTTCTTGCCATCGTCGGTCGATGTGATCTCCAGAAAATATGCCGTATCGTTTCGTTGGAATAATCTGGCATCATGGAAGTGCGGGTACGATGGGAAGAGATGAAGATTCTTTTCCATTTCTTCGGTTATGACCATGACCTTACCGGCCGAATCGAAGGCTATTTGTACTTCCTGGGCAGAGGCTGCGGAGCAAAGAAGTAGTAAAAGGACGATCAGGGATAGGAGTGTTTTCATACATACAAAAATACCACACCTTTAGCCTCGTGCCGATAAATCGTAATCTACCGCTCTGTCACCTTTTCTTCATATAACTTCTCGCAAAGGCCCGAAAGTTTGAGGCAGCCATCGGTTGTGATCTTCTTCTCGAAGTTCTTCATGAAGCCAGCGACAAGGTGAGCGAGCTTATCGGCAAGTTCTATTCCTTTTGCAGTGATAACGGTCAGGCTTTCGCGCTTATCCTCTTTACCCCGGCTTCTGGTGATCAGGCCTTGCTCGGACATACGATCGATGATACGGGTAATATCGGGAGATTGCTCGATGACTCTGGCAGCGATCTCGGCACGCGGATGACCTCCCGGATAAATGCCTTTCAAGATCCGAAGCACATTATATTGCCGCCTCGTAATTCCGAAAGGGGTAAGCATAGCTTCAAAATCGTTTTCCACGAGTTTTGCTGCGACCAAGAGATTAAGCATTGCATCAAGCCCCGGAGCCATTGGCGCCGATTGCTTCATCCATTTTTTGAGAACTTCGCCCATAGTCGATCGTTAAGTGATTGTTTCAACACGTATTATAGATAACTTTCGTTCCTGAACGATAAGGGCAATAATTTTGACTTGGGGGAGAGACTTCAGAACAAATGTGAGCAGTGGGATAAGCCTTTGCATCTGACCGAAGAAAAATCGCTCGCCCTAGCATTTTCCAAGAGGACTTTACGTTACCTATTCTCATTGCGCATCTACTTATGAAGTCTGCGATTATCTTTTTCAGTATTTTCAGCATCGTCGTTTCCGCAAATACAGGATATGGCCAGGATCTTTCTGCGCAATGGCGCGTAGCAAGTTTCACCGAACCATGCACGGAAGTCAATGGCTACCGAAATGTTTATCCCGGCCCTGTCTCCTTCGATAGCGCAGGCAATCTTCTGTGGCTGATGCGCGACCGCTCGACCTGCCGCTCGCCATATAATAATTTTACTGCTCTGAAAGTTACGCCTGAGGGTTCGCCGATGCTGGCAGATTTCAAGAAGTATACTGTTCCAGGCTTGGGGGGATACGGATATTATGAGCAGATAGCGGCGTACGGGAACAGGGGATATTGGGTCGGAACCGTGTATGAACGCGATACGAAGGATACGACGAAATACTTCTATCTGCTTTCCATTGCAGCCATCGATCTGGAAAGCGGTGCAACACTTTGGACAAAGAACTGGTCGCCTGCCGGACCCTCGACTGCTTCCTACGCATACCAGCCAGTCGCCATTGCTGCAACTGCCGAAGGTATCTACATTACGGCAAATACGACGATCTCCGTAACCGAACCTGTTTCCTATTCAGCCTATGTGCTGATCGTAGGGAAGTTCGATCCTGCCGGCAAGGAATTATGGTCGAAGCTCTACTCGCAGCCATTCTACCAATACTTTCGCGGCAACATCATCGTTACCGATTCATTGCTCTATACCTGTGCATACCGGTATAGTGATGCAATACCCTATTACCGTGGAATGGGATTTATCGGCGCCTATGATACACACACCGGAGTACTAACCGATAGTTTCTATTTCTCCAAAAAGCGTCCCCAATCGGAATTCGATCCATCTTTTCTGGCAACGGATGGAAAGCAGATCCTTGCCTGCGGTACGAACACTGCTCCTATTGATGCTGCGATCTTTAACGCAAGTTTTTCCCCGCATCTGGATTCTATCACTTTCAGTTCGTATCCTACTTCACCCACGTATTCCTATATTACCGGCGCGGCAATGAACGAGAACGGAATTCTCTACACCGCGACAATGGAATATGCATCGTCGGCGTACCACACGGTTCTGAATATGTTCGATTGCAGAGACCGGAGCATAAACGTCATGCATTCCGGTCTGCTTCTGGATCCATTGCCGGGATCGGTCGGAAGCATGATGGCTTCCGGGAATTCGCTCTATATTTCGATGACGGCAACTTCTCCGGATACGACGATCAATGCGTTAAACCGCACCGATGCCTATCTTGCAAAGTTTGACGCTGCACCGCTTGCCGTCAATACTCACGACGATATCACGAGTTCGCATATCGGGATCTATCCGAATCCCGCAGTTGGGAATGCAGTGATCAGGTTTACGAATGAGCTCGAAGATGGCCGGCTGGAGATCTTCGATGCTTTAGGCCGAAACGTCCGCACATACTCATCACTTCATGGCACGGAATTGCTATTCTATCGGGGAAGCCTTGCTCCTGGAATCTACGTTTGCCGGATTTCGGGTAACGGAATTGCCATGGCCAGCGCCAAGATGATTCTCCAGTAGCGAAAGAGGGCGTAAGCTCCATGAAAATAAAAACATATCTTAGATTCTAAAACCTTTTTTCCAAGAATCTTGTACTTCATTAGGTAAGATGGATTGATTCTCCCCGTTTAAGACTCCCTGCATTTCTCTTATCGTAATTATGTATGCGCAGACCGCCGACAACATCTCATGCCATTGCGTATTTTTTTTTAGCACTATTGCTTTTTCTCGGAGTGGGGACGTGGATCTTCCTACGTTTTTTCTTTGAAGATTTTCTGAATGCCTATGCCGTTCCGAAATTAGAAGAAGCGGCAATGACGGCAACGCATGGTGTTTACCGGTTGAAACTCGACCGAATCTACTACCAGCATTTTAAGATCTTCTGCACGGGCTTCGATCTCCGGCGAGTGCATTATGATAGCGGCGCATCGGGCATCGCCGTCAAGCGCGTCATGATCGATACGGTGGAATTCACGGGAGTTAATATTTTCAAGATCGTCATTCGCCAATCGCTTTCGATGACGAGCATTCAGATGGATTCGCCCAGAGTCTTTATCGCCGATCTTGCCAAAGAGAAGGCGACGGGACCCGATCCGCAGTTCGACTCTCTGCGCAACGCAAAGGCGCCTTCCAGTTCTTTACCGGCAATCTCATTCGATAGTATTGCTCTCCGGACGATCAAGCTCTACTTACCCGACAGGCCCAGCATTCAAGATATACCATCGTTCCAGGGAATCTCGTTGCGGCTCACGGGTTTTTACTTCAATTCGGAGACGAAGGAGGCTCAGCCGATCCTCTTTTCCAAACGTGTCGATATTGCAATTCCGAATGTCAAATATCCCGTAGGCAGCGGGTTATATTCTTTCGAATTCAAGAATCTCCATGGAAATTCGGAAGACTCCGTTATAACTGCCGATCACTTCGGATTTGTGCCGAATTTTTCCGATCAGGCATTTGCAGCACGGTCGCGGTATGCTGCTCCGAAATTGGATTTCGAGTCCAACGGCGTTCGTATAGAGGGCTTCAATTTTGCATCGGCGGTTTCTCATTCGAATCTTATTTTCCGGACATTCAAGACTTCCGGATGGCTCATTGATTCG
The DNA here is from genome assembly GCA_030706385.1 of Bacteroidota bacterium. Lineage (GTDB taxonomy): Bacteria > Bacteroidota > Ignavibacteria > Palsa-1295 > Palsa-1295 > PALSA-1296. The sequence goes on along the minus strand of JAUZOQ010000041.1, from coordinate 16,434 downwards.
TATGAAGATCGGAGCAAGCCTTCGAATCCGAATCCGCCAAAAGCATTGATGCCGAACGATCTTATCAGTTCGCTTCCGGTAAAGCTCGATATCGACTCGATGATCTTTTCCAACGGCGAGATCCGCATACGCGAACATAAGAACGGAACGACGGCTTCGCTTGGATTTACCCGTGCGAATGTGACAGTCTCTCCGATCTCGAAGGATACGATCGGCCGGCATTCCGACGAGGCTTCGCGAATAACCTTCCGTGCTTATTTCCTCGGAGTTGCAGAGCTTGCCGGCACGGCAGTCTACCCCTTGCATCACAAGAATTTCGACCTCGATATTCATGCCGATCTCGGCGGCTTTCCCGTTGAGCGTCTGAACCCATGGCTCGTTCCGTTCGAGCGAGTCGAAGTGACAGGAGGGCAGGTGCGAAAGGGAACGATCGATATGTCCGTTCGCTCCGGAGTTGCGACGACAACGGTCGTACCGATTTACAGCGGATTCAGCGTGAAAGTACTTGCAGCAGATCCGCATGCTCAACCCGGCTTAATGGAAAAGCTCAAAACATTTATTGCGAAAACCTTTATTCTCGATCATGAGAATCCCGATGAGAATAAAATATTACCTGGATAACGACGCATGCACGCGGCCCATCGGATGAATTCATGCAATTCATCTGGGAGTCGCTCAGAGCATCGCTCGGTCAGGTAGTCGGATTCCAAAGGACAGGCTAACGTATGGCAAAAGTAAAGAAGAAGAGATCAATTCTGAAGAAACTCCTTCTGGCCTTTGCAGGACTGATCCTCCTTCTCGGGATCGGAGCATGGATATTCTTTACGTACTATTTCGACGACTTTGTCGATGCCAGGATCAACTCAAAATTACAGGAAGCAACACGGACTGCTACACACGGACTTTTTCGTCTTGTTATCGGCAAGGTAAAATACTCCGCCGGGTCGTTGTATTGCACGAAGGTTGAAATGATCCGCGCGCGCTACGATAGCTCTGAGTCGGGGCTGACGATGAAGCAGTTGACGGCAGATTCTGTTTCATTTAAAGGTCTGGAAATCTTCGATATTCTTCGGGGTAAAGGGCTTTTCATGAAACGCCTGCAATCGAATTCTGCAAATATCCTGATGACCGATGTTGCTGAAGGACGGAAGGAGTTAGCCGGACTTCCGCAGGATACGATTCCGATCGATACGATGATGCCTGTCGATCTTCCGGCAATTTCCTACGATAGTATCATTCTCTCCGGCATCAGTGTGACCATTCCGAAGCAATTCGCGCCGGCGGGAATTCGCGGATCGTACGACGGCATACGGCTTGTGATCAGCGGATTCCGTCTCGATGATACGACTCTGCATGGCCCTCCGCTCTTCGTCTGCAAGGGGATCGATCTGGCGATGCATAGTTTTCCGTTCGATCTTGCCGATAGCAGCTATGTGATAGATGCTGTCGGAGCGCATGTATCGGTCAGGGATTCGCTCGTCACGCTCGATACTTTTTCTTTTCGCTCCAAACTATCGGAGGGCGAGTTCGCCGCAAAGCATCGCTTTGCAACTCCGATGCTGGCCTTTAGTGCAAGCGGTATTCGTGTGGAGGGGATCGATTTCAATTCAGCATTTTCTCATAATTCTATTGACTTTCGGAGATTAGTCGTCGATTCTTTTTATCTTGATTCCTATGAGGATCGCCGGCGGCCACCGAATCCTCATCCCACTGCTGTCATGTTCCCGAATGAACTGATCAGTTCATTTCAGGGCGCGATCAATGGCGGCTCTATTGCTCTGGGCCGAGGCGACATCCGTCTTCGCGAGCGTTCGAAAGATGGAGCAGGGGAGTTGGGATTTGAGAATGTTCGCATAACGATCGCTCCGATTCGGAAGGATTCAACTCATAAAAGCAAAAGAATACCTGCAGTAATAACACTAGAGGCACTTTTCCTCAAGGCGCCGCTCGATGCGACGATCACCTATCCGCTCGATCAAAAGCGATTCGATATGGATGTCCATGCAACGCTGGGGTCATTCGATGCGCACAGGCTGAACCCATGGCTCGTTCCGATGGAACGGATAAAAGTGCGAGACGGAGTGCTGCGAAGCGGAAAGATCGATATGAAAGTGCGCAACGGAATTGCGACGACGGCTGTGCTGCCGATCTATAACGAATTTGGCATCGAAGTGTTATCGGCAAGTGCGGGTTCCAAGCCCGGGTTTACGGAGACCATTAAGACCTTTATCTCCAAGACATTTATAATCCGGGCAAATAATCCGAACGGCTTTGGCAGTACAAAAACCGGAGTTACAACGAGGAAGAGATTGCCCGATGACCAGCTGTTCCAATTCCTGTGGTTTGCCATCCGCAAATCGCTGGGGCAAGTTGTAGGAGGATTTCAGTAAATGGACAAGATAAGGGAAAACTTTGTTCACAGTTGCTTCCGTGCTATTTCTCATCATACATGAAAAAGAGATCCACTGCGAGAAAAATCATCTATTCGTTTATCGGACTGGTTGCGCTTGTGGTTCTTGGCGTCTGGATATTCTATACATATTATTTTCAGGATGCCGTTACTGATTTTCTCGGTCCGAGATTGCAGTATGCCGTCAGTGCGGCCACGCATGGCAGATATCGGCTGACAATAGGAAAGATCGTCTATAAGAATGGCGCCGTGTACTGTACCGATTTCGAATTGCGCCGGATCCGCTATAACGATTGGGAGACGGGCATCACCGTCGAGAGCGTGAAGCAAGATACCGTCTTTCTCAGAGGTTTGCATATCATAAGCTTGTTGCGAGGGAAGGGAGCGTTTATCGCAAGGATGGAAATGACGTCTCCTAGGGTCGTCGTTATCGATGTGGAGGATGGAAGGGAAAAATTGCGGCACTACCCTCCGGCCACGGATTCCATACCGGAAAAGCTGCCTGAAAAATTGCCGGTGATCGCCTTCGACAGTATCATTCTGACCGATATGAATATTGAAGTGCCGGAAAAATTCCGATTATCCGGTATTGACTCAATTTATCATGGTGTAGCAGCACGGCTTGCCGGTTTTCGATTGGACGAGGTAACACTCATCTCCGAGCCATTGCTGTACTCGAAGCATTTAGATCTGGATATGCCGAAGATCCATTATGATCTCGGCGATAGTGTGTATTTCATGGAAGCAGGGCCTATCCATACCAGCCTCTCCGATTCACTTGTCGAGATCGATAGTTTTTCGATACGACCGAAGTACAGCGAAACGGCATTTGCAGAAATGCACCATTACCTGCGCGGAAGAATGGAGTATTCCTCTGCCGATATTCATTTGACAGGATTCGACATCGAAAGACTTATGGAAGGCAAATGTCTTTCCTTAAAAAAGTGCACGGTTGGCGAGTGGAGACTCGATTACTATTCCGATAAGCGCAAACCGCGCGACCCGCATCCGCCTCCGGCAGTAATGCCTAATGAGCTGGCACGCGAATTCCAATTTCCTGTCGATATCGATTCGCTCGTTCTGGATTCCGGGAAGATCCGGATTCGCGAACGCGCACCGGGAAGCAAGGAAGCAGGTGTTGTCACCTTCGATCGCGCACGCATGATCGCAACTCCATATTGTACCGATACGTCATCGGCCGATTGCGGTGCGCCGACTTTGATCAGGATCTCCGCCCGTTTCCTCGGAGAAGCTCCGGTGACTGCAACGGTAAACTATCACTTGCAGCATAAAGAGCTTGATATGGATATCGATGCATCGGTCGGGAGATTTTCGGCCAAACGCCTTAACGATTTTCTTATTCCGAACGAACGGAAGGAGATCACCGATGGAACGATCGAAGGCGGAACATTGAAAATGGATATTCACGGAAATACTGCGAGGACTTCGGTAACGCCACGCTATCAAGGCCTTTCCATGAAGATCCTTCCGAATGAGCCCGGTGCTACACGCGGGCTGTGGGAAGGGTTGAAAACATTTGTCGCCAATACTTTCGTCCTGCGCTCGAGCAATCTCGATAAAGATGATATTAAGGCAACATCGGCAACAACAACGCTTGCCCGAAAACCCGACGAAGAATTCCTGCAATTTATCTGGTTCGCACTTAGAAAATCGTTAGGAAAGGTTATCGGAGGATTTTAGAAGTATTATGGATTCGACTCTTACTTTTCTAATAGGACTGGAATCACTCTGTTTGATCCACTTACCCGAACAAAATACACTCCCGAAGGAAGGAATTCAAGATCGAGCTTCATATTCTTCTCCGCACTTAACTCTCCGGTTTGCGTAGACCTTAGAACTCCCAATCTATCGGTGACAAAAATCCTTACTTCTCCGAGTGGTTTCGAGCTGGATATAGTATAGACGCCCGAGCTGGGATTAGGGACGATGCTCAATTGCGGAAACATTCCAAATCTTTCGAATCGAGCCAATGTCGTCCGGCCACAGGCAGCAGGCGAGCAGATCTCGGCTTCAAGTGAATTCGAGAGTATATCCAAACATGCCGTGCTTCCGGCAGCGCCAGTCAGCGAATCGATCGTAATATTCGTGCATGCCGAATCTACCGGATAAAAAGAAAACTTTGCGAAGAGGATCGTATCGGCAGTTGTATTGAATGCAGCGCGTGCCGATATGCCATCGGGCCGGCCGATCGTATGATCGAAGCCTGCTCTATCGGAAACACTGCGATAGATGAGTGCAGAAGAGTCGAAATGAACGGTGAACTCTGCGTTCGCTGAGGATCCCGAATGCAAAAATGAGATCGGAATAACGACATCTCCGCCAACAGTATCGGTGAATGCCGAGGCAATAGTGCGTGTATCGAATTCAATCGTCGGGCTTGCTTCCACAAAAGGCGAAAGAGGAACATCCCATGATAAGCCGCCCACGGAAACAAAATGGATCATCGCCGATAAGAAACCGGCCCGCTGAGGTGAGCAGCTGATGAAGATCATCGAATCCTTCGGAAGCGATGCGCTCGCTTTTCCGTTTATGCTGAAGGATGAGGCATCGGCCCCCGTGAAAGTGATCGAAGCAAGATCGAGTGCGCACAGCGACGATAAATAAATAGAATCGGCTAGTGTCGAGCAAAACTTCATCGAATCATTGGCAAATAACGTTGCCGGTCGATATTGCAGTGGTGGCTCAGAAGCGAATATGGAAACCGGCATATCCCACGATCTTCCGTCGGCTCCGACGACATGGAGCAAAGCTTCGAGATTTCCCGCATGCTCAGGTATGCAGAGGATCTTGATGATGGAATCTGCCGGAAGCGATGCAGTACTTTTTCCTTCAACTTGAAACGATGCGGCATCGACGCCAGTAAATGAGAGCGAAGCAAGATCAAGATTGCATGGGGCAGTAAAGTGGAAAACTCCGCTATCATTGGAGCAATAGGGAATTGTATCGCGCGTAAATGGAGATTGCTCACCGATTAGAAGAGGCGTGAACTGTACAAAGAGATCAAGGGGAATGTCCCACGATCTTCCGTCACTTGAGATAAGATGAAGCGTTGCCTTCAAATTTCCGCTATGTTGCGGAATGCAGGAGATCATTACAACAGAATCGGCAGGCAGCGCTGCAGTATTCTGTCCTTCCAGAACGAACGACGATGCATCCGGTCCGGTTATCGTGATCGAACGAAGATCGAGCGCGCACGGTGCCGAGAGAACAATGCGGGCACTATCGGCTGAGCAGACGAGGATGCTATCGTTGCCGAACGGATGAGCCGGCCCGATCGCAAGAGGAGTCGGTTCAACGAACAGACTGAGCGGAACATCCCAAACTCGACCGTCGCTTCCGATCAAGTGAAGGGTAGCGTCGAGATTGCCAGTGTGTAATGGAATGCAGACGACGGGCACAATCGAGTCTTTGGGCAACGTAGCAGTTTTCTTCCCTTTGAGAATAAATGAACTTGCATCCGGTCCTCCGATCGTGATCGCCGAGATATCGAACGGACATGCTGCCGAAAGAACGAGGGTATTGCTGTCGATCGAACAGATCGTGATGGTATCGTTGCCAAAGAGCGAACCGCGGGAAAGAGTTATCGGAACGGGAGAAACCGTGACGCCGAGATCGATCAACTTCGAAGATCCATCGCTGAACGTTACCTTTAACCTTGCATCGGTTTTGCCGCCTTGCTTCGGGCTGAAGCGGATCCCTATACTATCGGGATAGTTCGGCGTCTTCGAAACACTGCCGACGATCGAGTATTGCAAAGAATCCTTACCCACGACTTCAAGCGATGTAATACCGATCTTAATGCATGAAGTCGAAATGAAGTATAGCTCCGAAGTCACTGCATTACTGCAGGGAAGTATGCTTAACTTCTGGAAAAAATCGTATCCGGTCGTGAAGACGCTGCCTGTTCCGATCGTTTGAGGAGTGGTCGACCAGATCGATCCGGATTGATCGATTGCAAAGATCAGGCTATCGGTAATTGCACCAAGGCTGCGTGAATCCATTGCAGTTTGCGGTCCGCCGATGGAATTCCAGGTCAATCCCTGATCGGTCGAGCGAAGTACGCCGCGAGTTTCCGTCCCTACGAAATAGTCATGGCATCCGGCTATTCCACTGCCGGTTAGATCACCGAACGGGCCGCGTGGATTACTATAAGGATCCTGCCACGTATCTCCGTTATCGGTTGTCAGAAAAAGATCGGCATTAGCATCTGTGGTGAAATAGAAATCTTCATTGACTACGACGAATCTATTCGGATCGGAGGGATCGAGAATGAAAGTATTGTTATCTCCGCCGTTGAGGCGTTCGTGCATCACCCAGTTGGCGCCGTCGTCATAACTCGAATAGAATCTGCCTTCGTCATTCGACGTATATCCTACGCCGCGAAGCGATCCATCGGCAGCATGCGCCATGCTGATCATGTTCGGATAATTCGGAAATGAAAATATCTGGACGGATCCGCCGATCGTTATCAGAAGTACTTTGGAAGCTTCGTCGCCGACGATCACTTTATTCGGCGCTCCATTGAAGAGGATGATCCTTCCATTCGTGACGGACTTGATCTGCTTCCAGGATTTGCCGCGGTCGGCAGAATAGTATGCCCCGCTTTCGGTGATAAAGGCAAAAGTGTTTTGATCGTAGATATCGACATCCATGACGAAATTCGTTATCGGAGTTGTCAGCGTTGTCCACGTTTTTCCAAGATCGGTAGAAAGGACCATGTTCCGCCATCCTGCAAGTATGGTAGAGTCATGTACTTTGATCGCACCCCATTGCGGGATACCGTTCGGCTCTGCGACCTGTAAGGCATTCTGAGCAACGATTTTCCACTGGATTTGCTGAGCACAGAGGGGCTCTATCTCAAGTTGGAGAGCAAGGAGCACGAGGAGAATGAGGAGCTGTTTCATAACGCAAGTGGCTCCTGCAAATATAGCTCAATTTGCAGGCTTCACGGCAATTTGGCTAATTACGGAAAAGCGCGGATCACGGCTCTGAATCCTTAGTGTCTTACCGTAAGTTTCTTCGCGTAAATTTCCTTCGGAGTTCTTACTAACAGCGTGTAAGCTCCATCTCCGAGATTCGAGAGATCGAGTGATCGAACGGAGGAGCTATGGATACTCGCTACACCTTCATGATAGACTTCTTTTCCGCTGATATCATAGATGAAAACTTCAGCCGAGGGAGAACCGGGAAGCTCAATCGTAATTGCGATCGACGTTGGATTTGGATAAATTGAAACTCCATCTGACCCTCTGTCGGATAGAGTCGTTACGGCTGCAATTCCATCGGCCAGCGATGCCTTCGCAAAATAGATCGTAAGTTTTCCTGTTCGCACATCTCCCCATGTGGCGCAGATCGAATCGTGCACGATGGACGTAGAATGAAAATCATTTCCTGCTCCATTCAAGACTTGATTGAACGAAGCCGTCTGATCGGATAGACGAATGTTCTTGCCAAAAGATTTTCCACCATCGGTTGATACGGCAAAATAGATATCGGAGCCTTGCGCATACTCTGTTCCGACGCCATTGCGTCTATCGCGCCAGCTTACGACGCATTTGCCGTTATCGGAAAAATTCGACCAGATCAGATCCTGCCATACTCCATTGTTTATCGGATCGTCATTGACGCGAAGTCCTGCACTCCAGGTAGCTCCGCCATCGATACTATAGGACGAATAGACATCGTTATCTCCATCTCGCGAATCGGGCCAGACGAAAAGCATCTTCATGGGATCGCTTGGATCAACAGAGAGATGATATCCAAGTTTTGAAAGTGTATCCTTGTTGAATCCCGTTTTCGGAGTATTGATCGTTGTGCGAGTGTAGGTATGCCCGAAATCCGTGGAAGTGGCAAGTGTGTAGCGTGGAAAGGCGGATTTTCTGAGGCTCCAGCTCACATAGGTAGCGCAAAAGACACCTGAAGCAGTTACTGCCGGAGAGACCATTGGTGCAGCGATGAGCGTCGTCGGATAGTCGCCGCCATCGACCGTATCGATCTTGCTCCAGGTCATCCCTCCATTGGTTGAGTACTTCATATACGGCCGGTTCGGAAGTGTATCGAACGGAGCAGGTTTTGTAGTGATATAGATCGTGCCGTCGGTTGCACTGCCCGAGTTATCGATTGCGATCCAAGGTCGGTCGATCGGCTTATCGTCATTGTCATAGAGATCGAACGCTTTGATCGGAGCGCTCCATGATTTTCCGCCATCGGTCGAATGCGCAACGACAATAACTCCGGAATCGGGGCGTTCGCGGTAATCGATATATTCAATATAGAGTGTGCCGTCACGGTGAAATCCCATGGAGACATCGGCGGAGTGATACGTAGGTACGAAATGCGGCATCGTTAGTTCGTTTCCCCAAGTTTTTCCGCCATCGAATGATGACTTGACGCGAATGCCGATCTGATCGAGAATCGGTACGGCAGGATTCGGTACGTAGGACATCCATGCGATGACAAGATTATCCGCGTTCGTAGGATTAGCAGCAAGATACGGCTCGCCATCGAATAAGGTCGTTTCGCTGATCGTGACATTCGCTGGCTGCGCCGATGCGGCTCGGCAGAGAAAGAGAATGAGCAGAAGAAAGGCGTATTTCATGACGTTTTAGAACGCCTGAAGCAGAAAATAGTTTAACGTGAGCCGGCGCAACAATATCCATTCTTTTGCCGGAACCGATATTGTACTATTATTGTAGTACAATAGGACAATGAATTTTTCGCTCGATATCGACCCCTCTAGCCCGCTTCCGATCTATGCACAGCTCGGGCAGGGAATCCGCGGTCTCATTGCCCGCGGCACGCTTCGCGAAGGGGACCAGCTGCCAACCGTTCGCGAAATGGCCGTCAGATTAAAGATCAATGCGAATACCGTGGCAAAGGTCTATGCCGAGCTTGAAGGGGATGGAGTGCTGGCGACAAAGCGCGGAGTAGGGACATTCATCACCAAACCCGATAAGAAAGAATCGGCGCGTGACCGCAAGCGCGAATTGGCCGAACTATCGGAAAAATTCGTAACAGCATCCATGAGTTTGGGATTTTCAATAGAAGAGATCATCCAAAGTATTTCATCACAAAAGACAGTTCATAAAAAAGGAGGATAATGTAATGGCATTCAAAAGCATCATCGAAGCGCTCGGAGAAGTGGCCTCGAAAAACCGGCAGAACCAACCAAGCCTGGATCTGCCTTCTCAGGTTCGGTTCAATATCCTGAGCCTGATCCTGTTCCTTGTTCCGGCGGGAATCGGTATTCTCGTGTCATCGAAAGCAGATTCTCCGGTTATTGCAATCATCGGAATTGTTGCCGGAGGAATTCTGATGCAATCGCCGAAAGTTGCCAAGCAATGGGAGCGGGGAGTTGTCCTGCGATTCGGTAAATATATCGGACTTCGCGGCCCCGGCATCTTCTGGATCATTCCGTTCATCGATTCGGTCAGCGATTGGATCGATCAGCGTGTGATGACGACAAGCTTCGCCGCCGAACAAACATTAACAATGGATACCGTGCCGGTGAATGTCGATGCCGTCCTCTTCTGGATGGTACACGATCCGGAGAAAGCGGCTCTGGAAGTTCAAGACTATGAAAGCGCGATCAGCTGGGCATCGCAGACAGCGCTTCGCGATATCATCGGAAGGACGTCGCTTGCCGATCTGCTCAAAGGAAGAGAGCGGATCGAAGAAGAATTGCAGAAGCTCATTGACGGCCGTTCCAATCCCTGGGGCGTTACTGTACAATCGGTGGAAATGCGCGATGTCGTTATTCCTTCGGCCTTGCAGGATGCGATGAGCCGCGAAGCACAGGCTTCGCGCGAGAAACGTGCGCGCGTCATTCTTGCCGAGGCAGAGCTGGAGATCGCCGATATGTTCAGCCAGGCATCGAAATCGTATCAATCGAATCCGACGGCACTGCATCTTCGTGCGATGAACATGCTTTATGAAGGATTGAAGGAGAAGGGCGCGATGATGATCGTACCGAGTACGGCAGTCGAATCCATGGGAATGGGCGGATTGCTCGGCACTGCCGCAATGGCACAGCAGCAACTGACGGGTGCACTGGCAACATCATAATTATCGCTTGATTCGGTCTCCATTTTTGTTATGAATTCATGCAAAAACTGGAGACCGAATCATATGCAATGGTCGGAGTGCAATTCCTATGTATTGCACTTCTTATCTACTTCCTACTCGGCGTTCCTCTCGCGATACTTACCGTCATTATGATCACCGTTGCAACCGGTCTAGGACTGTGGGCGATCTTCACGATGCGATTCGGCAATATACGAATCCAGCCGGTCCCTAAAGAAGATGCTCAACTTATCTCGGGTGGGCCATATCGGCTCATGCGGCATCCCATGTACGCGGCAGTGCTTTTGGCTATGCTCGGAGTCGCGATCAATATCGGTACGTGGTATTCCTATGTGATCTGGATAATTCTTCTTCTGGACCTATTGATAAAATTGCGCTTTGAGGAAAAATTGCTACTTGGAAAATTTCCTGAATACCGCGAGTACATGAAGCACACAAAAAGGCTTCTGCCGTGGCTCTGGTAATACGATTACTTAACGATCGTGATCATTTTCGTCGCAACAGCACTTCCTGCAGTGACGTGAAGGAAATAATTTCCTGCTGAAAGAGTCTTTCCCGATAGATCGATCGTATAACTTCCCCCTTCATACGAAGAATGAGCTAATACTTTCATTTTCTCACCGAGGGCATTATAGAGATCGATCGAGACCTCGCATCGCTTTGCGATCGTGAAGCGAAAAGCCGAGCGATTGGAAAAAGGATTAGGATAATTCTGTTCAAGAATCAGAGATTGTTGAAAAGGAGAAGGGCTATTGCTTACACCGCTTGTCGGAACACTCCTAAATACACCGCCTCCCTGCGTTGAGGCAATAACCATCCCGTCGCTTTGCCGTGCATCGAGTGATTCGACGATGAGATTGCCGATCGTCGTCGTGCCTTCCTGTGCCCAGATCGTATTTGCTCCGTCGATCGTCATCGTCGAATACAGTCCGACACTTGTTCCGACATAGTAGATCGTCCCTTTTGGCGTATGCAGGATCTTCGCGCATCTGACGGAGGGTCCGGAGCCCGCACCTTCAGGAAGCTCTTCCAAATTTCCTCCAATTGCAGACCAATTCTTGCCGCCGTCAGTTGTGCGGAAAACGCTTTGCACATGATAGTTCGAGAAGACGACGATGATATGATTGGCATCGATCGGATCGACGTCGATTCCGGCAACAAATCCATCTTTCGGAAAATCGGATCCGGAAATTTCATGTAGTGATGGTGCCTGAGCCGCATCGTCTACGCGAAAGACCTTCCCGATATTCGTACCAAAAAATAGTCGATCCTGAACATCGGTCGCAAACCCGAATGTCGTAATGAAAGCGCCGAGTGGATGAAGTGCATCGAAGACGGGTGCGATCTCCGTCCAGCGGGACTGGATGTTGCCGCTTTCTCCTGGAAGAACGGAAACACCGTCGTATCGCCACAATTGATCGGTTTCTGCTTGGTAGAGTTCGTTGTTATAATTCGGTTCAAGAATGTAATTGGTGAAGAAGGTCGAGACACTGAGCGAAGAAGGAGGAGGAAGATTTCCGATGTAGGAAATATAGACGCCGTCATTATAGAAGCAGGCAATATTTCCGCTTTGCCACGAACCGAAAAGCTGCGAGCCTCCGTTAGTCATAGCCGTCGTCATGCCATCGCCGCCGCTGACAACATACCACGGATCTTCGAATGAAGCAGATTGTGTCTCGAATGAATTGTTATCCTGCAAACCGCTCAGAATAAAATAATCTCCTTCCTTCGAATGATCGAGGGAGGAGTGGTAGACTTGTGCCGAAGCCAGGCCATTATCCAATGTCTTCCATGTATCATCGTTAGCAATAAAGTCGTCGAGTTCGGCGACGCCGCCATCGGTGCCGAGGAATATCTTCGAGTGATCGGTTCGGGAAAAAAGAAATGCATGCATATCGGGATGCAGCGTACCGGGCATCATGGTGAACGGATAGCCACCGATCTTCAGGAAACTCGATGTTCCATTGAACCCTGTCGCAGAATAATAGAGATTCGTCCCACCGATAAATACTTTTTCTGCATCATCGGGATGAACGGCAAGCATGAGAGCGTATCCGCCAAGAGAATAATAGTAGCTTTCGGCATCGTAGAGATAGGGCACAGTCCGTGCCTGCCACTTACCGCCCGAGCCGCTGCCATCGCCGGAAAGATATGTGTACTTGGAAAAGGAGTTCGTTGTGGTGAACTCCGTATCCGGCATGCTCCACTCCTTCGGAGTCTCGGTCAGAAAATACAGAATGTTATCATTGGATTGCGATAAGCCAAGGCGTGAGCGGCGGATAAGGCTTGGTACTGTAGAGCCGGAAATATTTGCCCAATGGATTCCATCGGTCGAGCGCCAGACTCCTTGATGCGGAGAGACCGTTCCGTCGTATGCAGTGCCGATGGCAGCATAGAGCGTACCGGCTGCTCCGATAACGATCTCCGAGTTGAAACATTTTACCGAGTCGTCACCCAGCACGTTCGTCCATGTTGTTCCGCCATCGGATGATCTCATGATGCCGCCATAACAAGCAGCATAGATAATATCTTCAGATAGATTTCTTGTATCGAGGGCAAGATTCCAAATGCCGGTAAAATTTATTGCTGCAGTATGTTCACTCGTCGTAACGGTTGCAGGAAGGGCATTCCACGAAGCTCCATTATCAATCGATTTATAGATACCGTTTCCCCATGAATGTGTGCGGATGTTGCTTGTTTCGCGACGTCCTGTTGTGCTGAGCAGTTCTCCGGTCGAATAGTACCAGGTTGATTCTCTCCCTTTGCGTGTATCTTGCACGATAGCGCTTACCGATTGCTCATCGTTCGGAAGTGTGACTTTTACCCATGATGCTCCGCCATCGATCGATCTCCACACTCCTCCGGATGCCGAGCCGGCAAGCATGTTGTTCTCATCGAGAATGTCGATGCCGATCGCCTGAATTCTTCCGGATTGATTCGAAGGTCCCGCAGGAAGCCATTCATCAGATAACGGCGCATTCGAACGATTGCCGAACGGATCATGCTTCGGAAGTTTGGAGGCGAACTCATATTCTTTTTGGCCGATATATGGCGGAATCTCTTTTGTTCGCGGATCGCGCAGCCGGATGTAGTCGTACTCTTCGCGTGCGGCTGGATCATCGGGATAGGGTTCGCCTGTCTTGAGGATCTGAGCACGAGAAACATCGAGCGTCACGATCAGGACCAGGATCAATACAGAGAAGAGATGAAAATATTTCATAGGATCAAATGCAGTTAACGGATAATGTTCCGGCACTCTAAAATACACGGAATCTTGCATTTTGATTCAGAGTAGCCGATGAAGGAAAAATATGAAGAAAGAGTAAGGAAATATTACTCCGCCTCAGACGGGCAACTCTCTTCTGCAGGCCGGTAATTGCCACTTTCTCAATTGCATTCGCTATTCGAAGGACTGGCATGGATATTGGTACTCAATATCTCAGGTCGTGGCACCAACAAGTTAAGGAATAGCCAACTAAAGTAATGATCAGAGAATTTCTGATGGTTCTCATTGCTTCTTGCAGCTTTATCGCCGCATCCGAATCGTTCGCTCAGCCACAATGGGAGACAAGCCTTACCTTCGTTCAGAATCCGAGTGGCTCTATAGACCAATGGCGATCCGATAGCACGCTCGGTACATTGACAATTAATAACCCATATCCAACGCCGAGACGGATCGTTATTACCTATCAACTGACCAATCGCGCCAATGGGCTGGTTGTGCTTAGAGGACGCACACCTCCTAAGGATATCAAAGCATTCCCCACACAGACGACGTTGAAGAATCCCGATTTTCTCGATTCGATCGGATTTCGCCATTATGGAAGGGACAATTCAAAGACGACATGGATTCGAGCTGTTCCGGAAGGACAATACTTACTCTGCTTGACCATCGAGCCCTCTTCTCACGAGACACTTGTACCCGATCTGTGTTCGAAAATTCAGATCGGTGCAGGCATAGATACTTCTGAAGACGTTCAGCGACAGGGTTCGGGTTTCCTCTGGGCGGGAAAGGTGAACTCCATGCTGGGAGCAGGGATCGTTTGGGACCTGATGTCACAAGGAGGAGGTACGCTGGACCTCACGGTCATTGCATCGAACAATGTCTTCCAGCTGACCTATGCTCACATGAGTGGAGGGAAGGTTGTTACGTTTCGATCGGAAGCGTTCTTCTCCTACGAAGAGACAAGCTATCCTGAGAACGAACAACAAATTATATCATTAAGCTACGGCCGCAGATTACCGGGAGACCTCACGATCACCGCCGGAATTGGTATCGCAAGTACGATTCACAGTTCGGCGATCAATGGATATTACGACGACGATTCATGGTTCTCTAGCGGAGACTATCATGCAACTCTGGTTCAACGAGAGAGTAGGTACATTGCCGTACCGCTTACGTTCAAATGGTATCTCAGACTACTGTCATGGTGTGGCATGGAGTTCCATTTTCAGGGAGTGTTCTCATCAGAGCGATCGTGGTTCAATACTGGTCTTATCTTCGCAATCGGAAATTTCCCAGAGTAGAAGTATTCGTAGTAGCGGAGGTGGAAAACTTGCCGCAAACCCCTACTTGAATGTTCCGATAGAGGTTTGAGAAATTCATTAGCTGGGGCAAACGTTGACGGCCTGTCAATCATAATGTACGCTTGTATCGCAGTGAGGATACTCGTCGACGACTGAGATTGACCTTATACTATGGAATTTGGAAGAGTAGAGCCCGGCGAACTGGATGCGATCGATCACTCGCTTCCTCCAGATTCGGCTCGAACAAAGGATGTTCTCAAAGCAGCGAAGAGCAAAGGAAAGGGCAGGGTGCATTTCGGATGCGCTAAATGGGGCCGCAAAGAATGGAATGGAATTCTCTATCCGAAAGGGACGAAAGAGAAGGACTATCTTCCCGAATACGCGAAGCATTTCAGTTGTATAGAACTCAATGCATCGTTCTACAAGATCTACCCTCCGGCAGATATTAAGAATTGGGCAAAGAGCACAACGAAGGATTTTCTTTTTTGCCCGAAGTTCTACCAAGGGATCACACATTACCGGAGATTGAAGAATTGCGAAGAGCTAACTTCAAGCTTCCTCGGATCCATTCATGCCTTCGGCAAGAAGCGCGGGCCATGTTTCCTGCAGTTGCCGAACAACTTCGGCACGAAAAATTTCGAAGCGCTGAAGGACTATCTCCTCGCACTGCCGAGGGATCTGGAAGTATTCGTTGAAGTCCGGCATACTGATTGGTTTACGACGGATTATCGCGATAAACTCTACGAATTCTTGGCATCGAATAAAAACGGTTGGGTGATTACCGATACTTCAGGCCGTCGCGATTGCGTTCACACAGAGCTTCCAATTCCGAAAGCATTTATCCGTTTCGTCGGCAACAACATTCATCCCACCGATTATCCCCGTATCGATGCATGGATTAACCGCATCGATAAATGGCTAAAGGCCGGAATTCAGGATATCTACTTCATGATGCATCAGCATAACGAAGCGAAGACTCCCGTCATTAGTGAATATATGATCAAGAAGGTCAACAAAAAGTGCGGAATCACTTTACCTGTGCCGAAGTTGCTCACACCTGATACCGGTTCAAGAAAGATTACTAAATCTTTGATCATGACCAAATGAAAAAGGGTCTCGTATTCATTGCCTTCCTAATGCAGTATGGCGCCACGACGGGAGGCCTCTTCTGCCAAGCGATCCAGCCGCAATGGGTTAGCGCAGGGCTGCGGAGGCCTATCGAGCAGGTCATCGTTTCGGCTGATAAGAAGCGATTTGTGACGGTAGAATCGGCCGGCGGGCTGTTGATCCGGATGTGGGATTCGAGATCAGGATTCTTACTGCGAACTCTGGAACACGAGCCCGCGCCGGATCTGTTGGAGTGTCATCCAGAGGCCGCGCACGATGGCGATCGC